>CAYQYP010000076.1:0-5381 GCA_964421755.1 uncultured Acidobacteriota bacterium
CCTGGGTGGCGGCCCGTCAAAGATTCCAACCCTGAAGGGGTTGCGTATCCGGCTACATACGCAACCCTTTCAGGGTTGGGAACCACTCCCTGGTCACCCAGGGTAGGCCGCAGACAACGCGGCCAACCCTGGGCTTTGCTACAACGCGACCCCCTTGGGGTCGAAAACGTACATTCGCTTCGTCTCCGATTCTTTCACACCTTCTCAGTCGTCAGTTGTCAGTGGGCAGTGCGCAGTGGGCAGTGCGCAGTGGGCAGTGCGCAGTGGGCAGTGCGCATCGGGCAGTCCTCGCTGCCCTGCGCTTCAGCACCATTCGCCTGACGCAGAAGGCATCGTACGGCTTGACACCCGAGAAGATCAGCACCATCGCGCCGTCCGAGCCGATCCACTTGGCTGGCAACCGGTAGCCGTGCGTGCCTCCGAGGCCCCAGTTCGCCGTGTGAAACACCGTCGCCCATGGACCCCACGGTTCCGGTGCTTCGTAGAGGCCCCAGCCGCCAGTGTGCCCGTAGCCCAGCGCCAGCAAAAAACGTTTCAGCCCGGGATGGTAGACGGCATCCACCCTCTGACAATTCCACGGGTAGCGGAACACATCATGACGATGGCTGAGATCGGCCGTCCAGACAGGTCTGCCTGCGGACGCATCCAAACCGGAGAAGAATTCCCAGGCGCTTCTCTCCTCCACTCGCTCGACAGGCACACGTACGAGCAGCAGCCCGTTGTCAGACTCGTAAGCACTGCCGCCCTGCTGCGAATACGTGTAGACGTACCCGTCCCGTGCACCGGAGTAATCGCGACCGAAGTTCAGAAACGACGGCGACCCGAACGACTCCTGGAATTTGAAGCAGGTCTTCCAGGATTTCGCCATGTCGTGGGATACCCACAGCTCGGCGTTGCCCGCGTTTCTGACCCACATGTACAGGCGGCCCTTCACCAAGATCATCCCGCTCGCTTTCAGACCACGCGCGCCGTCCCCGGCCCGTTCGCCCGTCTCCGAGCGGATGTTCACGCCGCGGAAGTCGTCCGCCTGCCCGGAAATGCGGGCGAAACCCATGCTTAACTTGCGTTCGGTGCGAGGTTCGAATCCCCACCCGTCCCCGTAAGACGCGTACTGCTCCCCGTCAGCCGCCCAGGTAATCGGCCAGTTGTCGCTATCGATTGCCTCACATCGGATGGAGGCCGCGGGTTCGAACTCGACCGTCTCGACGACCTGCGACGGAGGATACGGCGCGCGATCGACGATCGCGTCCATGAGCGGTTGCATCAGCCGAGTCGCCAAAGCCTCCCAAAACGCCCGTGCGCGCGCCTCCGGATTGAGCGCCTGCCCGTTGCGCACGACAATCAGGTCCAGGCTGGGGACGACCAAAAGAAACTGATGGCCGGCACCGGCGCCGGCGAACGCATCACGCGGCACTTCCGGCCAGGCGCCGTTTGCATTCAACCACCATCCGAGTCCTGAGGTAGGGGCATACTTCTCCTTGGAGTCAGGCAGCCCTGCTGGGCGCAGGCCTTCCTCGACAACTCGACGCGCGATGAGCAGTCTTCCCTGCCGGGTCCCGCGCTCGAGCATGAGCGCCCCAACGGCGGCCACGGCACGGGGTGTAAAGGCCCCCCCTCCCCAGTTCGCATAGATTTGCAGCCCGCCCAGCTCGTAACTTCGTCCGTATCCGATGGACCACTCAGGCTCCGCCACGCCGAGCGGCTCCATCACCCGGACGCGCAGCAACTCCTTGATGTCGGGTTGAGGAGAGCCCTTCAGGCTCGCTGTCACCGCGTAAGCGAGCGCGGCCATTCCCGGGTTGCTGTAAGCGTATTCGGTCCCCGGGGCAAAGAGGGCCGGGGCATCGCGCAGCGCAATTGAAAAGGGATCCGGGTCGCGGCGCCAGAAGGCGCCCTTCCACCCCGGAAGTCGATCGTGCGCCAGGCCGTCCTGCTCAGCATCCTCGATTCCGGACGTGTGCGTGGCGAGGTGCTGGATTTGGATACGCGACTTCCGAGGATCATCTCGCCACGAAGAAATGTACCGCGATGCCAGATCGTCGGGACGGATAAGTCCCTGATCCATGGCAAGCATCAGCGAGACTCCCCCAACGACCGCCTTGGCCAGCGAGGCCGTTCCCTGCTTACGCAAAGCGTCGTGTCCGGGCGCGTACCACTCGAGGACGATCTTTCCCCGACGGACCACCAGGAAGGCCGTCGTTCGTGAGTCCGCGAGCGTCTGGCGCAGCGCCTCGAGCTTCGCCGCGTCTATGCCCACTTCCCCCGGTTCCGCCCGAGGCCAGTCCAACGCAGGGGTCGCAGGCAGGTCGGCGCAGAGCAAGAGAATTAGCAACCCGAACAACATCAAGGCAGCTAAGCTTTTCACGATTCGGCAGTAAACCACATGGCCTGATCGATTGGAAGGCCGGGCTGGCAGCTTCTGGCTCGACCCTTGTATCCTGTGAGCATGGCCGGCTATTCAGGTACGCCTCTGGCGGCGAAGCTCGGCATCAAGTCCGGAACTCGGATACTGCTGATCGGTGCGCCGGAAGACTACATTTCGTTATTGACCCCACTGCCTGAAGCAGTGAGCTTCGTATCCGATCTCGCCGATTCCCCGGACGTGATTCACCTCTTTACGCGCCAATTGAGCGAGTTAAAGACGGTGGTTCGCAGCTGCCGCTCCCAAATGCCGGTGAGTGCCGCACTCTGGGTCTCGTGGCCAAAGAAATCTTCCAAGGCTCCGACCGACATCTCGGAGGACGCGATACGCGCCGTAGCCCTGCCACTCGGACTCGTTGACATCAAAGTCTGCGCGGTTGACGATGTCTGGTCAGGGCTCAAGCTGGTGATCAGACGAGAGCTTCGGTGAGCTTCCGCGGGATTGAGCCAGAAAGGGTTAAACAATGGTGCGACACGTCGTCATGTGGACACTCAAGGAGCACGCGCGAGACCAGTCGAGATGGGACAACGCGCGCCAGGCAAAAAGCCTCCTCGAAAGCCTGAACGGCAAGATTCCGGGGCTGCTGCAGCTTCAGGTCGGGATTGACTTCAGCCGAACCGAGTCTTCGGCCGACCTTGTTCTGATTTCGGAATTCCAGGATCGCACCGCACTCGACGAGTATCTGCGGCATCCGCAACATCGGGAAGTCGCCGTTTTCATCGGCGAGATCCGCATCGAAAGACTAGTCGTCGATTACGAGTTCTGAGCGACCAGCCGGCGTTCTGCACAGAAGCAACCGCGCCGCCAACCTTGTCATGGGTTGATGTCGTGCGGAGGACGAGATCGAATGGAGCCGCGCACGACATCAGCCCATGACAAGTCCGTCAATACGTGTGGGCCGAACGCACTTCTCCGACCTTATTCAACACCCTCGCAGCGAACGGCAGTGAGCTTTTCGGCCCGGTTGGCACAATCGGTCTATCTCGTCAGCTGGTCAGCCGGTCAGCCGGTCAGCCGGTCAGCCAGTTTTTAACTTTCTGCATTTTTTTTGCGCCTTTTGCGCCGTCCCTGCATCTATCTCTTCCCCGCGAGTGAGACGACTCGCGGGAGGTTGATTCGACCGGGCCGCCGGCGCGCTTGTTCCAGTGAGACATCGTCCTCCTGAGGACGCACTCACCGTCGCAACTCGCGTGTACCGCGATGGGTTCTGACGATGGTCGCGTCGACCAAGGCTAGCTCAATGGTAGAGCATCAGGTCACCACCTGACAGTTGCGGGTTCGATTCCCGCGCCAACTCCACAGGCTGAAAACCTGTTCCGCGCAAGCGGTCCCTGGTTCCTGGGGGGCGGGCCAACGGCAAAGCCAGCTTCGGCGAGCGATCGCGGCTCCGGCCGCTGATTTGCCGCCCAAGCAACATCGGCGAGCGCCTTGCAGGCTGCGGATACCGCCCACCTGCGCGGGCGAGTTTCCGGTCCACTGTGAGCCGATTCTCGGGTCGGTCCGCCGACTCGACCGGTCGGAGTTCTGGTGGAGCTGTGAACCGGACGCAACGGAGGGCTCAAGCAGGCTCCGCGCGAGAGATGTGGCCGAACCGGCAACCGGCCCCCTGGGGACAGAAAACCCGAATGTTGGGTGCTCATGATGGATTTGCGGTCAAAAGTAGCCGCGCACAGCGGGGGGTGGCGAAAAAGTGGACCGTCCGGCGGGACTCGTCAGGAATCGCGCCGGATGCGAAATCGAAAGGAGCCGCGACGTGAGCGAGCGAAGCGACGAGAGTAAGCGGACCAGTCGTCTTGCCCGTTGAGTGACGTTTCGTGCAGGCTTAGCGGGCCTGCTGGGTGGTCCGCTTACTCTCGCTCGCTTCGCTCGCTCTCGTGCGCGGCTCCATTTGATCTTGCCTTCGGCATGACGCCCAGCCTTGGGTGAGGCAATCTCTTGGAGGAAAGGAGGGCACGAGTATGTTTGGGATCAATTTCATCAAGATTCGTTCGTTCGAAAAGGGGCTGTATTTCCGAGGCGGAGAATTCAAGGGAATACTGCAGCCGGGCCTTTACTGGATTGTGCGCTGGCCGGGAAACGCGCGCGTTGACGTTGTCTCACAACGCAACCCGTGGCTCGTGCATCCGGACCTCGATGTCATCGTGAAGTCGGGCGCGCTGGGCGCCGATGCAGTCGTGCTCGATCTGAAGGACTATGAGCGGGCCCTTGTCTGGATCGACAGCCGTTTCGCTCGTGTATTGCCGAGCGGACTGTATGCGATCTGGACGCGGTTTCGCGATGTAAAGGTCGAGACCATCCGGGCCGACAAGGCTCGGTTCGAGAACCCGGAGCTTCCGATTATCCTGCAGTCTGAAGCGGTCGAAGGAGTGCTCAGCTCTTCGACCGTCGAGGAAGGTCATCGGGGTGTCCTGTTCGTAGACGGCGCCTATGTTGAGACCCTGGAGCCGGGTAAGTACGGCTTCTGGAAGCGTGGACGTAACGCCAAGGTGTACACCGTCGACATCCGCGAGAAGGTCGTGGATGTGAGCGGCCAGGAGATCATGACCGCCGACAAGGTCACGCTTCGGCTCAATGCCGTTGCCGCCTACCGGGTCACCGATCCGGTAAAGGCGGTGATGGCAACCGATGACCTGCGTCAGGCGCTGTACCGGGAGACCCAGCTCGCGCTGCGCGCTGCTGTCGGTACGCGCGAGCTCGACGTCCTGCTTTCCGATAAGGACGTCGTGACCGAGGAGCTCTTGACCGTCATCCGGCGCCGGTCGGCCGAATTCGGGGTGGAAGTCATCACCCTGGGTATTCGGGACCTTATCCTGCCGGGCGAGATGAAAGAGCTGATGAACAAGGTCACCGAAGCCAGGAAGGCGGCCGAGGCCAACTTGATCACCCGGCGTGAAGAGACCGCCGCCATGCGTTCTCAGGCGAATACCGCAAGGCTCCTGGAGAACAACCCGGCCTTGAT
>CAYQYP010000077.1:0-3071 GCA_964421755.1 uncultured Acidobacteriota bacterium
CCTGCCCTGTACCCAAAGATAATGCTGGACAAAAGCTTAGCGGTTGTTCACACTGGCGGCCGTGAAGCAGCAGAATCAGATCAAGCGGGCACTAAGCAGGCCAGAGGCGATGACCCACATTCAGAAATTGATCCAAGATGGCGGTTTTGTCAACCGGACCAGATTGGCCGATTCTATTTGCGAAGACCTGGGTTTGCGCGATCCCCGGGGACAGGTTCAGCGCGCGGGTTGTTTGAAGGCTTTGCGCGAGTTGGAGGCGGCGGGCAAGGTCCGGTTGCCGGTGCCCCGGATGACCCCGGGGGAACGGGCTCCCCGGCGACTAGCGCAACCTGTGCCCGAGCCGGCGGGAGTACCGGAGGAGGTCGGGGAGCTGCGGGGGCTGGAACTGCTGGTGGTCAAGGGCGAGTCTGACATGCGGATCTGGAACGAGCTCATGCTAGGGGAGCATCCCCGCGGGGCGGGGCCACTGGTGGGCCGGCAACTACGCTACCTGATCGCTTCCGAACATGGGTGGCTGGGCGGCCTGGGCTTTGCCGCTCCAGCCTTGCAGCTGGCCGATCGGGACCAGTGGATCGGCTGGAGCGTGGAGCAGCGGCGGGCCGGTTTGCACTGGGTGGTGTGTCTGAGCCGGTTCTTGATCCGACCCAGCGTGGAGTGTTCCAACCTGGCCTCGCATGTGCTGGGTATGTGTCGGCAGAGACTTCCAGAGGATTTCGAACGGTGTTACGGAATTCGTCCCCTGCTCCTGGAGAGTTTTGTGGACACCGACATGCACTTGGGAACATGCTATCGGGCAGCCAACTGGAGCCGCGTCGGACGCACCAGTGGCCGGGGACGTCAGGACCGGTTGCGGCAGGCGGGTGAAACCGTCAAGGACATTTACGTGTATCCGCTGGAGAAGGACTTCCGCGTCCGGATGGGGCTGGCGACAGACGCGGGAGATAGCGTCCTGCGGGTCAGTGATGGGCTAGAAACGAACTGTTGGGCGGACAAGGAATTCGGCGGGGCGGAGCTGGGCGACGCCCGGCTGAGCCAGAGGCTGGTGGAGATTGCGCGGATGAAAGGCGAACAACCCGGGAGTAAGTTTGCCGATGTGGCCGGTGGAGACTGGGCGAGGACCAAGGGGTATTACCGGCTGATCGACCACCCCGACGAATCGGCGGTCAACATGGAGCAGATCCTGGCCCCCCACCGGGAGCGCACCATCCGGCGGATGAAGGGGCAGCGGGTGGTTTTGTGCCTCCAGGACGGAAGCACGCTGGACTTCAGCGGCCTGGCGCAGTGTGAGGGACTGGGAGTGATTGGGAGCAATCAAACCGGGGCGCAAACCCGGGGACTCCAGTTGCACTCGACTCTGGCGGTGACCACGCAGGGGCTTCCGCTCGGGGTGTTGCGCGCCCAATGCGGTCCGCCGATTCTGCGATCGCCGGAGGAGACCCGGTACTCCTATCAGATCCCGATCGAGGAAAAAGAGACCTTCTGCTGGATTGAAGGGCTGCGCGACCTGATGACCCTGGCCCCGGAGATGCCCCAGACCCGGCTGGTGGATGTGTCGGACCGGGAGTCGGACATTTTTGAGCTGTTCGAGGAGCGGCAAGACAACCCGTGCGTGGATTTGCTGGTACGGGCCAAGAACAACCGGGTGCTGGAATCGGAACCTCTGAAACTGTTTGACGCCATTGCCCAATCGCCCCTGCAGGGGGAAACCAGGGTGGAGATTGGCCGCCAGAGCGCCCGTCCGAAGCGAAGCAAACGGGAGGCAGGGCCCAAAAGAGAGGCCCGGACCGCGACCCTGTCGCTGCGCTACCAGCGGGTGAAGCTGGCTCCCCCCTCCTATGCCAGTCACAAGGAACCGATCGAGATCTGGGTGATTCAGGGGCGCGAGGAGCACCCGCCCGCCGGTGCGGAAGCGATTGAGTGGTTTCTTTTGACGACGATCCCTCTGGATTCATGGGAGGATGCGGTTCGATGCCTGCAGTGGTACTGCCTGCGCTGGCGGATTGAGGACTGGCATCGGGTCTTGAAGTCGGGCTGTCGGATTGAAGAGGCGGCGCACAAGACGGCGGAGCGGCTGAGACGATCGATCGCAATCAACCTGGTCATCGCTTGGCGAATCATGCTGATGACGCGGCTGGGGCGCGAAGTCCCGGAACTTCCGGCCGAAGTTCTGTTCTCGGACCTGGAGATCAAAGTACTGTCCGCGTACGCAAAAAAAAAAGGCCTGAAGGCACCCGCGCTGTTGGGCGAGGCGGTTCGCCTGACGGCTCGAATCGGCGGTTACCTGGGACGAGCGAACGATCCACCGCCGGGCGACGAGCTGATGTGGAACGGATATACACAACTGCAACTGCTGTGTGAGGGATTCGCGCTCAGGGACGACGATTCGAGCTCAACTTATGGGTAAAGGGCAGGCCTACCCTGGGTAGGGGCAAGGTAAGGTCCCAACCCTCCCAAGGAAGCGTGTCGTGCCCGAGGCGATGTAAGATCAGCAACATTAAGCATTTACCTGAATAAGTTGGAAACCGAGCGCGCGGGCTTCTTTTAACAGGCGTTTGCGCCTGCGCTCCTGGTATTTGCGCTCATTGTCGACAAAGATCGACTCGTTGTAGGCAGTTTTGTGAGTGACCATGTACCACACAATGCGGGCGAGCGCGTGAGCCATAGCAGTCAGAGCTTTGGGAGTTCCCAGGTGAGCGCGCAGCCGCCGAAATTTCTCGCCGAGGGCGGTCTTGCTCTGGCGCAGGCTCATGGCGGCGAGACGTAGGGCCCGTTTGACTCGTTGACTGGAGCGGCGAGTCCGCCGCCGCAGCACCTTCTCCCCGCTCGTGTCGTTGTCCGGACAGGCCGTCAGCCAGGAGGCGAACTGGGAGACGGTGGGAAAGCGGCTCCAGTCCGTCCCGATCTCGGTCAAGAGAACTTGGGCGGTGGCCACACTGATGGCCGGCACGGCGGTCAGGTCGACTCCGAAGCTGCGGTACAGGAGGCGTTCCCAGTCACCCGCCGGCTGGTTCTTGGACTTTCCTCGTTTGGGCGCTGTATACGCGCTGGTATCGACGGTCGACTCCAGGGCC
>CAYQYP010000078.1:0-3131 GCA_964421755.1 uncultured Acidobacteriota bacterium
TGTTGGCTGGTTGCTTCCGGTGAGAATCCGCGCACTCCGCTGGAAGACGCTCCGTTTGCGGTTCCGTACCGCCCGCCACCGGCTGCAGCGTGCTCCAGGGGTCGATCAGGGTGTCCGACTTGGAAGTCGGACCAACGGGCACCAACGCCCCACCCGCTGAGGTCGGACTACACTGACCGCGCGAGACAGGCGATGTACGCGGGGAAAACGACTGGTCTTGATTCGGCTCCGAACAAGGGAGCAAGAGTTTCCAAGCACCACGCCCGGATCTCGCTCTCGGCGGTGTTTCCCGACATCGCCTGTTCAACGTTGGTTTCCGTCATCGCGTAGCCGAGATAGGATGCCAGGGTCATCGGAACGACCAGCTCGAACTCGTCGAAGGAATGAAGGCCCAGTCCGAAACGCGAGTACGGAAGCGTCCTGACATCGAGCGCGTAGCCGGGCGGAAAGGGGTAACGCGCCTCGAACGAGGCGAACCAGGAATCGAGGTCGGGGCCTTCCTGAAAGCGGCGCCCCGACCCGAAGTCATAGATGACCAGGTGGCCGGCTGGTGTCAGCACTCGGGTCACGTCGGCCAAAAACTCGTCCACCTCGGCGTAGTTAATCGCTCCGGCAGCCGTCACGAGATCGAAGCTGCCGGATCTGAAAGGCAACGCCTCCGCCCGACCTGCCGCAAAAGCGGCGTCAGGTGCGATCCGGTGGGCGGCCTGGAGCATGGCCAGGGCCGGGTCAACCCCGAGGACGTTTCGGGCCAGCGAGGTCAGCGGAGCGGTGGACAGTCCGGCGCCGCAGCCGATATCCAGCGCACGTCCCAGTGGCGCGCGTATGGCGAGGCGGGCTGCAAACCGACCCACGATCTGGGGATGCAGCGGCGGGCGGGATGACGTATATCGGTCCGCCAGCCGGGAGCTCTCGTAGATTCTTCCAGAAGGTCTCACTCTCGGTCTCTCTTTTGTGTTTTGTTACAATTTTGTAACCACAGTACCAATCCGCAACAGTTCGGAAGGCAGGGTGGGTTACAAGAAGCGTGGCACAGAAAGGTCAAGGACCTCAAGGACCCCAAGGACCTCAACGACATCAAGCCCACTAACGCACTGCCCACTGCCCACCCACTGCCCTCTGCACTGCCCACCACTTGCCGTCCTTGTCGTCACTTTGGTTTCTTTGGTGTCCTCCTGGGGTCCTTGCCTCTTCCAACCAAATCCGTAGGAAACATGCAACGACTCTTACAGATTTGTAGAGGTCATGCGCGACACCACCCCTCTGTCGACCGACGCTATATATCGTAGCATTAATAAGTTACGGTTATTCTAACGTCTTCTGTCGGACTTTGGCCCGTCTCGTGCAATCAGGACGCCGAACGTATTCGCCCGGCCGGTTGACGGGCATTTTCCGAAAGGAGTCGAGCATAATGGAAACGAAAGTCGTCCTGGACACGTTGTGGGTGCTGATTACGGCCTTCCTGGTGTTCTTCATGAATGCCGGTTTTGCCCTGCTGGAGACGGGCCTGTGCCAGGCGAAAAACGCCGTCAACATCCTGGCGAAGAACTTCATCGTCTTCGCGGTCTCTTCGATTGCCTTCTGGATCATCGGATTCGGGCTCATGTTCGGAGACGGAAACGGGATCCTCGGGCTGGGCGGCTGGTTCCTGTCCGGCGCGGACAACAGCCCGGCGACCGGCGATGCTTACTCGGGCGTCTTCTCGGCTCTCAGCTGGGCCGGCGTGCCGCTGACCGCTAAGTTCTTCTTCCAGCTCGTGTTTGCTGGAACCGCGGCGACGATCGTGAGCGGCGCGGTCGCGGAGCGCGTCAGGTTCTTCAGCTTCATCATGTTCTCGTTCATCCTGGTGGCGTTGATCTATCCGATCGTCGGCCACTGGGGGTGGGGTGGCGGATGGCTGGCCGGCATGGGTTTCACCGACTTCGCCGGATCCACGATGGTCCACAGCGTCGGCGGCTGGGCGGCGCTCCTCGGAGCGGTCATGCTCGGCGCCCGGACCGGCAAGTATACGGGCGACGGAAAGGTCAGACCGATACCTGGTCACAACATGAGTCTCGCCACGCTGGGCACGCTGATCCTCTGGCTCGGCTGGTTCGGGTTCAACCCCGGCAGCACGATGGCCGCCGATCCCGTGGCCATCTCGAGCATTGCCTTGAACACAAACATGGCAGCCGCGGCCGGCTGTCTGACCGCCACCCTGATGTCTTACCTCGTCCTCGGCAAACCGGACTTGAGCATGATTCTGAACGGGACGCTGGCTGGCTTGGTCGCAGTAACCGCCGGATGTAACTCGGTCAGTCTCACCGGATCCGTGATCATCGGAACGATTGCGGGAATCCTGGTGGTCTATGCGGTCCTGTTCTTCGACCGGGTCCGCGTTGACGACCCGGTCGGGGCACTGAGCGTGCACCTGGTCAATGGAGTCTTCGGGACAGCGGCCGTCGGCTTGTTCGCGATCAAAGGCGGACTGTTTTATGGCGGCGGCTTTCGACTGCTGGGGATCCAGATGCTCGGTGTCCTGAGCATCGGCCTGTTCGTTGCCGCCGCCTCCGCGCTCGCCTGGCTGGCGCTGAAGGTCACGCTGGGCATCCGTGTCGCGGCCGAAGAAGAACGCGCCGGGCTGGACCTTGGCGAGCACGGCATGGAGGCTTACCCCGGTTTCGCCCAGATCCCACACGAGCCCGGAATGCTGGACATCCGCTAGGCACTCGACGCGGCGATGTGGGAGGAGCGCCGGGAACCCGCGATCCTCACATGTCAGTCGTCATGACGAATGACCGAGTTGCCGTGCTGAGCGGGAAGATGGCGCCAACCGGGCCGAAAAGCGGCGGATTCTGAACCGCGAATCCGCCCTACAACTAGTCGCCGTGCGAAAGCGATCGGTTGTAGGGCGGATTCGCGGTTCAGAATCCGCCGCTTTTCGGCCCGGTTGGCGGGCTGTCTGTCGCGCCCGCGCGGGGCGCGACAGCTCGAGCAGATCGTCAACCTGATCGAGCTCCGGATGGTTTCAATCCACGCGCCCGCGCGGGGCGCGACCTCAATGGGGCCGTGGCCTTCTGACCACGGAAATGTCAACCATCCGCTCTATGGCCTGCTGCACAACCAACCGCTTCAATGGGGCCGTGGCCTTG
>CAYQYP010000079.1:0-6185 GCA_964421755.1 uncultured Acidobacteriota bacterium
CCTTGTCGTAGTGCAGGAGGTTGAGGACCGCGAACCTACGGATGACGTGCGTTTCCAGCACCGCGCCCAGGGGCGGGTTGGTGTCGATCTCCACCTTGACGGTCAAGACCTCAACCGAGTTGGCCGCGAGGTTGGCGCGGATCTGATTCCGCCATTTGCGACCGCCCGTCCAGCGACGGCCATAGTGATAGAGAAGCACTGAGAGCGCTGAGGGCGGCAGTAGCCACCAAAGGCCCGGAACGGAAAACCGCCATTGGATTCGCCAGGTCAGGTATCCGAGGAGAACGATCGGGAGAAGAAAGATGGCAACGCGGAGTGGGCCGAGCCACCACGACAAGCACTCCTCAAGCTCCCGGCGCTCGCGGCGAGTTAAGGTGTCCTGCCTCGTTTCCATGCTCGTCCATCGCCATCCAGTTCACCGCGCGCCTGACCAGCGACTCGATCTGCGCAGCCCGGATTTTTCGGAATTATACGGCCGGGCGCAACCCTCGGCAACGAGGCAAAAGCAACCGAGAGGGAAGGGGAAAGGAGAGGACCGAGAGAGAAGGCGGGTAGGTACATGGGGTAGCGGATCTCAGATGCCCCCGCCAGATTGATTGACGCGTGAACCATCTGGGTCTGAACGGTACTTCAGGTTCTCGCCCTGCTGGTGCAAGACCTCTTTCCCCCTTCGCGTGATCCGGTAGCGCGGCGAGCAAAAGGGGGAAAGAGGGAATGTCCCCGAATTCCTCCTGGCGACGTGGCTTCCTGCCCGCCGCGCGTCGCGCATCGACCCGATAGTTGCCTTGCGCTCGGAAATCTGAGCCGTTCTCAACAATCCAGACACGAACACCTGGCCGAGCTAACCCGCCAGTCCCCCCCCTTGACATTTAGTTCGGTACCGTACTAAATTAGTTCGGAATCGTTCTATTCGCTACCGAACTATTAAGGAGGCTTCGATGCTCAAATGCGTTCTGCTCATGACCCTGATACCGGCGCTCGCCGCCGCCGCTGGAAAGCAACCCAAGCCCGTGACCGGAGACCAGGATACCGCGCTCAAGATTATCGCCATGGAGCGCGATGCGCTCGAACGCGGCGCCAAGGGCGACGTCGATTCGTTCGTGAACATCTCGGACCCGGATGTCGTCTACTTCGATCCCTTCCTCGAACGGCGCATCGACGGTCTGGCCGCGCTGAAGGAGTACTATCACAAGGTCTCGAAGCCGCCCGAGGAGGAGTTGGATATCGAGCTGATCAATCCCAAGGTGCAGTTGATGGCAGACGTGGCGGTGCTGACCTTCAACTACAAGAGCACAGGTCGGCGCACCGGGCGGGTCCAGCTGTGGAACTGCACCGAGGTGTACCGCCAGACCGCACAGGGCTGGCGCATCATCCAGACGCACTGGTCCTGGACCAAGCCGCAACTGGCCGCTGCGCAGTGAGGAAATGCTTCATATGGCCATTGACCCGCAGTCGCTCGAACGTTGTTTGAAGCTTATGGACGAATCCGCGGCTGTTTGCCTCGCGACCGTGAACGGCGCGGTTCCGAGGCTGCGGGCCCTGTGGAATCTGCGGCGGCAGGACTGGTTCCCGTCCGCCGCCGGGTTCTGCCGGAAGCAGGGTCTCATCGCGTATTTCGCCACTTCCGTGAGCTCCGGCAAGGTCCGCGACATCCGGGCGAATCCTGCCGCCTCGCTCTACTATTGCGACGCGGACAACGTTTGCGGCGTGATGCTGGCGGGCCGGGCGGAGATCCTGACCGATCCCGGTTTGAAGCGCACGCTGTGGCATGATTCGTGGTCGATCTATTGGGCGGGTGGGGCGGCCGACCCCGACTACTGCGTGCTGCGAGTGACGCCCTCCGAGGCGGTGGGCTGGTGGGGAACCAGCCCGTTTTACTTCGAGGTGAAGAGCGAATGAAGCAGCGTCAGGGCGGTTTTCTCATCGCCAAGATCCACCGAACCGCGGGGCGTGTCTTCGCCCGCATGCTCCGCGAGCGTGGCATCCAGATCAACCCGGCGCAGGGCCGTATTTTGTTCGTGCTGTGGGAAGAGGGGCCGATGACGATCCACGAGCTGGCGAAGCGATCCGGGCTGGTGAAATCTACGCTTACCAGCACGCTGGACCGGCTCGAAGCGCAGGGGCAAGTGGTCCGCGTCCGTAGCGGTGAGGACCGCCGAAAGATAATGATCGAATTGACACCCAAGAACCACGCCATGCACAAGCTCTACGACCAGGTCTCGAAGGAGATGGTGGGTCTGTTCTACCGCGGGTTCGCCCCGTCCGAGGTCACCACTTTTGAAGGCAGCCTCGACCGCATCCTGGAGAACCTCGCGGAGAGCGAAGAGCGCGACTGACCGTACCACCGACGTGTCTGGCAGATGGTGCGGCAAGGGAAAAAGGGGCCAGCCACCTCAACGCGGCGGAAATAAGGTTGCCTCAATTACAAGGGCGCGATTTTGTGCGCAAGTGTGCCGGAAAATGCGCAGTTTTTATTGCGCGAAGCACTTGAAATTGCGCATTCGTGGCGTTTAATTGCGCATAAAGATTAGCGCGCAATTTGCCTTCATTGATCCCTTCGGCTATTCGCAGATTCCAATGGATCTAATAGCTCGATTTGCCAAGCTTGAGAAATGCGAGGTGCTGATCAACTTCATGTACGAGGAGATAAACCGGTTCTTGTCCAAACAGGATCAGGTGAAGCATTTTGACGGCTTGTTTGGGTGCGGAGAGTGGCGTGACGTGACCGGTTTAAAGGAGGCCCGCGAGCGCGCCAACCGACTGCACGACCTCTACATGAGCCAGCTTCGCGACTATGCGGGATTTCGCTTCGTCCGGCCAGCAAACGAGGGTCGGACCTGAGCATTTGTTGTGGTATCAATAAGTTATACGATGTTTGGCTTCCGGGAGGGAGCTTACAATGGATTTTCGACCGCGTTTTAGCGTTTTCGCGTTCTAAGCCCGTTGGCTAATCTTCGCTCCCTTTTCCGGTGTCACCGTAGCTCTTGGACGGTTCCCGCGCCAGCCGACGAGTCGCGATCGCCTCGGCGATTTGACACCGGCACGCTTGGTCGAAGTCCTCAGGCAGGCCGGGTCCGAGCAGTGTCCCCAGTCGTTCCCGGTCGATCAGACAACAGCGCGTGCGCTCCCCCACCAGCTCGTCGTGGCCACCAGCGCCAACCGATGGGGCGACCAACCACCCCCGCCCGCACCATGTTCAGGTGGATGTAGACCATGCATTTCAGAAATAAAATTCCCTCACGGATCATGGTCGCGTGGAACCGGTCCTCCCGGAGGTAATTGGAAGGTAATTGGGTCGGACCGAGATTATTATTGCGATAGCAGGGGATAGGCTGAGACAGGCTCCAAGAGCGCCCTTACAGCCTAATTCGCAAAACCGGCCGGTCAGCCGGTCAAACGGTCAAAATTCAAAATTGGCTACAAGCCGACTTTTACACCCCGAAAAATCAGCTAAGCAATTTCACTGCAACAATAATCCCGGTCCGACCCAATGCTGCCCCCACCCAATGCTGCCCCCCGTATTTCATTGCTAGGTATCTGCAATGGCTGCAACAATAATCTCGGTCCGACCCGTTTTTGAACGACCCGTTTTTGAACCGTTTTTGACGCCTGCCCGAAGCTTGAAGGCGGGCAGGAAGTCTATTCCGCCAAGCTGCGAGCGCTCTTCGAGGACACCGGGATCCGATCGATTACGGTTCTGATTATGGAAGTCCCGTGCGGCATGGGCTTGTACCGACTCGTACAGCAAGTGGCTTCCGAATCTCCCCGGCAGACGCCGGTCAGCTGCAAGATCATCAGCGTCCGGGGCGAGGTTGTGCGCGAGCTCAACTGAGATTCCCGGGGGTGGGCTCCCGGCTCTGAAACTCAATCCACCTTGCAAATTCACCACACAGCGGTGAAAATATCACCATGATTCGGAGGAATATCGAACAGGCGGTCCACCTGGCGCTGGCTGACACCCCGGTTGTTCTGATCAACGGAGCGCGGCAGACAGGCAAGACCACGTTGACCCAGGCGATCGGCAAGGAAAGGACCTCGCTGTACTTCACTCTAGACGACGCCGCGACACTTGCCCTTGCCGCCGGGGACCCGGTCGGGTTTGTGCGAAACCTTCCCGGATCGGCCGTCATCGACGAAATTCAGAAAGCGCCGGAGTTGTTTCCGGCCATCAAACTTGCTGTGGACAGGGACCGCCGACCAGGGCGTTTTCTCCTGACCGGCTCGGCCAATGTTCTGACTTCGCCGCTCCTCTCGGAGTCTCTGGCCGGGCGGATGGAGATCATTCCGCTATTCCCGTTCTCGGTGGGTGAGCTCGGCGGGATCCGGGAAGGGTTCCTGGAACGCCTGTTCACTGGAACGCTAGGGCCAACCAAGTTGGCGTCAGCCGGTGACGATCTCCCCGCCCGCCTTGTCCGCGGAGGCTATCCGGAAGCGAACCAGCGCAAGGCGGACGACCGCCGAAGCGCCTGGTTCGCCTCCTACGTTTCCACCATCCTGCAACGGGATGTTCGTGACCTGGCTCGGGTCGACGCGCTGCACTCGTTGCCCAATCTGCTCAAATTGCTGGCTGCCCGAGTCGCGGGTCTGGTCAACTTGGCCGACGTCGCCCGGGATGCCGGCCTGCCGCACACGACGCTGACGCGCTACTTGGCTTTGCTCGAAGGCGTTTTCCTTGTCTATCGCCTGCCTGCTTGGGCTGGGAATCTTGGTCAACGGGTGGTGAAGGCGCCAAAGCTCCATCTGGTAGATTCGGGGTTGGCATGTCATCTGATTGGAGCGGATGCCCGACGCCTTGGCGAAGATCGCGGCCTCCTGGGACGCCTTCTAGAGACGTTCGTCGTGGGCGAGCTCCGCAAGCAGTTGTCCTGGACGGATCCTCGGACGACGCTCTATCATTTCCGGTCCGGGGCCGGCTCGGAGGTAGATGTTGTCCTTGAGAAGCCGGACGGATCCATCGCTGCAGTGGAGGTCAAGGCCAGCGCCACGGTAACCGCGGCCGACTTCGCGGCGCTGAAATCCCTCAGAGATCATCTCGGCAAGAAATTCATTTCGGGTGTTCTGCTTTACCTGGGCGACCAGATCGCCCCTTTCGGAGACAAACTGTGGCTCATGCCGACGCCGGCTCTCTGGGCTCAGTGATAACGGCCCCGAGAGGAAAAGCCTGGGGAGATAGGGGGACACCCTGCACAGGCCCCGTATCTCAGCATCGAGGCGACGCCGCTCTGGCCGTGCGAGATTGAGCCTGATCGAGCGGCCGCACGAGCGAAATGGTGGAATCACGCAGTCCCGGTCACGCGAAATCTCGTCGGGGGGAACGAGGGTCGTCGGGGGGAACGAGGGTCGGACCTGGACAGTCCTTTTACTATCAATTAGTTACACGATTCGAGGCTTCCGGGAAGCAGCTTACGATCGATTTTCGACCGCGTTTTCGCGTTCTAAGCCCGGTGGCTATCTTCGCTCACTCTTCCGGTGTCCCCGTAGCTCCTGGACGCTTCCCGCACGGCCCAGACCGCGGCGGCCGCCTCGGTAGTCTCCAGCCGGCGCCGGTGACGCGTCTGCTCCTTGACTCTCTGGATGAACTTCTTGTCGCCGACCGCGATGCTTTCCGTCCACCACGGTTCCCGCGCCAGCCGACGAGTCGCGATCGCCTCGGTGATTTGACACCGGTACGCCTCGTCGAAGTCCTCGCGCAGGCCGGGTCCGAGCAGTGTCCCCAGTCCTTCCCGGTCGATCAGACAATAGCGCGTGCGCTCTCCCACCAGTTCGTCGTGGCCGCACCAGCGCCAATCGATGGGGCGATCAACCACCCCCGCCCGCACCATGTTCAGGTGGATGTAGACCATGCAATTCAGAAAGTAACTCCCCTCGCCGATCATGGTCGCGTGGAACCGGTCCTCCCAGAACGCGCCCCGACGGCGCCTCTTCCGGTTGTAATACTGGGCAAAGTCGCCTTCCAGCTTCTGCATCATCCGGCTGATGTCGTTCTTGACCCGACATGCCAGGAGCAGGTGTGTGTGGTTGCTGGTGATGCAGTAGGCGAACAGCGCAATCCGGTACTCCTGGAGGGCCAGCCGAAGCCGCTCCCGATACTCCGTGCGGTCCAGGCCGACCTTCAAAAGGAACCGCCGATCATGGCAGCGGTGGGTCACGTGGTAGATGTAACCGGGCAGGATGTAGCGATTGGA
>CAYQYP010000080.1:0-34893 GCA_964421755.1 uncultured Acidobacteriota bacterium
GACTCCTCGGGTCGCCATCATGGCCAGTTCGGGCTTGAGATCGTCTTTCAGCTTCTCCGCGACCACCTTCCCATAGATCACCCGAGTTTCCATGCGGGAAATGGTAACAGAAAACGACGGTCGGGGGCCTTATTTCCGGGAATGAACGACCTCAAGGACCTAAGTCCAGTTTTCAACGCTGAAGGCGTTGCGCAGCAAAGCCCGGGGTTGCCCGCGTTTTCTGCGGGAAACCCCGGGTTGACACCGGGAAAGATACAACCCTGAAAGGGTTGCGTAGTGCGGTACGCAACCCTTTCAGGGTTGAACGCCACACCCCGCCCTCGTCCCAGGGTTTCCCGCACACAACGCGGGCAACCCTGGGCTTTGCTACGTGACCCCGTTGGGGTCATTCGGCAATCCCCTGCGGGGATATAACACACAAGTTAACATTTTCAACACCCTCGCTGCGGGCGCGGCTCTGAAAAAAACCAATGCCCAGCGTGCACCAGCGCTGCCTTTTCGGAGCCGCGCACGCAGCGCTTTCCAGCGGAGTAAGCGGGTTCGCTTTTCAGTTATCAGCGATCACGGTTGAAACGCGCCTCGAACGCGGATCGCATCGCCGCTATCACTTCCTGCAGCCGGACCGGACGGGTGGCCGCTTCTTCGATACAGGTCATGCTGTTGCGCAGAAGCAAGGGCGGCGTCCCGAGAATTCGGGCCATCCGATCGTAGTCCAGACGAAGGGGAATGGAACCATGCTGCAGGAAAGAACGGCGCAATCGTCTCTGGGCGCTCCCGGCGATCTTTCGTCCTCCCACCAGAAGCTCGTGCCGGGAGGCCGAAGCAAAGCAGGGATTCTTCATGTCAGCCCTGAGCGCGGAGGGCGCTTCCCGTGCGCCCGGTGCCAACGAGCAGCAGATCCCGAGCCTGCCCAGACCCGCCGCCAGGATATTCGCAACAGCCAGGTAGGTCGGCTGCAATTCGCTGACTGGAAAACGTCTCTCGTCGTTCGAGACGACCGCATAAGTCAGCTCAACATCGTGAAGCACCGCGCGCCCCCCGGTCGGCCGGGAAACGACCGGGACCTCAAGCTGGCGGCAAACCGAGAGATCGACCGCCTTCTCAGGAACCTGGGAAAAGCCGATGGATACGGTTGGCTTGTCCCAAAGGTAGAGCCGGACAACGGTCAGAGGGAAATCCGAGGCCTCTGCCGAACCGAGCAGCTCCGAGTCAATCTGCATGTTTCGCAGGCCCGGCAGAGGGCCATCGACCATAATGCGCCAGTCTTTCATGGAAGGTGACTGATCGCTCTAAAGCATCTCCGCAAGATCGACGTACGGACGGTTCTGCGAGGTTGCAACACCGGGGAACGTCACCTGGCCTTCGTAGACGTTCACGCCGTCCTTCAGCAGCGGATTGTCAGCGATCGCGCTCTTTAAGCCCAGGGCGGCGATCTTCCGGACATACGGCAGCGTGGCGTTTGTGAGCGCGATCGTGGAAGTTCGCGGCATGGCTCCCGGCATGTTGGTCACGCAATAATGCACGACGCCATCGACGGTGTACACGGGGTCGCTGTGCGACGTGGGCCGGGTCGTCTCCACGCACCCGCCCTGGTCAACCGCCACATCCACGATAACCGCGCCGGGATGCATAGATGACAGCATGTTCCTCGTCACGAGTTTGGGCGCGTTCTCGCCGATCACCAGAACGCCGCCCACCACCAGTTCCGCCTGGGCGACCGCTTCGGCGATCGTGTACGCGTTGGATAGCTCCGTCTCCACTTTCCCGAAAAACAGGTCGTCGAGGTGCCTGAGACGATCGAGGTCAATGTCGAGTATTCGGACCTGGGCGCCCAAACCCATGGCCATCTTAGCCGCATTAATGCCTACCGTTCCGCCTCCGATAATGCTGACGAGCGACGGCCTTACTCCGGGGACACCCCCGAGCAGAACCCCCCTGCCACCTCTGGGTTTCTGCAGGTAGTAGGCTCCAACGAGGACCGACATCCGGCCGGCGATTTCGCTCATCGGGGTCAGCAGCGGAATGTTGCCGGACCTGTCGCGGATTGTCTCGTAGGCGACGCCGGCCACTTTGCGGTCGAGCAGAACTTGCGTCAAATCCGGCAGCGGGGCGAGGTGAAGATAGCTGAAAACGATCAGGCCTTCGTGCAGCCGCGGGTATTCCTGTTCGACCGGCTCCTTGACCTTCACCACCATCTGGCTCCGTTCGAAGACCTGATCGGGTGTGTCAACCAGCTTTGCGCCGGCCGCGGCGTACTCGGCATCCTGGAATCCGGAACCCTCTCCCGCGCCCTTTTCCACCCAGACGGTGTGCCCGTCCTGAGCCAGGGCATGAATTCCCGCCGGCACAAGGCCCACCCGGTACTCGTTGTCTTTGACTTCCTTGGGTAACCCGATATTCACAGTCGCTCCTGTTCTGCAGCGGACTAGTCAGCTGTATCAATCTGGGCGCGCTGCAAACGCCCGCTGAAGTCAACATAGACTGACTTCCACTCGGAGAAGACATCGAGCGCGGCCTCGGCCGCTTCCCGATGTCCGTTGCCGGTCTCTTTCGTCCCTCCGAAGGGAAGGTGTATCTCGGCCCCAATCGTCGGCGAGTTTACGTAAAAGATGCCGGTATTCATCTCCCGCATGGCGACGAAGGCGCGATTGACATCCTGAGTATAAATTGACGAAGACAAACCATAGCGCACTCCGTTGCCGATCTCAATCGCCTGCTCGAACGAATCGCAGGGGATCACCGAAACAACGGGGCCGAATATTTCCTCCTGCGCGACTTGCATCGAGGGCGCCACATCCGCGAAGATCGTCGGAGCGACGAAATGGCCGTGGGCGAATTCGCCTTCCTCGATCGCGTGGCCGCCGCAGACGAGCCGAGCGCCCTCTTTCTTGCCGGTCTCGATCCAGCGCAGGATCGACTCCTTCTGCTTTCGATTGACAATCGGCCCCATCTGGGTCCGTTCGTCGAGCCCGTTACCCACCCGCAGGCCTTTGGCGCCTGCAGCCAGACGGTCGACGAACTCCGAATAGACCTTCTTGTGGACAACCAGACGGCTGGATGCGGTGCATCTCTGGCCGCTCGTGCCGAAACCGCCCCACAGGGCTCCTTCAAGGGCCAGATCGAGGCGGGCATCGTCCATGACAATGATGACGTTCTTTCCGCCCATTTCGAGGTTATGCTTCTTGAACGCACTTGCGCACTTGGCCGCCACATCGCGACCGGTGGCCGTTGATCCGGTAAATGACACCACTCGGACATCCTTGTGAGCGACCAGAGGGTCGCCGATTTTCGAGCCGCTGCCGGTGACAAGGTTCACGACCCCCGGTGGAATTCCGGCTGCTTCCAACACCTCGACGAAGTGAACGGCGGTCAAAGGCGTGTCGGTTGCCGGCTTGATCACGCAAGTGTTTCCGCAGATCAGCGCCGGGAAAGTCTTCCAGCTCGGGATGGCGATCGGAAAGTTCCAGGGAGTCACGATGCCGCACACCCCGACCGGAGCCCGCATGCTCATGTTGAACTTGTCCCGCAGCTCGGACGGCGTCGTATACCCGTGGAGCCGCCGGCCTTCCCCCGCCATCCAGTAGGCCATGTCGATCGCTTCCTGGACGTCGCCGCGAGTCTCCAGCAGGATCTTTCCCATCTCCCGGGTCATGTCCCGCGCAATTTCTTCTTTGCGAGCCTGCAAAAGCTCCCCGACCCGGTACAGGATTTCCCCGCGCTTCGGTGCCGGAGTCAATCGCCACGGGTCGAAGGCTTCGACCGCCGCCCCTACCGCCCGGTCGACATCGGCAGCGGAGGAATCCGGGAACAGTCCCACGAGCTCGCGCGCATCTGCAGGATTTCGATTTTCGTACGTTTGTCCGCTTGCCGCAGGCACCCACCGGCCGCCAATGAAGTTGTTGTATATGTTCGGGTTGGCCATGGCCCCATTCTAGAGACAAGGAGAGGGGGAGACAAGGAGCGGGGGAGACGGGGAGACAAGGAGAGGGGGAGACAAGGAGACAAGGAGACAAGAATTGCGGATTGCGGAATGCGGAATAGAAGCCAGGGAAAACGGGCACGGATAAAGAAAGCGGTATAGAGACGATCGGCTTCACCTTGTCTCCCCGTCTCCCTGTCTCCTTGTCTCCCCCTCTCCTTGTCTCCTTGTCTCCCCGTCTGTCTTACTACGGTTTCACGAACGATGTGTACGCGATGGCCGGCGGTCCGGGCTGTCGGTTCTCGTTGAACGGCACCGCCACGATGCGCAGGACAACGCCCTTCCCTGAAGGCATGGCCTTGATCTTGTCGTAGAACTCCTGGCTTCGCCGCACCGGAGTCCCATTGACATGAGTGATGACCATATTCTCGTCGAGGCCCGCCTCGTCGGCGAGACTACCAGGAGCAACCGCCAGGATTCGGACGCCGCGTTCCTCCTTCAGGCCGAGACGTTCGGCGTCCCGGTCGGACAGAGTTCCGAACTCCAGCCCGATTTCCTTCGGTTTCTCGGGCTCTTCCCGATCGTCCAAGGACAAGCTCTCTCGCTCCGACGCGTCCAGCTGTTCCAAGGTCCGCTCGGCCAACGTCACCTTCAGATTCACTACCTGCCCCTTGCGAACGACCACGACCGGGACGGTCTGGCCTGGCGGGGTGTTGGCTACTGCGGAACGCAGGTCGTAAACCGATTCGATCTCCCGACTCCCGAACTTGACGATCACGTCCTCCGGACGAACGCCGGCCTTGTATGCGGGGCCCGTCTGAGCGGCGTCGCCCTTTTCGTCGATCAACTGGGTGATCACGACACCGTCACCGTCTCGAACGCCGCCGGCGTCAGTTCCGGCAACACCGAAGTACTGAGCCAGTTCCTCCGTCATGTCGTACTGATTCATGGTGACGCCCAGCCAGCCGCGCTCAATCTTCCCCTTGGATACGAGTTGATTGTACGAATTAACAAAAACTGCCGACGGGATTGCGAAACCGACTCCCTCAGAGCCTCCGCTTTTGGTCGAGATAAACGTGTTGATTCCGACGATCTCTCCTCGGGTGTTGACCAGAGCGCCACCGCTGTTACCGGGATTGATGGCCGCGTCCGTCTGCAGGTAGTCACCAAAAGCACCCGGGGTAAACGGGATGATCCGTCCGCTGGCGCTTGAGAAACCGATACGTCCGGTCGCGGAGACGATTCCGGCCGTGACTGTCTGCTCGAGACCAAACGGGCTTCCGATGGCCAGCACCCAATCACCAACGCGGACAGCGCTGGCATCGCCCACTTTCGCGAAAGGCAGGGACTTCGTCGACTCGATCTTGAGCACCGCCAGATCGTTTTCGCGATCCTCGCCTACAATCCGCGCAATATAGGTTTCACCGCTCGACAACTTCACGTTGATCTTATCGGCTGAGGAGACGACGTGATCATTCGTCAGGATATAACCCTTGCTGTCGACGATAACGCCCGATCCCAGACTGTTCACCTTGCGGTCGCCAGGGACACCCGGGCCAAAGAACCGTTCGAAGAAGTCATTGCCGAAGAAGTCATGGAAGGGATCTCCCTCTTCTCCGGGGCCCTGCGGAGGGCTGTTCCGACGGGTTACCCGCTGCTTGATAATCGCCGTGCTGCTGATATTCACTACTGCCGGCCCGACTGTCTTGGCGACCCGCGCAAAACCCTCCGCGAGATTGACGTCGCGCTCGAGCACCAGCGGAGTTCCCGTCCCTTGGATTTTCAACTCGGCGACCTGATCGCGCTGCTCGGCGCTGAAGACGCCGTCACTGACGATCGTGCCGATGCCGATACCGATTACAAGAGTCAGCAAAAGTGCCAGGAAGGTGAGTCCCTTTTTCGACTTTAGGAACTGCCTGAAATCTGCCATTTGTTCCTCCAACTTATCTTTCAATCTGCCTCGAATTACGCGGGGTCACCGTCAACCGCGGAATTCAGGTAATGCCACAGCTTTTACAACTGCTGTCAAGGACTTATACGACCATTTCAGCCCGCGGTTCCTGTTTTCGATCTTAGCACAGAAAGCTCCCCCACGATGACGCCGGCGACGACCAGGAAACCGCCCAGCCACTCGAGCGAACTCAAACGTTCTCCATAGAATAGAGTAGATGCAATGGCGGCGAAAACGGGTTCAAGGGAAAAGATGAGCGCCGCTCGCGCCGCGCTCACATGCTTCTGCGCATGGATCTGCACAAAAAAGGCAAGCGCAGTGCAAAACGCCGCCAGGTACCCGATCGCGAGAGACAATTGCCAACCTGAGCCGAGCAGCACCGGACCTTGGTGAAGAGCCGCCAGCGGAACGGTCCAGGCGGCAGTACCCGCCAACTGCAGAACCGTGAGCAGCGAGGTGGGCAGTTGGCGGGAATACCGTTCGACCAGCAGAATCTGCACCGCGAAGACAACGGCGCACAAAAGCGTCAGGACGTCGCCCCGGTTGATCCGATCCAATTCATCGGGTCGAGTCAGAAGAAAGATGCCTACAAAAGCCGTCGAGACGCCCAGGACGACGTCCAGGGTGACTCGGCTCCGGAAAACGAAGATCCCGAACAAGGGGACCAGTATGACGTTGACGCCGGTGATGAAGGCCGATTTGGCAGGCGTCGTGTATTCCAGCCCGGTTGTCTGGAACAGGAACCCGAGGTAGAGAACGAACCCAAGCAAGAGCCCCTTCCATGCCATCGACCTGTCGATATTTGCGAGTGACCTCCGGAAGATCAGGAGAACGAGCGCCGTCGCTGCCGAGAAGCGCAGGAGGAGAAGCCAGTAGGGGTTCGTAAGGCTCAGCGTATCCTTTACGACGAGGAAGGAGGTACCCCACACGCACGTGATCAGAACCAGAGATATTTCGGCCTTGGTGGTCGTCTGCACGTTGCCTCATTCGCCGGCCGGCCGCCTGTAAAGCTTCGAGTGATGCCTGCTGTATGAGAAATAGATGATCAAACCGATTGCGAGCCAGACAACGAACCGAACCCAGGTGGTCCAAGGCAGAGAGACCATCAGGTACCCGCAGGTTCCGATGCCAAGGATCGGAATAAGCGGCACGAGGGGCGTGCGAAACGGGCGTCGCAGCCCGGGCTGGTTGTAGCGCAAAACGATGACCCCCCCGCTGACCAGCACGAAGGCAAACAACGTCCCGATACTGCTCAGATTCGCGGCTTCGGCGATGTCCATGAAGGCCGCAAAGAAAGCGACGAACACGCCCGAAAGGATCGTCGTCACGTGCGGGGTCCGAAACCGGGGATGCACGGTGGAGAACCACTTGGGCAGAAGCCCGTCGCGCGACATGGAAAAGAAAATCCGGGGCTGTCCAAGCTGAAAGACTAGCAGCACCGCGGTGGTTGCGATCACTGCCCCGAAAGCAACGATCCCGGCCGCCCAGTCCATCTTGAGGTAACTGAAGGCCAGAGAGAGCGGCTCCGGTACGTTCAACATGTGGTAAGGAATGATGCCCGTCAGCACCGCCGCGACCGCCACGTAGAGAACCGTGCAGACCGCGAGCGAGGCGATCATGGCAATCGGAAGGCTTCGTTGAGGATCGCGGGTCTCTTCCGCAGCGGTCGAAATCGCGTCGAATCCGATGTAGGCGAAGAAAATCACTGCAGCGCTCGTCATTATGGGCTGCCACCCATTGGGCGCAAACGGAACCCAGTTTTCCGGCTTCACGTAGAAGGCGCCCACTCCGATGAAAAACAGCAGGACGACCAGCTTGATGACCACCATGATGCTGTTGAAGACGGAGCTTTCCTTGATGCCAATGACCAGAACAGTGGTCACCAGGCCGACGATGAAAACGGCCGGCAGGTTAACGAGTACCGGAAGCCCGAAGAGGTGAGGGGCGCTGTCAATCAACTCCGGAGTCAGCCCGGGAGCGTTGTAGTTGGTCGTCATCCAAAATGGCAGGTTGACTCCGAAACCGCGCAACAGCTGATTCATATAACCGGACCACGAGATGGCAACCGCTATGTTTCCGACCGCGTACTCCAGGATGAGGTCCCACCCGATAATCCAGGCGACCAGTTCGCCCAAGGTGAAATAACTATACGTGTAGGCGCTTCCGGAAATCGGCACGACCGAGGCGAATTCCGCGTAGCAGAGAGCTGAAAGCGCACAGGCGAAGGCGGTGATCACGAACGCCGCCATGATGGCCGGTCCCGAGCCAAGCCGTTCGGGCGGGCTGCCCGCCGCGGCAGTTCCGACCAGAGCGAAAATGCCCGCCCCGATAATGGCGCCGATCCCCAAAAGCGTCAGTTCCACCGGACCGAGTGCCCGCTTTAGAGTATGGGTGCTGTCTTCAGCGGAACGCAGGATTTCTCCCAAGTTTTTGGTTCTCAGCAGTTGTGATGGCAATTGTTCTCTCCCCCCGAACGTAGTTGCAGGAATCGTCGGCGACAACTCGCCAACCGGGCCGTAAAGCGGCGGATTCTGAACAGCGAATCCGTGCCTTAGATTCCCTCTTCCGCTAGATCAGCCTCAGCTTGGCATAGCTTTGAAGCATTTTTTTGATACCCAGTCCGGGGAACTGAACCGTGATCTTGAGGTCATCGCCGGCTTCCTGTACTTCGAGGATCCGGCCTCTCCCGAACTGCTCGTGGTAGATTGCGGCTCCGGTCTTGAATCCGGACTTACTGCCGCCCTTCTGATCCTTTTTTCGGTCGAGAAAACCGCGGATGCTTTCGACCGAGTTGTACGTCTGAATCGAGAGCCCTCCCGGGGAACGCCGGGAAGCGAACTGCTGGAAAGCACTGGGCACCTGCTCGACCAGGCGCGCCGGGATCTCGGACAGGAATCGACTGGGCTTGTTCATTTCCTCGGAGTCCCCGCCATAGAACCTTCTTCGTCGGCAATAACTCAGATGGACCTTCTTTTCGGCCCGGGTCAGGCCGACGTAGCACAGTCGTCTTTCCTCCTCCAGGTCGTCCTGCGAGGTGGAGCGGCTGTGGGGCAGAACTCCTTCTTCGCAGCCGGCGAGAAACACGATGGGAAACTCCAAACCCTTGGCGTTATGGAGGGTCATCAGTGTGACCGGGGCATTCGGGTCGTAGTCGTCGGAATCTGCATGCAGCGCGGTCGAGTCGAGGAAGTCCTGGAGCGGCTGCCCGCGCCGGCTGTATTCTTCGGCAACCGTCACCAGTTCCCGCAGGTTCAACATTCGGTCCTCGGCTTCCTCCGTCGCTTCTTCTTTCAGAGCCGCGATGTAGCCGCTCGCCTCGAGAATCGACTCCAGGGCCACATGGACAGGGAACTCCTTGAGAGCCGCGGCTTCCCGCATGATTTTTGCGAAGCGTTCAAGGGCCAGATGCATCCGCCCGGGGAATAGCTGGCTTGCCAGCGCGTCTTCGAGCGCCTGCCAGAGATTCAGCTTGCTCGTCCGTGCGTGATCGATCAACCGGTCGACGGACGTCCTTCCGATGCCCCGCGGCGGCTCGTTGATGACTCTCAACAACGAAACCGGGTCGTCCGGATTGTTTAGCAGCCGCAGGTAAGCCAACGCGTCCTTGATTTCCTTGCGGCTGTAGAAGCTGACCGATCCGACGAGGCGATAAGGCACCTGGAATCGCCGAAGGACTTCTTCGAACTGGCGGGACTGGAAGTTGGTCCGGTACAGGACGGCGATGCGGGACTCCCCGCCGGCAAGGTACTCACGCATTCGACGGGTGGCGTATTCGGCTTCCTCGGTCGCGTCATTGGCAATGAACAACTCGAGCGCCTCCCCGCCCACTTTATCGGTCCACAGGACCTTGCCTTTCCGCTTGAGGTTGTTGGACACCACGGCGCCCGCGGCATCCAGAATGTTCTGCGTGGACCGGTAATTCTGCTCCAACTTGACGATCACCGCGCCTGGAAAGTCGCGTTCAAACCGAAGGATGTTGTTGATGTCCGCGCCACGGAAGCGGTAGATGGACTGATCCTCGTCGCCGACGGCTGTTATGTTGTGATGGATGCTGGCCAGGTGCCGGGCCATCTCGAACTGTGGCAGGTTGGTGTCCTGATACTCGTCGATCAGGACATGGGTGAACCGTCGGGCATAAAGCTCACGAACTTCCGGGAAACGAGAAAACAGCTCCACGGTCTTGAGGAGCAGGTCGTCAAAATCGAACCCGTTGGACTCCTTCAGATACCGTTCATAGCGCTGATAGACCCGGTAGATGAGGGCCGCATCGAAGTCCTCGGACTTCTGCATGTACTGATCGGGGTCCCAGGCCTTGTTCTTTGCCGAGCCGATCGTGCTCTGCGACTTCCTGATCGGGACCTCTGCGTCATCCAGGTGAAGCTCCTCGTAGATCCGCTTGAGGATCGACTTCTGATCGTCCTCGTCGAAGATGCTGAAGTCGCGACGCCACCCCAACCGATCGGCGTGCCGGCGCAGCACTCGCACTGCGAAGGAATGAAAGGTGGATACGAGAGGAAGAGATTCGACAGGGGGGAGAAGCCGCTCGATGCGGCTTCTCATTTCCTCGGCTGCCTTGTTGGTGAAGGTAACAGCCAGAATGTTTTCCGACCGACAGATCCCTTGCGCAATCAGGTGAACGACCTTATAGGTGATCGTTCGGGTCTTGCCGCTCCCCGCTCCCGCGAGTATCAGCAATGGACCCTCTGTGTGGGTGACAGCGAAACGCTGCTGGTCGTTCAGTTCGTTGAGGTAGTCGCCTCCGCTCATCCGTGTCGGGCTCTCGTGAGTCCTCGCTCTGAACGCTTCCCTTGCCCAGGCGCGAGTGTTTCACCATAGCACGAGAGCCTGACCGAGGAGAAGAAACGTCTCAGGACGACTTACCGCAAGTCGACAGTGTCTGCTCCAGGTACTCATCCAAGCCGGCGAGCGTGTCACCATGGCCATACCTGTACAGGTATTCCAGCTGGTCGCGGCAGGGCTTCTGGTGAGGTGCGCCCTTTTGCGCCTGGCCGCACGCAAAGCTCTTCATGGCCGCCTCGGCGTTCTGCATCTTCACGTGAACCATGCCGATGTGGTAGAAGGCCTCGGCGTTGAGTCCCGGCAGCTTCCTATAGGTCTTAAGCGCTGACTGGTAGTTGGCGAGCGCAGCCTGCAAGTTGTTTCCCTCGTACGCGTGACGGCCCATGGCGGAGTAGGCGATCGCCTTCTCTCGCGCAACGTAGTCGTCCCATTCGGCTTGGGAAATGGCCGCTGGCTTGGCCACCTGGTCGAGGGCGGCCATCGTCTTCTTGGCATGTTCGGCGGCCTTGGCCCACAATTTCCCGTCAAGCGCAACGCGGGTCAACTGAGTCAGGATCTGGTAGCAATCCTTCGGCTCGAAACTGGCGCAAGCGATCTCACCGTACTTGACCACTTTGTCGTCATTCCCAAGTGCCGAGTGGGACACGGCGAGCATAAAGGCGATCTTGGGATCGGGCTCCTTCTGATACGCTTTTTCCAGTGGCCCAACTGCCTTCTGGTGCTGCTGCGTCTGGAAGTAGCCAACGCCGGTCCTGTAGACGATAGGCATCTCGTCGGGACGGAGAGCGAGCATTTTTTCTCCGGCCACCACCAGCTTCTGCATGTTCCCCTCGCTCATATACTGCTGCATCAGCTCCAGGTAGCTACTGATCCCATAGTTCACGAGAGAAGACTTGGGGTTGGCCTTGATGAACGCGATGATCGCGTCTTCGCGCGTGGCAGGATCGGGCTCCTTGACCGCCTTGTCGTATACAGCGTACTCCTCGGGAGTGTATATCACGTCCGGAGGGGGTTCACTCTCCTGGGCCTGTTGCTGCTGTTCCTGGCCGGCGGGTGCAGGCTGCGCCGGAGTCGGTTGTTGGGTCTGCTGAGCCTGTTGCTCCTGAGCCAAAACCAAGGCCGACACAGGGAAGACCAAGAGAACCAGCAGGAGTAGCTTAGCTTCAGCGGATCTGGCGATCGACACGGTGAGTACCTCCTTAATATTCTACCGTTAGTAAAAGAACTGCTCACTAACGAGTAAAGCCCGATGAATTAAACCGTCCAAAAGTGCGAGCGAACTTACCATAAATGCATCACCCATTCAACGCGCACAACTCATTGGATGTTTTTTTTGTACCAAGGTTGCTTCTCAACCGAAGAGTCGCGTGCATCGTCCGGTTCCTTCCCGAACCCGACCCGGCGAGTCTCCCGAAAAGAACCCGCGGATGATCGCCTCTAATCAACACTGTATATCGAATTCACCGCTGTGGTAAAACGCGTTATGCTTAGCCGCTTTGACAGACTTGAGGTGCTGGGTGCCTCGCAACTGGATCTCGGCGATCGTACCTATGCGATCACACCGCCCTGGTTCCCTTTGGAACAGCTTTCCACATCGATAAGGAAGACTGGAATTATCAACCCGTTACACGTCGAGCCGGTCAACGGGGGTCAGCATAGGATCATCTGCGGTTTCCGCAGGGCTCAGGCCGCCATTGATGCCGGACTCGAGGACCTGCCCTGCTGGGTAAGGAGGAAGTGCGGCCGTTCAGACCTGTTCGTCGAATCCATCCTCGATAACGTCGGTTCTCGACCGCTTCACGAGCTGGAGAAGGCGTCGGCTGTCGCCAAGCTTATCGAGGATTTCGGAATATCACGCCAGAAGGTCCTGGAGGAATATCTGCCACTGCTTGGAATCCGCCCTACTGCCTTCCACCTCCAGCGATACTTGGATATTGATCAGCTTCCGGAGCAGCTGAAGCGGGCGATGGTTGATTCGCGACTCGAGCTCGACACGGCACTCGTCATCGCACACTGGACACAGGCCGAACAACAGACCTTTCTCGGACTTCAGTCCCACTTCAAGCTGAACGTGAATACGCAGAAGAAGCTGACCGAGCTTTTGGACGAGCTGCGACGCAAGACCGGACTGTCCGCGACGCAGATTTGGGAACAAGCCATCGGCGAGGGCGATCCTGGGTCCAGTAAGAGCCCAAGCGCCGCACTGGAGCAAGCGCTTCATTCTCTGCTCCGGCTTAGAATGCCCACACTGTCGGAGCTTGAAGACCAGTATCGGGAATTGAAGGTAGCATTGCGATTACCACCGGAGGTTCGACTTCGGCCCCCTGCTTATTTCGAGGGAGACCGTCTGACTGTGTCTTTTTCGGCGGCCAGTGCCGGGGAATTCCGGGAAGCGGCCGAGCGGCTTCGGGCGGCTGCAAACACGAAAGAGATGGAAGAAATTTTTGGCCTGCTTTGATTGCAGCCGAGACCAACGCGTATGAAGCGATATCGACCGGAAAGAATCTTCATCGAGGAATCGGTTCGGGAATCCCCGATCACGCGCAAAACCTTGCGGGAGCTGCCGGACGTCCCCCTCGAATCGATCGACTCCCTGGCGGTGCTGCTGCGTGAGACGGGGTCGCTCTCGACCGGCAGCGCCAAGCGTTACCTGGTGCTGGCAGCACAGAGGGGCCCGTTCTTCGAAGCATGCCCCGGAGGGCGTGGGCGACTTGGCATCCAGAACGTCTGCTGCAATTACTCCGTCATCAACATCGGCACGAATTGCGGCATGGACTGCACCTACTGTTTCCTGCAGTCCTATCTCACCAATCCGTTCCTGATCATTTATGCCAATTGCGAAGCCCTATTCGGCGAGCTTGATAGGGTCTTTTCGGCAAACCCGCGTGGGTTTTTCCGAGTCGGAACAGGGCAGCTGGCCGATTCGCTCGCTCTAGACGCTGTGACCGGGTACGGACCGCTCCTGGTCGAATTCTTCGCCTCACGCACGAATGCGGTCCTGGAATTGAAGACCAAGACGGACCAGGTGGACGGGCTGCTGGGTTTGGATCATCAAGGGAAGACAGTCCTCGCCTGGTCCTTGAACCCGCGTTCGATTCAGAAGACCGAAGAGCTCAATACGGCCTCTATCGACGCGCGATTGAGCGCGGCTTTCAGATCCGTTACGGCTGGCTATCGCGTCGCCTTCCATTTCGATCCGATCGTGGAGTATCCCGGCTGGGCCGACGAATACGCCGCGCTTGTCGCCGAGATTTTCCGAACCGTCCCCGCCCGGTCCGTCGCCTGGATCTCGCTCGGCGGCTTGAGGATGACCCGGGATTTGAAAGCCGTCATGCAGACGCGGTTTCCGAAATCGATTCTGCCGCTGGGGGAGCTGGTGCCGGGTGAAGACGGCAAGCTGCGCTATGTAAAGCCCTTAAGGGTAGAGATTTACAGGCGAATGGTGAGGTGGATCCATGAGAGTGCAGGTGACCATGTGCCGGTGTATCTGTGCATGGAAAAGCCCGACGTCTGGGCGAAGGTCTTCGGCTGCCCGGCGCCTTCGGAAAAAGAGCTTCAGGGGATGATTTGCCGGGGGCTGTAGGGAGCCAAGGACAACAAGGACAAAAGTAACACTCTTCGTCCTTGTTGTCCTTGAGGTCCTTGTGGTCCATATGGTCGTTGTGGTCGTTTGGTCCCTTATAATCACCACATGAACCGTCGCAGTCTCAGCATCGCCGGGCTGGTTGCTTTTGCCCTTTCCGTGGTCGTGCGCGCAGACAACGAAGTATCTGGCAAACTTATCGTTTTCAACGACAACGGTGGGTGGTGCTGGTTTCAGGACGAGCGAGTCATCGTCCGGGACGGAGCATTGTTGATTGGTTCGGTGGCTGACGCCTCGGGAAGCGGCGGTTCTCAGAGAGACGGCAACATCGAGCTCGCCGTTTTCGACATCACACGGGGCGTCGGCTCCATTCACGTCCTCGCGCCGGGCCTGCGACCTGCCGACGACCACAACTCCCCCGCTCTGCTCGCCCTGCCTGATGGGAGAACGCTCGCCGTATATTCGCAGCACGGAGAAGACCGCCTGATGCGCTGGCGGATCGCGGCCGCGGGCGATCCGGCCAACTGGGGACCCGAGTACACGGCCGACCTGGGAGCCGGCGTGACTTACTCGAACGTGTTCCGCCTGGCTGCGGAAAGCGGCCGTCTCTACGACTTTCATCGCGGACGCGGTTACGACCCGAACATTGCCGTCTCCACGGATGGGGGGAATACCTGGAGGTACTTCGCTCAATTGCTGAAAAACCCCAACGATCCGGAGAACCGTATCCGCCCATATCTGAAGTACGCATCCAACGGTCGCGACGCAATTCACTTTATCGCCAGCGAGGCTCATCCTCAGCAATCCGTGACCACAAGCCTGTTTCACGGCATTCTGCGGGAAGGCACCGTCCACCGGACCGATGGATCCACAGTAAGAGAATTGAAGGCCGGCCCGGCCGATCCAGCCTCGCTGACTCGTGTCTTCGCCGGCGATGCCGGCCACAGGGCGTGGCCGAGCGACCTCCAGCTCGACGAGACGGGCAGCCCCGTTGCCGTCTACTCCGTTCACCTGAGTGACGAGGACCACCGATACCGCTATGCCCGCTGGGATGGGAAGCGGTGGAGCGACAACCAGATGGCCTTCGCGGGAACCCGTCTCTACAGAGGCGAGGAGCATTACACCGGCCTAGCCTCCATCGATCCCAATCGCCAAAACATTGTCTATATTTCGGCCGATGTGGACCCGGCAACCGGTAGGCCGCTGGCCAGTGCCGGTGACGGCAAACGACACTACGAGGTTTTCAAAGGGATAACCCGCAACGGAGGCATCTCCTGGAGGTGGACGCCGATCACCCGGGATTCAACCGTTGACAACATCCGGCCAACCGTCCCCGCTTGGGACGGCAAGCGGACAGCTGTCCTGTGGTTGCGGGGAACGTACACGAGCTACACCGACTACGACCTGGATGTGGTTGGCTTGATTGAAGGTGTCGCGCCCCGATGAATGCTGGTCACCGCATGTGCAGTCGGGCTACTATTCCGTCAGGAGGACAGCCGTGACGCGTTCAATTCTGTTCGGGTCCATGGTGCTCATCTGCATGTCGACCCTGATTCTGGCGGAAAGGGTTCGGATCGAAGTCAAAGATGCGGAGACGGGCCAGGCGGTTGCCGCCAGGGCTTACCTGCGCTGCGACGGCAAGGCGGTTTTCCCGCCCGGGGCACTTGCCTACCGCCGCGGTGCCGAAGAGCATTTCCTGCTGACCGGGAACGATTCCTTTGATCTGACGCCATCACAGTGTGAGATCGAAGTCGTTCGCGGGCTCGAGTATGAGCCGACTCGGCTCGCATTTAAGGCGGAGGAGGGGAGGACTGTTTCGGTTTCGCTGCGCCGGTGGGCATCGATGAACCAGGCGGGCTGGTACTCCGCGGACATGCACGTGCACCGGGACCCGAAGGAACTGGGTCAGATTCTCCTCGCTGAAGACCTGAACTTCGCTCCGACAATCACGTACCACGTCTGGAGCACGACGGCGTCCCAGCAGTATCCCAACGCAGGTCAGTTCCCGGTCATGGTTGATTCATCTCATTTCTTCACCGCGAACTCCGAAGAGGTAGAAAGGATCCAAGGCGGACCGGGGGCGGTCATCCTCATGGCACGCGACCTCCCGATACCTTTCCAGGGAGACGAGTTTTATCCTCCTGCCGCGCACTACACGCGGCTGACTCACAAGCAAGGCGGCTACGTCGGAGGGGACAAGCTGTTCTGGCTCGATACGTTCGTGAATGTCGCGCTGGGCGAGTTGGATTTCATCGAAATCAACTGCAACCATTTTCTCCCGCACGACGTGGACACTGACCTGATCCCGTGGTCGCATTGGCCGGTTGAGATGGGATACATCGGCGATCTCGAATTCGCCCACTGGATGATGGATACCTACTACCAGATTCTCAACTGCGGCTTGGAGCTGCCGCTCTCCGGGGGGTCGGCTAGCGGGGTGAAGGCTACCCCCGTCGGCTACGACAGGGTGTACGTCCACCTGGACAGGCAACCGCTCACATACGACAACTTCATGCGCGCTCTGAAGCAGGGCCGCAGTTTCTCGACCAACGGGCCCCTGATTGATTTCCAGGTCAACGGGCAGGTCGGCCCAGGCAGTAAGACCGAATTGCGGACCGGAGACAGTGCCCAAATTGCGGCAGTAGTCCGCTCACGGAAAGGGCTGCGGCGGGTCGACGTGATCGTCAACGGCCTGGTTTGGCGGACTTACGACGCGCAAGGCAAGACGGATTTCAAGCTGAGCGAGAATCTCGAACCGAAAGTCTCTTCGTGGGTCGCCATCAGAAGCTTCGAAGCGACCGACGGGAATGTCGTCTTCGCGCACACCAGCCCGGCCTATTTGACGCTGGACGGCAAACCTGTTCAGTTCGCGGCCGACGCCCGAGCACTTCTCGAAAAGATCGACCGGTTGATCCGTTACACAGAAACCAAGGGTGTCTTTCGGAAGCCGGAAGACAAGGCGGAAACTCTGGCGCTCTACCGGCAGGCAAGGGCCGTTTACGAGCGCATCAGCCGGTAAGGCGGAAGGTCATTATCCGGCGGCCCGACAGGAGAGTAGCGTTTTTCCGAGCCGCGCACGAAAGAGGCTGTCGAGAAAGTTCTTCAGGCCTGAAAGGCCGGCACATATTAGCCCAGGGCGAAGCGCTTTGTGCGCAGCCCTGGGTCTAAGGTAGAGGCGGAGACAAGCCCTGAAAGGGCGCAAGAACGAACATTATCAGGACCTTACGCCCTTACAGGGCTTCGCGGTCGAGACCGTGTTGACCTAGGGCTACGCGAAAAGCACGCTTCGCCCTGGGCTAATATGTGCCCGCCTTTCAGGCCTTAAGAACTTAGAGTCAACATTTTCAACACCCTCACTGCCGTTCGCTTTCGTGCGCGGCTCCATTCGATCTCGCCTCCGCACGACATCAGCCCATGGCAAGTCCGTCAGTCTCTGTGGGCCGAACGCACTTCTCCGACCTTACGCAACACCCGCGCTGCATGCGCGGCTCAGAAAAGGCAGTGCTTCGTGCGCGGCTCCGAAAAACTCCAGCGGCGGCCCCGCGACCCCTTTTGTCCTATTTCTCCGCCACCGTCTTGATTGTGGCGCTTCCCGCCGTCAACCTTTCCGATTTCGCGGTCAGCTTGATGGTTCCCGCCTGACCGGGCTTGGCGCGTACTATGACAAGCGCCAGGCCGTTGAACGCCTTTCGTTCAGGGGCCTGGAAAGATTCGAAGCTGGTCGCGTCCCCGTTGTCCGTCGCCACGATTTCACCCGGGCCCTCGATCTCGAAGCGAATGGCATTCTTCGATCGCGGCACCAGCAGCCCGGACTTGTCCGCCACGGTGACGGTGACAAATGACAGGTCACGGCCATCGGCCTGAATGCGGTCGCGGTCGGGTCGCAGGGCGAGCTGAGCGGCGGGGCCGGTGGTTTTCATGACATCCTCAGCCCACTTCTTACCGGCCTTGTAAGCGACCACTTTCAGCTCGCCCGGCTGGTATACGACCTCGTCCCAGCGAAGGCGGTACTCGAACTGGCCCTTCTTCTTGCGGCCGAGCGACTGACCATTGAGAAACAGCTCCGCCTCGTCGCCTGAGGTGTAGACGTGCACCGGGGTCACCTGCCCGACGCGGTCCGGCCAGTTCCAGTGCGGGAGGATGTGCGCCATCGGGAGCTCCGGGCGCCACCGCGCCTGGTAGATGTAAAAGCGGTCCTTTGCAAACCCAGCCAGGTCTACTATCCCGAAATACGAGCTGCGCGACGGCGTTCGTATCCGACCAACTTCCTGCAATTGTTTTTCAGCGCGGGCCCTCTCTTCAGGATCGGTGAAATTGAGCAGGTTGGTCCTGTCTGAATTGTAGGGTGTCGGTTCGCCAAGATAGTCGAAGCCCGTCCAGACGAATTCGCCAGCGACGAAGGGGAACTCATCCTGTCCTTTGAATTCCCAGTCCGGCGGAGTCGCCCAGGGTGGTGCGTAAAGATCGTACGAGCTCATCTGGAAATCGGCCTGGCCGCCTGCCTTGTCCACGGTGACCGGGAAGAAGTATTCGCCCCGCGAACTGATGCACGACGCCGTCTCGCTCCCATAGATCGGCAGCCCGGGATTGGCTTCGTGCGCCTTACCGTATTCTTTTGGCTTGTAGTTGTAACCGAAAACGTCCAGGGTTTTTTGAAATCCGTTGTAAGCCGCCTGGAGGTTGTTACAACCGACCGTCGTGGGGCGGGTCGGATCCTCCTCGTGAGCAATGGCCGTCAACCGGGCCGAGATCTTGTGACCTTCAGGCTGACCCTGTTCCCGCACCTCGTTCCCGGTACTCCAGAGGATGACGGACGGATGGTTGCGGTCGCGGCGGAGTTGGGCTCTCCAGTCTTTCTCATGCCAGTCGGGAAAGAGCCGCGCGTAATCGGCCCCGCTGCGCCGCTGCTTGCTGCCCGCCCAGCAGTCGAACGCTTCGTCCGATATCAGGAAGCCCATCCGGTCCGCCAAATCGAGGAGCTCCGGTGCGGGCGGGTTGTGGCTGGTGCGAATGGCGTTGCCGCCCATCGCCTGCAGAATCTCGAGCTGGCGTTCGAGCGCCCGAACGTTGATCGCGGCGCCAAGCGCACCAAGATCGTGATGGTTACAGAAGCCTTTCAGGTAGACTCGCTCGCCGTTCAGGAAGAAGCCCTTGTCCGCGTCGAACCGGATCGTCCGTATACCGAAGAGTGTCTCGTAGACATCCATCAGCTTGCCGCCTTGCGAGATCGAAGTCACGGCCACGTAACGTTGCGGCGTCCTGACGCTCCAGAGCCGTGGATTTTTCACCGTGATCTTTGACTCGGCGGTTTGTGTTCCGCTGGCCGCGACCTTCACCGCGTCGGCTGAATGCGAGGCAACCGATCTACCTCTGCGGCCGTTGGCGTCGATCTCGTAGATGTCGTTCTTGACCGACACGGTCGCGTCGGAAGCCCCAGCGTTGGCCACCTTGACCTGAATACTAACCGTGGCCGCGGCGGGACTAACCTCCGGAGTTGTCACGTAGGTCCCCCACTGACCGACGTGCACCGGCGAGGTTTTAACGAGCCAGACGTTGCGATAGATCCCGCCGCCCGGATACCAGCGCGAGGACTCCGGAGGATTGTCCAGGCGAACCGCCAGGATGTTCTGAGCGCCATACTTCAGATGAGGGGTGAGGTCCAGACGCCACGAGGCGTAACCGAAAGGCCAGCCGCCCACGTACTGCCCATTGAGCCAGACGTTCGCGTAGGACATGGCACCGTCTACGTCGAGAAACACACGCCGGCCCTGGTCCGAAGCGGGCATTTCGAAGTGCTTGCGGTACCACGCGACGCCAAACCAAGGCAGCTTGCCGGTTGAACCGGGGTACTCCTGCTTGAACGGCCCTTCGATCCCCCAGTCGTGCGGGAGATTCAACTTGCGCCAGGCGCTGTCGTCGAAGGCAGCCTGCGTGTACGCTACATCCTCGCCCAGGTTACCCTCCGGGCGCTTCGTACTGGGCGCTCCGGGGGCGAACTCGGCTCCGGTCGCGTTGACCCAACCTTTGAGGTTCTCGTAAGTCAGTTTGTCCCCCGTACCCGGGGGATCCTCTTTGATGAAACGCCAGTCGGCATTGAAAGAAAGACGCTCCCGCGGCGAGACCGGAGCAGCGGTCGCGCAAGAGCAAAGAACCAACGCGACCAAGGTTAAGATCAGCGCAGCATCCATAGACCGGTTTCTCATGGTTCAAGGTCTCCGGCGGTACAATAGCAATCTCTCGGGCTCGATACTAGGCCCGACCGCGTCTTGTCATGTAAGCGAAATCAAAAGGAGCCGGACGGGAAGCGCGGGTGTCGCATGAGTCATACACAACACACGGAAAGCTGTGCCCCCCAGGCCGTTGCGGTGTATCCTCTTTCGCCATGAATGCACGTCAGGGCAGTGTCGCGGTTCTCCTCCTGTTTCTTGCCTCTCAGCTCTTCACCATTCTGCGGGCTGACAAGCTCGATGAGTTCATCAAGGCCGAGATGAAGCGACGCCAGATTCCGGGCCTCTCGCTGGCTATTATTCAGGATGGAAAGATCATCAGGGCAACCGGTTACGGCACCACTGAAGCCGGCTGCAAGAGCCGGGTGACGACTTCGACGCTCTTTCAGGCAGGCTCTATCAGCAAGTCGATCGCCGCACTCGGTGCCCTGCAGCTGGTCGAAAAGGGCAAGCTGTCGCTGGACGACGACGTGAACGGCCGTCTGACCAGCTGGAAAGTGCCCGAAAACGATCTGACGCGGGAGAAGAAGGTGACACTGCGTCGCCTCCTTAGCCATACCGCCGGCCTGACGGTTCACGGGTTTCCGGGGTACGCGATTGACGACAAGATCCCGACGCTTGTCCAGGTGCTCGACGGCGCGAAACCTGCCAACACCGCTCCTGTCCGCGTGGATCTGCTTCCCGGCAGCCGATGGCGTTACTCGGGTGGCGGTTTTACCGTCATGCAGCAGCTGGTCGTAGATGTGACCGGGAGGCCCTACCCCGATTTCATGAAGGAAACGGTGCTCACCCCGCTCCAGATGCAGTCCAGTTCCTTTGAACAACCGCTGCCGGAGGACTGGGCCAAACGCACCGCTACGGGTCACTACCAGGATGGAAGCAAGGTCAAGGGACGGTGGCATCTCTACCCCGAAATGGCTGCTGCGGGCCTCTGGACTACTGCTTCCGACCTGGCCCGCTTCGCCATCGGCATTCAGCAGTCCCGGGCAGGACGCGCCAACCCGGTCATTTCGGCAGCGATGACGGGCGAGATGCTGACGATCGTCAATAACAACTACGGCCTGGGTGTCGGACTCGACTCCAGTGGCGGCAAGCTGCGCTTCAGCCACGGGGGGCGGGACGAGGGGTTCGACGCGACGCTGGTCGCATACGCGGAGACCGGTCAGGGGGCCGCAGTGATGATCAACGCGAACGACAATTCCCGGTGCATTTCACGGATAGTGCAATTCATCGCTCGAGAGTACAAGTGGCCCGACTTTCCGCTTCCAAGCTTGACCAGGCGCGCGCCTGCGAAAGTCGACGCAAGAGCTCTCGAGGCCCTGACCGGCCGATACGAGCTGTCCAACAACAACATGGCGGCGTTCGTGGTGGAGAAAGGAAAACTGTTCACCACCGTCGACGGACTTATCGATGAGGAACTAATCCCTGAAACAGACTCCCGATTCGTTTTTCAAAACAGCGAAAGACAAATCGAGTTCCTGAAGAACGACAAGGGCCAGACAACCGGGTTTCAGTGGCAGGAAAGAGAGCGGAAGGGGAAGGCGCCGCGCATCGGTCCGTTGGTTCACTCCCTCAAACGCCAGCCTGATCCCGATCCGGTCCGGACGGGGAGAGTCAAGGCGGTTTTGGATGCCCTCGGGCAGGGTGGACCGGCAATCCAATCAGTTCCGGCGCTGAGCCCGGGCGCCCGCAAGGATTTCTCCGGCCCATTCCCGCCCCTGGCCGGCTTGCGATCACTCGAATTCATCGCGGTCGAGGAGCTCTCCGACAACCAGATCGAGCGGCACGGCTCGAAAGTCAGCCGGATACTGTATGGCAAGGTGACCACGGCTAGCAGCAGAAGCTGCATCCTGGTCCACCTGACTGCGGATGATTCGGTGACGGATATCGACCTGGTGAAGGATTAGACGCTCTCCAGTATTGCCCTCGGCGCATAGGAGAAGAGGCCATGAAACCTGATCCAGCCGGAAAGCCGGTCGTAGTCCACTGAACCGGAACCGCTGAGGCCGGCTGAGCGGTCGGTCGTCGTACTCGGGCATCGTCGTTGGCCCAAAAAAGACCTATAATCGGGCTCGCAGCTTGCATTGCACAGGGAACAGACAGGAGGGACCCATGAAAAGGCTATTTCTGGCTGTCTTGATTGTCACTGTTTTGTTTGCAACCAGCGTGTACGGGGGCGAGCGAAAGATCCAGCTCCGGTGGGAGGAACTGGCGGGCACTGTGCAGGGTAAGAAGGTGCAGATGGTCCTCCCTGACGGCGCCGACGTCGAAGGCAAAGTGCTGGCGGTCGAACCCCAGGCTCTTCAAATCAAAGTCTCGAAGGGTTCGAACACCTACGAAAAAGGTGTGCATTCCATTCCCCGATCGCAGGTTTCGGTGCTCCGCTTTCAAGGACGGTCAGGCCCGTGGCGCGCACTGGGAACAGCCATCGGCGCTGGTGGAGGTGCCGCGGCCGGCATTTCCCTCTCCGGACCGATTCGTAACGAAGGCGACGAGGAGCTTTCGGCCCAGGTCGCAGTGGGTTTCATCGCGGCAGGAGCAGCCGCCGGTTACTTTATCGGCCGCAGCGCCGATCAGCAGGTCTTCGTCGTCTCGGTTGTTGATTGAGGCGAGGCATGCGACGGCGTGCTGGCTTGATCGCAAAGAGCCGCGCACGAAGTGAGCTGAGCGAGCGAAGTAAGCGGACCACCAATCAGGAGCCGCAAGCCTCTCAGGTCGCCAGCAATCAAGTGGCATGGCAGGTGGTCCGCTTACTCCCGCTCGCTTCGCTCACTCTCGAGGGTGTCGAAAGAGTTCTTAAGGCCTGAAAGGCCGGCACATATTAGCCCAGGGCGAAGCGCTTTGTGCGCAGCCCTGGGGCACAGGGTAGAGGCGGAGACAAGCCCTGAAAGGGCGCAAGAACGGCAACATTATCGGGATCTTACGCCCTTACAGGGCTTCGCGGTCGAGACCGTGTTGACCCAGGGCTACGCGAAAAGCACGCTTCGCCCTGGGCTATTATGTGCCGGCCTTTCAGGCCTTAGAACTTATTCGACACCCTCGAGAGCGAGCGAAGCGAGCGAGAGTAAGCGGACCACCAATCATTCGCTAAGTCGAGACATTTAAACACGAAGCAGGTGGAGCGAGTCAGGTGGTCCGCTTACTCTCGCTCACTGCCGTTCGCTTTCGTGCGCGGCTCCATTCGATCTCGCCCTCCGCACGGGCAATCTCGTTCAACTACCAGTCCCGGGCGGCTCTGTCTACCGGAACTTGACCATTCAGCAGTCGCTTGTCGACATTCCTCAGGAAATCTGAGGGTATAATTGGATCAATAGTTTAGTGCCCCAGTCGCGAAGGTGGGCTTATTTCCACACCTGCCTCGGTTGTTCCCGGAGCCGACGCCCAAGTCCACTTTACCCCGCCGTGACTTTTGTCATCGCGACGAATAGACGGTTTCCCTAGATTCGGGAGATCTGCAGTTCTCATACGAAAAAGGAGGGAAACGTGCAATTCAGACGACTGTGGTTTGGTTTCATCGTTGTGATCGTGGTCTCGTTCGCGACGCTTGGTTATTTCGGTGCCGAGATTTACAACCAGGCGCCCCCGATCCCTGAACGAGTGATCACCGCCGATGGCCAGCAATTGATGACCGGACAAGACATCCGCGACGGTCAGAATGTCTGGCAATCCATGGGAGGCCAAGAGGTTGGCAGCGTCTGGGGGCACGGCGCCTATGTAGCCCCGGACTGGAGCGCCGACTGGCTGCATCGGGAGGCTACGTTCCTCCTGGACCTATGGGCGCAGCAGGAGCACAGCCGCCCGTTCCGAGATTTGGATGCCGAGCGGCAGGCATCGATGCTTGCGCGATTGCAGAAGGACCTGCGGACTAACACGTACGACCCGGCCACCGCAACGGTCACGGTCTCTGATGCTCGAGCCGAAGCCATCAAGGCCAACTCTGACTACTACCGAGGTCTCTTCACCAACGAACCCACTCTGCAGGACGAGCGGGAGGCGTATGCCATTCCGACCAATGCGATTCGGGACCCGGAGAGGATGCGCAAGATGAACGCGTTCTTTTTCTGGATCTCCTGGGCCTGCACAACGAATCGCCCCGGTAGTAACGTCACCTACACGCACAACTGGCCGGCCGATGACCTGGTCGGCAACCGTCCGACGAGCTCCCTGATCCTGTGGACCGGATTCAGTGTCATACTTCTGCTCGCCGGTATCGGCCTGCTGGCTTACTACTATGCCAGTCACCGCGACGACGGGCCGGACCGCACGGAGTTCCCCGAAAAGGACCCGTTGCTCGCGCTTCAGCCAACACCCTCGATGCAGGCCACGCTGAAGTACTTCTGGGTCGTCGTGGCTCTGATCGTTGTCCAGGTGGGACTTGGAGCTGTCACGGCTCACTACGCCGTCGAGGGCCACGGTTTTTACGGCATAGCGTTGTCGGACATCCTTCCCTACTCCGTGACCCGCACCTGGCACATACAGCTGGGCATCTTCTGGATCGCCACTTCCTGGCTGGCCACCGGACTGTTCATCGCTCCGGCGGTTTCGGGCCATGAGCCGCGCTTCCAGCGTCTGGGTGTGAACATCCTGTTCCTCGCGCTGTTGATCGTTGTGGTCGGCTCCCTGGCAGGCCAATGGGCAGGAGTGATGCAGAAACTGGGACTGGTCGAGAACTTCTATTTCGGGCACCAGGGCTACGAATATGTGGACCTGGGGCGCTTCTGGCAAATCCTTCTTCTGGTCGGACTCTTTCTCTGGCTCGGCCTCATGGCCCGCGCCATCTGGCCGGCTCTGAAACGCCCGACAGACAACCGTAACTTGCTCGTCCTCTTCATGATCGCGTCAGCTGCAATCGCGTTGTTTTACGCCGCCGGGTTGATGTGGGGCCGGCAGACGAACCTCGCTATTGCCGAGTACTGGCGGTGGTGGGTTGTCCACCTGTGGGTGGAGGGTTTCTTCGAGGTATTCGCGACCGTCGTGATTGCCTTCCTGTTCGTGCGCATGGGGTTGCTGCGAAGTCACGTTGCGACTGCGACCGTACTGTTTTCCACCAACATTTTCCTGTTTGGTGGGATCATCGGCACCTTCCATCATCTTTACTTTTCCGGGACCCCTACGGCCATCCTCGCGCTCGGCGCGACGTTCAGCGCACTCGAAGTGGTGCCGCTGGTTTTGATGGGTTTCGAGGCGTATCACAACCTGTCGCTCAGCCGATCAACCGAGTGGATTCAGGCATATAAGTGGCCCATCTACTGTTTTGTATCGGTCGCGTTCTGGAATCTGGTTGGCGCGGGGATCTTCGGTTTCCTCATCAATCCCCCGATCGCCCTCTACTACATGCAGGGACTCAACACCACACCGGTTCACGGCCATACTGCCCTGTTCGGGGTCTACGGGATGCTGGGAATCGGCCTGATGCTTTTCGCGTTGAAGGGGCTGGCAGCTCGCCGAGTGTGGAAGGACACGCTGATAGCGATCGCCTTCTGGTCGATCAACGTGGGCTTGCTTCTGATGGTTCTCCTCAGTGTCTTGCCGATCGGTCTGGCCCAGACATGGGCAAGCGTCAACCAGGGACTTTGGTACGCGCGCTCGATCGAATTCATGCAGGATCCCACGCTCGACTTCGTGCGGTGGCTGAGAGTCATCGGCGACACGATCTTCGCTCTGGGCGCGGTCGCTCTGGCCGTTTTTGTTCTTGGCCTGAAGTTCGGCTGGTCGGTCAAAGCGGAGGTGGATCTTTCGGAAGAGCGGTATCCACGGGTGCGAGCCGAAGAGGAATCGATCAGAGGCTGAACATAAAAGGGGCTCCCCGTGCCGGCACGGGGAGGCCCCCTCCTTTCAGCGGGCAAATCCCTTACTTGGCCGCCTGCTTTTTTTCCACACGAGTCGTGTTCGGCGGAACCGTCTTGTTGGGGTATGGCGGCCGAACTGGCTGTTTCGGCGGATTCTTCTTCAGTTCGTCCAGCACCACCTGGATCGCTTTTTCCAGTTGAGGATCCCGGCCGGCGATAACATCCGCAGGCGTTTGCTCGACCTCGATGTCTGGCGGAACCCCCTCGTTCTCCACCACCCAGCCGTCTTCCGTCCAGATAGCGAGGTTCGGCGCCGTTACGAAGCCTCCATCCATCAGCACCGGGAATCCGAGAATGCCAACCAGACCTCCCCAGGTCCGTTTCCCGATGAGCTTCCCCAACTGAAATTTCCGGAACATCCAAGGCAGCAGATCGCCACCAGAGCCGGCTGTTTCATCGATCAGCATCACTTTGGGTCCCTGGATGGAGGCGCTGGGCGTCTTGAGGTCGGCGCCGTATCGCATGGCCCAGTAGCTGATCAGAGGCCGGCGAAGGACGTCGATGTAGTAATCGGCAACCGAACCGCCGCCGTTAAAACGCTCATCGACGATGACCGCGTCCTTATGACTCTGGGGGAAAAAGTAGCGCTTAAAGTAAGTATGTCCGAGATTGGCTGTGTTGGGGACGTAAACGTACGCGACTCGTCCTCCCGTGGCGGCGTCCACTTTTCGGAGATTCCCCTCGACCCAGTCCCGGTTTCGAAGCGCCGATTCATTTTCGATCGGGACTACCGGAACCGTGCGTGATCCGCTGCCGTCGGGATTCGGGCCGACTGTGATTTCGATCAGCTTACCTGCGGTGTTCTCGAACACGCTGTAGAGATTGGTGGGTGTTCTGAGTTCGACTCCCTGGACCCCGAGGAGGTATTCGCCCGCCTTGACATTCACTCCCGGTGCGGTCAGCGGGGACTGCAGATCCGGACTCCAGTTAAGCCCGCCGTAGACTTTCTTGAAGCGGTATCGGCCGTTCGCAATCTCGTAGTCGGCTCCGAGCAGGCCTCCGGGAACGCTCTTCGGCTGGTAGATTCCGTCGCCGCCTCCGACTCGGTGATGTCCGACGGCCAACTCGCTGCACATCCAGGTCAATACGCGGTTGAGATCGTCGCGGTTCGTCACGTGAGGCAGGAACGCCGCGTACTTGGTGCGCATGGCCTTCCAATCGACCCCGTGCATGTTGGGGTCGTAGAAGTAGTCGCGATTGATGCGCCACACCTCGTTGAAGATCTGCTCCCACTCGTTGGCCGGGTCAATGCGAACCTCGACGGCATCCAGGTTGACTTTCCCCTTCCCCGGCTCGACTTTTGCAGCTAACTCAGTGATGAAGACGGCCCCGCCTGCAGAATAGCCAACCTTCTTGTTATCACGAGACAGTTGGTAGCGGTCCAGACGGCTGATGATCGTCTCATCCTTTCTCTTGCTGAGATCGTAGTGGTGCAGAGCAAACCGCCCGCCCCGGGGCCCTCCGCCCTGCTCGCGCACGGCAGGCAGGGTCTCCAGGTAATAGATCTGACCTGCGGCGCCTGTCCTCAGTTGACTGTATTCGCCGGGCGGAACCGGCAACGCCACGATACGAAAGTTGATCCCATCGAAATCAATCTTGAAGTCCTTCGCCGGGTCTTCTTTGTCCTTCTTTGCATCTGCAGATGCCTTCGCCGCCTTTTCGGCGTCGGGATTTGGCTTTTCTTCCTTCTGATCTCCCTTCTCTTCATCGCTCTCCTTGGCGAGCGGGGAGGGCAGGTCGCTCCGCAGGACGGCCAGATAAATCGAACTGGTTGTCCGCGTGTCCACGTTCGACATATCAAACCAGTGGTTTTGAGGCCCGGCGTCTGTTGAAGCCAGGAAAAAGAGGTATTTGCCGCTTGCATCAAATGCGGGCTCGCTGACGTCGCTCAGGCCGTCCGTGATCGGGTAGGACTTGTCCTGTTCGACGGAATACGCGTAAATCGTGTCGAAGTACGACTTCCCATTGAGCGTATAGGCAATCCACTTGGAGTCGGGTGACCAGACGTGACGCACGCTTTTGAAACCGGAAGGGCTGTAGAGGTACTCGGAGCCGACTTTCTTTGAGGTCCCGGACGTGACGTCGATCCAGTAGAGCGACCTGGAATTGTCGGTGTACGAGATTTTCAGGCCGTCGGGGGACCACTCCGGGTTTTCGTAAAAGCCAGCGCCGGCGACTTTGAGCTTCCTGACCTCTCCTTTACCGTCCTGATTCTTGATGTGCAGCTCGTACTCGCCCGATTCATCGGAGAAGTAGGCGATGGACTTGCCGTTGGGCGACCAGGCTGGGTAACGCTCGTGGGCCGAAGAGGTGTTGGTCAGGTTGCGCGGGTCGCCTTTCTCAGCGGGAATACTGAGAATTTCGCCGCGGAATTCGATCGCGGCGCGGGCCCCTGACGGAGACAATTCAACGTCTCGCAGGTAGCGATCTCCTTTTACGAACCGCGGACGAAGCTCCATCAGGTCCGCCGCCACTCCGATTGCGATTCGCTCTGCCTTAGCCTTGCCAACTTCCAGGGAATGGAGGTAGCCGGCCTGCTCGTAGACGATCTTCTGTCCACCGACCGAGAACCCGACTATCGGGAAATCGGTATGGTTCGTTATCTGCTTGATCGCTTTCGTTTTAGTGTCGTAGGAAAAGAGGTTGAACTCGCCGCTTCGGTCTGACCGGAAGTAGATGGTATCGCCGGCCCAGAGCGGCTGCACGTCGTTGCAGCGTCCCTCCGGTTGCGGGATCTTCTCGATCGAGTTGTCTGCGATTTTGAAGATCGAGATGGTTGACGCCCGGCCACCCCTGTAATGCTTCCACTGAGTAAAAGCATCCGAGAGCGGGTTGTAAGCGATTCTGGCGCCGTCAGGCGAATAGGAGGCACGCGACGCGTACGGGATCTGTAACGCCTGAGCGAAACCTCCGGAGGCGTCGACCAGGTACAATTGCGTGTAGCGGTTGGTGAACACTGCGCGCGCAGAAGAAAACAGAACCGAACGACCGTCCGGCGTCCAGCCGTGGACGGTATCGGTGCCCGGATGCCAAGTGAGCCGCTGAGGGACACCACCATCCACAGACACCACGTAGACATCGGTGTTTCCGTCGTAGTCGGCATTGAAGGCAATCAGTCGGCCGTCGGGAGAGAACACCGGGTTGGACTCTGGTCCCGGGTGGGATGTAAGCCTTCGCGGCCTCTGCCCGTCCCACTGCGCGGTCCAGAGGTCACCCCCGTATATGAAGGCGATCCTGTCTTTGCCTGCCGCCGGCTGGGTCAGCAGGCAAGTGTCAAGCGTGTCGATCGCGAAAAGCGTCGGGACGCAAACCAGGGAAAGGAGCACAAAAAGTACAATTGCGGCAGATTTTGTCATAACCGTTCCTTCTGCAATTCGTTGGACTTTCGGGGACACAAAACTCAATTCCCGACCGTCACCGAGGCGGGAATTTCGGGGACATAATACTTAATTCCCAACAGTTACCGAGGCGGCTCTATTAGCACAGAATTAAGTTTTGTGTCCCCGAAATTCCCCCCGAAATTCCCCCGAAACTCCCCGATATTCCATTGTTGCCCCCCGACTTTCGGGGACACAAAACTCAATTCCTTTGCTCCGGCGCGTGCCGAAGTAACGGGATGGGAATTGAGTATTATGTCCCCGAAACTCGTTACCAGCGGCGTTCCTCAGCTGCCGGTTCTTCTTCCGGGACGACGATAACGGGCCGGTCGGCTGCGCGCAACACCAAAAGCGTAATGTCGTCCGGTATGGAAAAGCCGCTTGACGAATGCGGCCCGTGCCCCCCCAGGATGATCAGGTCGTGCTCTCCTTCACGCGCCTCTGCCAGGATTCCCTCGGCTGGCGAGTCGGCCTTGCGAACCCGAATGGTCGGTTCGAGATCGAAACTGCCCAGCGTGCTCCCCGCCCGCTCCAGGTGCTTTTCCGCAATTGAAAGGGCGCTCTCGGATTCGCCGGCGACGTGCAGCAGGGTTATTGAGGCTCCCAAACGCCGGGCCAGTCTGCCTCCAAATCGGACGTCGTTCTTGCCTGGTTCTCCCGCCGCCGTGCAGATCAAGATACGCCGGATGGGCCGAAAACCGCCTGGGACAAACATGAGCGGCGTTTCGGATTCCTCGAGCACCTTGATCAACGCTTTTCCGAACGGTCCCGGAAATGTCCCGGCTTTGCTCCTCGGGCGGGGCCCAAAGATCAGCAAGTCGTAGAGGTTCTCGCTCTGCTCGCGAATGATCTGGTCGGCATTTCGTCCGTACCGAAGCAGGATTTCCGGGTTCTTGAGCTCAGCCTGGTGGCCTCGTTCCTCAAGGAGCTTACGGAGTTGGGCTCGCGAGTTGTGCTCTTTTCCGACCGTGAAGAGTGTCGTAGTGGCCCCTAGTTTCTGCACAAGCCAGTGAGCCGCCTCCAAGTGCCCCATCGAACGTGCGTTGTTGTCAAAGACGAGGTACCGGGGCGAGGGACGGCGCAGAAGTTTCCATCCGGACAGACTCACCCAATACTCGGTATTCTCGGTGGCGCGATCGGATGGAACCACGCAATCGAGCAGCCAGTCGATCTCACCGAAAGCCAGGGGCGGCGAAATCTGCCTGGTCCCAGGCAGGCGGGGAACGCTGAGGCGAAGCCGTTTCAGGGGACCGAGAAAAGTTGTCTCGACCACATTTCCGCGACCCAGCAATAGCTGCGATTGCTCCGGGAGGTCTCTGCTGATGGCGATTTGTTCAGGTCGAAAGAAGAGTTGAATTCGCTCGCCTTCCTCGTACGGGAGCTCGGGCGGGATTGGGACCGAAAGAGAACCAAAATGCGCGCGACCATTCGCCGCCCGGCCAGACAGCAGGGTTCCGTTCCCGACGAAGGAGGCAACCACGATTGAATTTGGAGATGTGTAAAGCCTCTCGGCCGTCTCCACCTGCAGCAGTCGGCCACGCGCCAGGATGCCTATCCGGTCGGCCAATTCGAAGGCTTCCTCCTGGTCGTGTGTGACGAGAATCGTCGTTATACCAAGCTTGTCGTGTATTTCCTTCAGACTCCGTCGGAGCTGGAATCGCGTCTTGACATCCAATGCGCCAAAAGGTTCGTCGAGAAGCAGGACCTCCGGTTCGTATGCCAAGGCCCGCGCGAGCGCTACCCGCTGCTGTTGTCCTCCTGAAAGCTGCGACGGGAGACGCAACCCCAGGCCGGCCATCCCGACCAGTTCGAGGAGGTCTTCCCGGCGACGCACCCGATCCTCCGCTGGGATCCGCCGAATCTTCAACCCGAATTCGATGTTTTCGGCGACCGTCATCCGGGGAAAAATCGAATAGTTCTGGAAAACGAACCCGATCCCTCTGGCTTGAGGCGGGGAGTTGGTGACATTTTGATCCCCAAACCAGATTTCGCCCTGGTCGAGGGGAGTCAAACCGGCAATGATGCGAAGGATCGTGCTCTTGCCGCTCCCGCTGGCACCGAGCAGGACGAAGAACTCCCCATCGGGGATGTCGAACGTGAGACGGTCGACGATCACCTGATGACCGTAGCTTTTCGTCACATTCTTGAGGACGATCGACACTGTTTCTCCGACGTCCCGGTGCAGGTCCCACTTCAAAGTCGGACTTCAAGAAATCCGCAACTAACCCACCAGCCGAGAACGAATAACCTCAAAATCCAATGTCCGACTTCGAAAGCGGACCTACGCCTGAGAATTTCGGGGACACAAAACTTAATTCCTCTGCTTCCGCGTGCCTGCACTGGACGCCATGGGAATTAAGTATTATGTCCCCGAAATTCCGAACTTCTGCTTTTAAGAAATTCAACGATAAGCATCAACACGAACGATACCATTGCCAAGACCAAGGCCATGCCGTAAGCTGCAATCACGTTTCTATCATCCAATGTCCGGAAGATGAAGAGGGTTGACGTTTCCGTCAAGCCGACGATCCCCCCGCTCACGACAAGGACCGCACCAAACTCGCCGAGCGAACGCGCCATCGTCAGTACTACTCCGTAGACGAGCCCCCAGCGAATCGAAGGGAGGGTCACTTTCCAGAAAGCCTGCCATTTGCCGGCGCCCATGATGTACGCCGCCTCCTCGTGTGCTGTCCCGACGTGTTGAAGGATGGGCATGACCTCCCGAATCACAAACGGCAACGATACAAAACAGGTCGCCAGCAGCATTCCAGGAACGGCGAACACGATTTTCATACCGGTCGCGTTCACGAGTGGCTCCAGCCATCCGCCTCTTCCGAAGAGCAGGATAAGCATCAGTCCGGCGATTACCGGAGAGACGGCGAATGGCAAATCCACAACACCGTTCAAGAACCGCCGTCCCGCGAAGCGGTCGCGCACCAGAATGTACGCGGTGCACAATCCGAAGACCGTGTTGATCGCCGTTGCCCCCAAGCCGAGGAACAACGTTAACTTCAAGGCGTCGAATGCCTGTTGGGTCGACAATTCGTCGATGAGCCGGGCGGCGCCCTCCGAGAAAGCGCCCCAGAAGATGGCAACGAGCGGTCCCAGGATGAGGATTGCCGCGTAGAGGACCACGGTGAGGATCAAAGCCGTTCGTCCGAAATGACCGGCCTGCCCTTCTTGCCGTTTGCCTGATCGCCGGTGCAAACTCGATTGATCATCTGGCTGCATGAGGGGTCCTTTTTCGTTTCTGGAGCAGATCAACCGTCAGAATCAGGCTGAAGGACAGGGCGAGCAGCAGGACCGACATCGAGCTGGCCGCCAGCCTGTTTTCGGACTCGATCTGGCCGTAAACATGGACCGGCGCGGTCAGCGTCCGGCCGGCAATGTTCCCGGCGACGACAACGACGGATCCAAATTCACCGAGCGCCCTGGCAAACGTCAGCAGCGCTCCGGTGGCAATTGCCGGAAGAATTTCGGGCAGCACCACGGAGAAGAAGGTTCTTACACGAGTGGCCCCGATAGTCCAGGCCGCCTCCTCGTGGTCTCTGCGCAATCCCCCGAGAACCGGTTGCACCGCGCGGACCACAAAGGGATAGGTGACCATCAGAAGTGCCAGCAGAATTCCGGGTTTCGCGAAGACGACAGCAAAACCCCGGCTTTCGAGCCATTCACCGAGCAGCCCCTGCGGCCCGTACAAAACAACCAGCATGACACCGGTAACAAGGGTCGGAATGGCAAAAGGGAGGTCCACGAACGCATTGAACAGCCTTCGGCCAGGGAAGTGAAAACGTACCAGGACATAGGCCGTCATCGTTCCCATGACGGCGTTGACCAGCGTCGTGATGAGGGCGAAAAGAAGGGTCAGCCGTAACGCACTTAGGGCAATCGGCTCGGAGAGGCTTCGCACGAAGGGGCCGATTCCGTGGCGAAACCCTTCGAAGAAGACGGCGGACAGCGGGAGAAGAATCATGACGAACAGGTAGGCAATTGCTGAGTACCTGATCCCCCAGGACCCCCAACTCGCAGCAGAGCGCGGCTGAGCTCCGGCTCTGCGTAGGCTGCCGAAGACACTCATCGGCTGGAATGTAGTCTGTTTATGACCGAGCTGTAAACGCCGTTTTGGCTGAAAATTTCGCGCATGACCTGCTTCCAGCCCCCGAGATACTCGATCGTCCAGAGATCTTCGACCGGCGGAAAGCGCGACGCCAGCTCCGCAGCGACTTCGTGGTGGACGGGGCGAAGCCCATGTTCCGCGAAGGCTTTCTGCGCCTCGGCCGAGGAGAGAAAGTCGACGAAGGCCTTGGCGGCGTCCTGGACGCCGTGTTTGTCGGCGTATTTGTCGATGACTGCGGCGGGGTTCTCGATCAGGATTGTCGACGGCGGGATAACGTAATCGTAACGCTGTCCCGATTTTCGTCCGACAAGCACTTCGTTTTCGTAAGTCACCGCAACGTCGCCGATTCCTTTTTCGAAATTGGTGATCGACTCCCGGGCCCCCTTGTCCATCACCGAGACGTTTCGCAGCACCGCTTCCAGGAAGCCGGCAGCCGCCTGCCGGTCATCCTTCTGCGCCCCTGTTTTCCCCCGCAATGCCGCGCCGTAAACCGCGCAGATATTCCACATCGCGCCGCCCGACGTTCGGGGGTCCGGGCTAAGAATCTCGACTCCCGAACGCGTCAAGTCCGTCCAGTCGCGTATCTTCAGAGGATTCCCGGAACGGACGGCCACTACAACGACCGACGTGGAGACGATTCCCCGATTCGCGCCCGATTTCCAGTCGTGGGTGATCAGACCGGCCTCAACGATTTTCTCCACATCCTCGGCCAGCGACAGGGCGGCAACGTCTGCTTCAAATCCACTGATGATTGCACGGCTTTGGGCGCCGCTGCCCTGGTAAGACGTCTGGAATTCGACATCCTGCCCGGTCTTTTGCTTCCAGAACTGCTGGAAGGCCGGGATGATCGCTTTCCCGTATGCTTCCCGCGGAGTTGTGTAAGCGCCGAGGGTCAGAGTGATGCGACCCGGCGAACCGGTCTCCGTATCCTGCCGACAGCATACGAGCAAGGCGAGAAGTGGAATGACAATGAGCGTCAGACAGTTTGTCGCGCTTCGAAGAGGAGTCACGAGTGCATTCTACCCGTTGCGGATACCCGCTTAAAGGGCAACGCAGTGCAGTTCAGAGCC
>CAYQYP010000081.1:0-12253 GCA_964421755.1 uncultured Acidobacteriota bacterium
AGCTCCATCTCCGACGAGCAGCGGCGCCTCTTGGAAGTCAGACGTCGTCAGATCGAGCTCAAGAGTGCCCGATCGGAGCTGGATCGGGTGCGTGGCCTGTACGACCAGCGACTCGTCGCCCGCAAGGACCTGGATATCGCACAGACGACTGTCGACACCTCCCAGCTGAACTACCAGCAGGCGGTCTTGAGCCTGCTGAGCCTTCAGCCGAGGATTTCGGTGAAGGAGGCGGTCAAGACACAGACACGCGACGGCCGTAAGTTTGTCCGTCTGACCATCGTGAACCTCACTCCTACTTTCGACGATTCTCAGTTCCAGCTGCTGAACAATTTCGAGGGCGCCGATCCGATCCCAGCCGAGCTGCGCAAGCGGGATGTACAGGACATTTTCATTTCGCTGAAGGCGCTTGGCGGAACGGCGGCGAGCGGCGAAATCGAAAGCCGCGGAACCACAATCGGGCTGCCTTACGAGATCCACGTGCCGGAGCTGAAATATGGGCAGGAAAAAACCATGCAGTTCCAGCTGCTGCGGGACGTCGGCAGCGTGATGGTAGCTGCCGCCTACAAGGGCCAGCGCCAGGAGCTGGACATCCAGCTCGAGCAGGCCGAGACTGAAAGCGTAGTCGGCGTTTCCTCGACTCAGATCTCCCAAGAGGCGGACCTGGGCGGGCAAGTGACTTATGACCTCAAGCTGGAACGATCCACGGTAGACGTGCGCAGCTTTCAGTTACGGGTCCTGAACCTTCCCCGCCAAATCAGCTACAGCTTCATCGACCCCGGCACCCAGGCTCGTCTTTCTCAGCTTAATTTCCCGGCCGGCGTCACCCGGCAACAACTCGGCCTGCGACTGTTCCTTCCCGAGCGAGCGGACGCCGCCGTGCCGATTGACCAGCCCCTCACGTTCTGGGCGGCGGTCATGACCGACCAGCAGGCCGTCGGATTTGGAGACGACCGGACATACTCGGGGGCGGAATTGCAGACCAGCCGGGTGGGCTATCTGCAGCTGACAGCCATCCCCAGGGGAGTCGGTCGAATCGAGGTTTCTGCGGCCAGTCTCTTTTCCGAGATACTCACAGGACAGAGCGTCGAGACCACGATCACGATTCGCAATACGGGGACCCGAAGGCTGGACAATATTCGTTTTACGACTGAGCCTCCGCTCAACTGGAAGACCGAGCTGGCCCCGGATGTCATTCCGAGCCTGGAAACCAACCGCGAAGCCCGGATTCAGCTGAGAATCCAGCCACCTCGCGAGGCGCAGGTCGGAGATTACGAGATACGGATCAAAAGCGAGAGCTATGCCTACAATCGACGGGTCCCGACCGAGGACAAGATCTACCGCGTGAACGTCAAAGCGCCCGCCAACCTGTGGGCAACCGCCGGTCTGGTCGGAGGGTTACTATTCGTCCTGGTCGGAATTGTGGTGTTCGGGGTGAAGTTGACGCGCAGGTAGGGCAATTTCCGGGACATTATACTTAATTCCCAGCCAGCCCGCAGTATCAGGCGAGAGCAAAGGAATTGAGTTTTGTGTCCCCGAAATTCCCTGACGAAAATCACTGACGGAGAAGAACCATGATAGAGGCGAAGAATCTTAGCAAGCGTTACGAAGACGGCGTCCTCGCGCTCGACGCGCTCAATCTGAAAGTCGAACCCGGGGAGATCTACAGCCTGCTCGGAGCCAATGGTGCCGGGAAGACCACGACCATCAACCTCTTCCTGGACTTCATCGAGCCAACGGCCGGGCAGGCGTTGATCAATGACATTGATGTCACGAAGCACCCGCTCGAGGCCAAAAAATACGTCGCGTATGTCTCGGAGAACGTCATGCTGTACGCCTCTTTCACCGCCCGTCAGAACCTCGATTTCTTCGCCAGGCTGGCCGGCAAATGCGACCTGAAGAAAGAGGACCACTACCGGGTCATGCGCGAAGTCGGGTTGCCGGAGAAGGCCTTCGACCAGCGGGTCAAGGAGTTCAGCAAAGGCATGAGGCAGAAGCTCGGCATAGCGATCGCCATGATCAAAGATGCCCCGGCCCTGTTCCTCGACGAGCCGACGTCGGGCCTCGATCCAAAGGCGGCGGCTGAATTCTGCGAAACCTTGATCGACCTGCGAAAACGCGGGAAAGCGATCCTGATGTCCACCCACGACATCTTTCGGGCCAAGGATCTGGCGGATCGCATCGGCATCATGAAAGAAGGCCGCAAGGTGATGGAACGGACCCGCGAAGAGCTGACCTACGAGAACCTGGAGCACCTGTACCTGGACTACATGCGGGGCGGGATCGGTGCCGAACCGCAGGGTGTTTCGGCGTAAGTCGGTGGCCAGAGTTTCGGGGACATGAACTTAATTCCCATGCGAAACGGACCAACAACCCGTCCGCAAGGAATTAAGTATCGTGTCCCCGAAACTCTCTAACAGACCGCCAAAACACGCGAACGCCAATTTCTGGAGAACTGAGAAAGCCATGCTGTGGACAATCACCAAGAAACAGCTCCTCGTGAACCTGCTGTCCTATCGGTTCGTGGTGGGTTTCGTTCTGTGCCAGGTGCTTTTCGTCCTTGCCACGGTGATCCTGGTCAGAGACTACGAGGAACGGGTCAAGGCCCACGGAGAGGCGGTGAGCCGAGAGTCTAAAAAACTTGACGAGGTTAAGGTTTACTCGGATCTCGCTCGAGGGATGAGCGTCTACAAGCCTCCGGCCCGGCTGAGCCCCATCTGCATGGGATTCGACAAAACCTTTGGCAACCAGGCTGCTTTCGCTTACTCGAGAGCACCTGAGCTGGAGGTGGGACGCCAGGAGAAGAACGCGCTGCTGGTTGCGCTCCGCTCGCTGGACCTTGTGACGGTGATTCAGCTGGTCCTCGGGCTGCTGGTCCTTCTTTTCGCCCACGACGCTGTGTCGGGTGAGCGGGAACGGGGCACGCTCGCACTTTCAATGTCAGGACCCTTGCCTCGCCACATTTTCCTTCTCGGGCAGTACCTCGGCGGGATGATGACCATCGCGGCCGTCTTCCTTGTCGGGATCTTCTTTGCCCTCCTCGTGATGATCCGCTCTGCCTCCGTGCAGCTGGGCGGTTCGGACTGGCTGAGGCTGGGGCTCATCATCCTCGTATCGCTGGTCTATCTGTCGGCGCTCTATCTGCTTGGCGTTGTCACCTCGATCTTAAGCAAACGGTCGGCGACGGCCTTGGTCATCCTGCTGTTCTTCTGGATCGTTTTCATCGTCATCTTCCCGAACCTCACCTCTGCCGTGGCCTCAAAAATCAAACCTGTGCCGGCCAGAGGTCTTGTCGCCCAGCAGACAGCGAACCTGCGACGCGAGTTCTGGACTGGAATTGACCAGAATGCGCGCAAAACGCTGCCGCGACCTGCGCATAAGTGGGAGTTCATCGCCGGACGATATGTCTACGGCGGGGACCTCCCCTACCCGATACGCCTCGGTTACGCTCCGCGCGAAATCATGGAATGGGAGCTGGAGGGGCTGCAGCGTTTCCTGCCGCTCGAAATCGAGTACGCCAACCGTATGCACGAAGTCCAGGCCGGTTACGAGCGGCAATTGCACGAGCAGGCAGCCACGGCGCGGTTTCTCGCGCGCATCTCACCGGCCTGGAGTTACTTCAACGCGGTATCGGGCCTGGCCGGTACTGATGCTGAGGCCTACACCACCTTTCTGGCGAAAGCCCGGAACTACCGCCTGCAAGTGCTCAACTATCTGTCATCGAAAGACGGGCTCGTCTCCTACCGCTACTTTACGAGACTCGAGCCAAGTCGCTTTCGAACGACCGCGGAGCTCGAGCTGCTCCAGAAGCAGGGAGACCGGCTGAAACAGGAGATGGGTAAGGACTGGGACTCGGTTCCGCCACTGGATCTTCGCGATCTTCCCACTTTTGATCATGCTCCCGCTCCGGTCGCGACGGCGGTGGCAGGAGTCCTTCCGGACGTCGTGCTTCTGGTTTTTTTGAACCTGGCCCTTTTCCTGGCCGCTCACGTCTGCTTCTTGCGCACCGATGTGCGGGCAGGGGGATAACTTATGATCTCGGATCTGCTCAAGAAGGAAATCCTCGAACACCTGCTCAGTCTGCGGTTGATTCTAGCTTTTGTGCTGGTCATCGCCCTGATGCTCGCCAGCAGCGGCCTGTTCGTGAAGGACTACGAGGCCCAGTTGAGCGACTACAACCTGCAGGTGAGCGAGAACGCCGAGTATGTGTCCAAAAATGTCTCGTCCAATGTTTTTGAACTGTTCAGCTGGGGCCGGCAAAAAATTTACCGCCGGCCGCACCCACTGGGTTTTCTAGCCGAGGGCCGGGAAAAGGACCTGCCGAACAGCTTTCGCGTGAATGCCTTTCGACTTCAAGGTCCGGACTACAGTCTGCGCGGGAACCCGTTGTTGGGCGAGTTCGAGTTTCTTGACTGGTCCTTCACCGTCGGGATCGTTCTTAGCTTTGTCGCCCTTCTGCTCGCCAGTGACGGAGTCAACGGCGAGAAACAAAGGGGGACGCTGCGACTCATTCTCTCAAACCCGGTCCCTCGCGCCCGGGTCCTGATCACCAAATACCTCTCTACGATGATTCTTCTGACGATCCCGCTGGTTATCGGCTCCATTCTGGGTTTGCTGGTGATCACGGCGTCCGGGCGGGTGCCGCTTGGCGGGCAGGACTGGGCAAAAATAGGTTCGATCGCGCTGATCTCACTTCTGTACCTCTCGGTTTTCGTGGTCCTCGGGCTCCTTTTGTCCACGACCCTGAAGGACCCCCAGGCAAGTCTAGTGGTATCGCTGCTATTGTGGGTCGTCCTGATCATTGTGATCCCATCGGGAGCCGCCATAACTGCAAAACTGCTCGATCAGCTGCCGGATCAGAATGCCGTTTCAGAACAGGCCGACCGGGCGTTCGGAGAGGCAGTCGAGAACCACAACCGGCGCTACCCACACAAAGACAATTGGGTGATGAGTGGCCAGTGGTCGCCGGGCGAGTCCCTGGAGAGGGCAGTCCGGGCCGCCGAAGCGGAAGACCGCGTCCTCTTTGACTACGATGATCAGAAAGTCGGCCAGGTACGGTTCGGACAAGAGTTGTCCCGCTTTTCTCCGGCCGGACTTTATCAATCGGCCGCCTTGAGCATTACCGGATCCGGAATCGTTCACTATGAGAGCTTCGTGCGCCAGTCGCGCCGCTACCGGGAAGAGCTGAAGAGGTTTCTCGAGACGAGCTATGCGTTCGACAAGAACTACCCGAACAGGGAGGGGCAAGACCAGATCAGCAGGGGATTCAAGATAAGCTACGCTTCGTTGCCCAAGTTCGAGGAACAACTGCTCAGTGTCCAGGAGGGGTGGGCCAACGCCATTTGGGATGCCGGCTTGCTCGCCCTGATCAACGTCATCCTGTTCGCCGCCACCTGGGCACTCTTTGTGCGGTACGACGCACGATAAACTCGCCAACCGGGCCGAAAAGCGGCGGATTCTGAACAGCGAATCCGCCGCTTTTCGGCCCGGTTGGCACACTCTCGGCCGGTCAGCTGGTCAGCTTCCCCCCTATCCCTCCGCGTCTTCTTCCTCGTGCGCCAAACCGTACTGGCGCATTTTGTTGAACAAGGTCTTGCGGCTGACTCCCAGGCTTTGCGCCGTCGCGGTTCGATTTCCACGGAGCTGCGCCAGACGACCGATGATGATGGTTTTCTCCAGCCGCTCAGTCATCTGGTTGACCGCCTCGGTCAGCTTGACCTGCCCCTGGTCCAGCTGCAATCCAGTCGAATCGCCTGTTTCGCTCTCCCCCCTGATCCGGGGAGGCAGATCGGCGACTGACAGAGTTGTACATTCACACAGGACCATCGCCCTGCACAGCGTGTTCTCCAGCTCTCGGACGTTTCCCGGCCAGTCATAGGCGAGAAGAAGCGCCTTCGCATCTTTCGCAATTGTCTTCACGGTTAGTCCGAGTTCGCGATTGAAATGGTCGAGGAAGTGATCGATCAGCAGGGGCAGATCCACTCGCCGATCGCGCAATGGCGGCAGCTGGATGTTGACGACGTTGACCCGCCAGTAAAGATCGTCGCGAAATTCGCCTCGTGCCACTGCCTGTTCCAGATTCTGATTCGTTGCGGCAATGACCCGGACGTCGACCGGGCGTGACCGGGTGGCGCCCAGCGGCGTGATTTGTCGCTCCTGCAGAACCCGCAGGAGTTTCGCCTGAGCATCGAGAGCGAGATCACCGATCTCGTCGAGGAAAAGCGTTCCGCGGTGAGCCATCTCGAATTTCCCGGGCCTGTTTTCCCGGGCATCCGTGAACGCGCCTTTTTGAGCGCCGAAGAACTCGGATTCGACCAGCGTTTCGGGAATCGCGCTGCAGTTGACAGCGACAAACGGCCCGGAACAGCGGCCGCTGCGCCTGTGAATCGCCCGAGCGACGAGCTCCTTTCCGGTGCCCGACTCGCCAGTAATCAATACGGTTGCATCAACCTTGGCTACCTTCGCCATGATCCGAAAGACTTCCTGCATCTGCGGGCCGAGACCGATGATCTCCGAGAAACCGTACCTGCTCTCCAGTTCGATGCGCAGGTCTTCGACTTCGCGGCTCAGCCGGCGCCTCTCCAGTGCCCGCTCAACCGTCAAGAGCAGGGCCTCGTTGTCAAACGGCTTTGAGAGGTAATCAAAGGCACCCAGGCGCATGGCTTCCACGGCCGATCGGATGGTTCCGAAGGCGGTCATCATCACGACTTCGGGCGCGGAGCCTGCGTTCATCAGCTTCTGCAGGGTCTGGAGCCCATCCATCCCCGGCATGCTGAGGTCCAGGAGTACCAGTGCGGCCTGAAAGTCAGCCTGTACCTTGAGCGCTTCCTCTCCGCAGCTGGCCTCGGCCACCTCGTAATTCCGCTCCGTCAGAAGGACCGAAAGGATCTTTCGGATCTGCTTCTCGTCGTCCACGATCAGGATTCGCATCATTGTTGCCTTCGCGAAAATCTACTCCCGGGCTACGGACAGCCCGACCGGCAATCGGATCGTGACCGTGGTTCCCTGTCCTGGCTGGCTACGCAGCTCGATATCGCCTTCATGCTGCTGGACAATCCCATAGCTGATCGAAAGACCCAGCCCGGTTCCCTCTTTCTTCAGCGTGAAAAATGGATCGAAAACCTTGTCGAGGTGCTCGGCCGGGATGCCGGATCCGGTGTCCGAGATCTCAATCACGATAGATTCGTGCCGGCTCGGCTCGGAAAGTGCCGAGGCGAGCGAAATGCTAAGCCTTCCACCTTGGGGCATGGCCTGGAGACCATTCAGGCAGACGTTCAGGAGTACCTGCTTCAGCCGCGCGGCGTCTCCGTGAATCACCAAATGCGGTGTTTTGTGCACGTATTCGATCTCAACTCCCTGCTTGCGGGCCTGGGCACTGATCAAAAGGAGAGACTGATCCAACAGCTCCACAAGATCGATCGGGCTCGGGCGGAAGTCACCGGGGCGAGTGAGAGTCAACAAGTCGTTCACTATTCGATCCAACCTGTCGACCTCCGAAAGCAACTCGCCAAGGAGCTCCCTTTTCTGATCGGAGGCTTCGAAATGCGGGAGGACGTACTGAATGGTTGATCTGATCGATGTCAGCGGGTTTCGGATCTCGTGTGCAATTCCGGCTGCAAGTTGCCCCGCGGTTGCCAGCCGCTCGGCACGGTATAGCCGTCTCACGCGATCCCGCTGCTCCAGGTGCAGGGCCGCGTTTTCAAAAGCCAGCCCGGCCTGACTGGCCAGGGCCTGGAGCAACTCTGTTTGTCCGGGGCCGAGGTCCCAGGCTCCATCCTTCGAGCCGAGCAGGACAACGCCGCGCAGGCGGTTGAGGACAATCAGCGGGACGCAAACGGATACGCGGAGGGCGGCTAGCAGCGCCTGCTCGTTCGAATCCAGGCACCTGACCACGTCCGCCAGCTCCTTGACGAGCAGTGGGGTTTCGTTTACCAGGAGCCAGCGCGCCAATGCCCCCCGCCTTCCAAACCTGACGCCCTCCAGCTCGCGCGGCTCGAAACCCAGGCTGAATCCCGGCAGAAACGAAACGTGCTGAGGATCGAGCACGAGAATCAGCACCTTGTCGGCCCCGAAAAGCTCCTGCAGACGCACGGCAACACTCGCCTGCAGCGAGTCCGGATCCGCAACCAGGAGCAGGGTCCGGTTGAAATCCGTGATGATCCGGGGATCGACGGTCGTCCGACGTGAACGATGAAAGCGCATAAGCGGCTGCCACTGGGAGTCTAGCACGGGTTCGGAGTTTCTGAGTCGGCGTTCGGACGTAGGTCCGACTTCCAAGTCGGACACTACACGCCGCCAGCAGTATCGAGCCAGCTGGCCGCATGCCGAATGTCCGACTTGGAAGTCGGACCAACGAGAGATTCGCAAAAGCTGCTACACCGAGCCAGCCGACGGTCGGACACTACGCTTCAAACACCAGCAGGTCGTGATCACCGAGCGATTCGAGCCGGACCGTGACCCAGTCGGCATCCGTGGCGACTCTCTGACGGCTATTTCGCACCAGCGAGCGACAGCGGTTGATCTTCCAGCCGTCCGGCCTTTGCACGTGAACCGTCAGGGGGCCGACCGGGACGACCTCCCGAACAGCTCCCGGCCAGACGCCGGGCGTGGTCAGGTTGACGAGGTGAAGAATCAGGGCGCGCCCCTGAGCGTACAGGTTGCAGTCGATCACCCCTGGGCCATCGACTCGCAACGGGATGCTGGAGCCAGCCGCCCATCTGATGGCATTTGTGAGGAGCTGCGCATGATCGGCGAGTCCCCAGGAGGCATAACTCCGGTCGATATCGGCAGGGAGATAGGCGACCTTCGCCTTGCTTTGAAGCTCACGAACCAGGACGCACGGCCGCTCGGTTCGACTTTCGCGCATCCAGGAGGTCTCGGGCGGATAGATCGGAAAGTCGGGTATGTAAGTCACCGGAACGATTGAACCCGGCCGCGGCTTGACTGCGGTCAGTGTCCCCCCAAATGGCAGTATGTTGGTTCTCTCGAAACCGCGAAGGATGTCATGGCGGGTTCCGATCCTCCGACTGGGCGGATCCGTCGGATCGGTCGGATCGGTCAAATCAGGCAGCAGCCGAAAATAACTGTGGTTCGCTCCCGTGCGGTTGCGCGGCTCGCGACTCGGCGGGGCCGTCGCCTCGACTCCCAGCAGCTCCGCCAGCGGCCAGGCGGCACGCGTCCGCCCGAACTCGTCCATGATCCCCGTCTCCCCGGTCGCCAGGATACTGCCGCCCTTTTCCACAAACTTGAATATCGCCGCGATCTGGCTGTCAGACATGGCTCCCAGACACGGGAGGATGAGCAGGGAGAGCCGGGAGGCCTCCCGCTCGATGTGATCCGCGTGCACGGGAATATACGGGAGGCGATCGCCTACCAACGCACGGACGAATCCACGGTACGGAAGCCCGGTGAGGACCTCCGCCTCGTCTCTGCCATAGAAGTCGGAGTTGGCCTGCGACCAAACCAGTCCGACCGTCGCTACCGGCTGCCGATTGGTCAGGAAGCTCCTGTTTGCTCCTGCCCAACTCGTGAGCTGACTTGCGGTGTCGAACTGGCGCTTGTCTTCCTGAACGGCGCCGACATGATGCCACCAGGTCTGGATTCCTCCTGCAATGCCTTCGAGCATCCACAGCCGGGCCTCTGCGCGCGGGTTGGCGGCTTTGCGGAAGGTCGGGTTCCGGACGTACATCGCCATGCTTTCCGGAATGAATTTGTTCCACCCGAGGAGACCATGGAGCCGCTTGCCGGCGTCCGCGTTATTCTCGAAACCCTCAGATGCATTTCTGCCCTGATGATCGAGCAAGACCATTTCGGATCGCTCGCAGATCGCCTTCACATCGCGGAACCGTCGTCCCTCGTAAGCCGGATTGTCGGCCAGCATGCCTATCCAGAGACAGTCTCTTCCGCCGGCCTCCCGAGCCACACGGTTGTAAAGATCCCAGATTTCGGTCCGACGGGCGTAATTCCACGCGATCCACTGACGGTAGACCGGGCTGTCCCAATCGGCCCGGGGCGGGAGATCCTGCCCGCTTGAAGCCCTGAACTTCGTCCGACAGTTCACGCAGCGGCAGATCGTTCCCCGGTCCAGACCGCTCCAGCTGTTGTCCGCAAAACCTTCGGGCCTGTAACGTTCTGCAATCTCTCGCAGAAGACCCGGTATGTACTGATCGTAATAGGGGCTGTGGATGCAGGTGACGTACAGATCGGCCGCTCTGACCGGGTTGCCGTCATCGGTGCGGGCAAACCAGTCGGGATGCGCCTTGTAGAAGTCTTCGTGCGCGCGATTGCAATCCATGCGGGCAAGGACGACCAGGCCATCCTCACGGGCTGCTTTCAGGACCTCGCCGAACAGGTCGCGCTCGCCGAGGGAACGTGCGCGGTGATGCAGAGGATCGGCGCTCGGATAGTAGGCGACGATACCCCCGGCGTTCACGATGATCCCCTGAACGCCCGTCCTCTTCCAATACTTACGCCACCAGTCCAGATCGTAGTGCGGCGGGTCCGCTTCGTTTATGTTTGTTTGTCCCCAAAGGAAAGTCGTGCGGAACCAGGGAGTCTGGGAAGCCGCGCCCCCGGGCTGTGCCTGGGTGCGCTTGGGCGATTGCACCCGGAGGAGGGGAAGGACGACCCCTCCGACCAGAAACGACCGCCGCGAAAAGGGACGCTTGCCCGCGCGCCGGGCATCCTGCCCTGCGTCAGTGAGGTCTTCCTGCCGCTTTCGCTCGTCGTCGTAATCGGAACCAGCCATTTGATTCATCTCAAGAAGTAGCGTAATCGCGATCGCAAGGAGCCGCGCACGAAGCGAGCAAAGCGAGCGAGAGTAAGCGGACCACCCACCCTAGCCCCTTGTCGGGGCGTTTCGTGCAGGCTCAGCGGGCTCGGTTAGTGGTCCGCTTACTCTCGCTCGCTTCGCTCGCTTCGTGCGCGGCTCCTTGCGATTTCGCGTGCGGCGCGATTCCTGCCGAGTCCCGCCGGTCGATCCGCTTTTTCGACACCCTCGGTACGTTCGCGCGCTCCGCGAGCGTTACGACCGCATCTTCTTGAAGCTCGCCAGGCACTTCTCGACGGTTTCCAGCGGAGGATAGGCACTGCCTTCCTGCTCGATAATGTATTGCTGGACTCCGCCGACTCGCTCGGCCGCCTCGAAGATCTTCTGCCACGGCGCATTGCCTTCGCCGAACAGAGCCTTGTAGCCGACACCGGGCGCCGATGACCACTCTTTGCAATGGATCGAGGCGAGCCTGCCCGGGTTCTCCTCGATCCAGGCAACTGGATCAACTCCGACCTCGACGCAGGTGCCCACATCCAACTGCAGAACGACGTCCGCGGGGGTATTCTTGGCCAGAGTCCTGATCGGCAATTCGCCTTCAAGCGGTTTGAATTCGAGCTGATGGTTGTGGAAGCCGACGCGCAGTCCGGCAGCCTTGGTCGTCTCTGCGGCCTTGCTGAGGGTCTCCGCAACTTTCTTCCAGCCGTCCTGTCCCTGCACCCTTCCGGCACTGGCCATGACGATCAGCTTGCTTCCAATCGTCTGGTTCAGGTCGATCGCCTTGTTGATGTTGGCTGGGTCGAAGGAGTTGGCGCCGTTGTGGGTCGAGTAGCAGACGATCCCCAGGTCATCCAGGAGTTTTCGGACCTCTTTGGCGTAATCCGGCGTCCAGCTGAAATACGGGGAAAAGAACTCGACTCCCTCATAGCCCATCTTGGCTACGGCGCGGACGGTACCCATCAGGTCCTTCGTCAGTTCATTCCTGACCGAGTACAGCTCCAGGCCCACGGGGATCTTTTTTGCTCCGGCGACCGACTTGAACAGCAGGGGAGCGGCCGCCATCGAGACCAGAAACGAGCGACGCGAAAGATGGTTTGTCATGAGAGGGACGATACCACAAGGCGCCTCTCTGAGTCAGGGGGCATGCGGGCTAAAAACCTGACCAGCTGACCAGCTGACCGGCTAACCGGCTGACCAGCTAACGCTGAACCGACCGACCAACCCGCTGGAGGCCTCAACCGATCTCCTCAATCCGGTCCACCATGTCCATGTCGTCCACTTTGTCCACAGGTCAGCTGGTCAGCCGGTCAGCCGGTCAGCTGGTCAGCTGGTCCACAGGTCAGCTGGTCAGCTCTCCGGCTCCAGCTCAAACAGCACCTGGCCGGCCGCGACCAGCTGGCCTTCGCTCAGGTTCGACTCCTTGATTCGTCCCTTGCGGGGTGCCTTGATCGGATTCTGCATCTTCATCGCTTCCAGAATGGCAAGCGC
>CAYQYP010000082.1:0-6949 GCA_964421755.1 uncultured Acidobacteriota bacterium
AGAACGGTCGGGGCGATATCCTTGATGTCCGGGTCGGCAGCGGTGAGCCTTCGGTTTGTAAACAGGACTCCAGGCACCAGACGCGGATCCATGCAGTGATCCCCGCTCCAGGCGCGGTCGTTGTTCTCGAAAACGCTGTCCGTCACTTTGCCGCTCGCCCCTTCCCACGAAATACGGTAGCCCCGACGGAAGCAGACGAGCAGGTCGGGCCCGTCCGTCGCGTACGGACCGGGGAAGTCCTTCTCCGTCTCGACCACTCGCGTGAGCGGTTTCGCACCGGTCTCCGTGTCTACCAGCTCCGTCAACTCCAGGCAAAGCTTACGGCGCAATTCGGAAAGCTCCCCGTCCGCACCGACGATTCCCTGCGCTTCCCGCCCCTTTCGATTTACGAAGAGCCCCGTCAGTCCAAGCGCGAAGGCCTTCGTCCGGCTCCAGTCCACTTCGCGCAACCACTCCCCGGATGTCGACGCGCCGTTCTTCAGCACGAGGTAACCATTTTGGAACAACCAGGTGTTCAGGTTGACCCCACGTCGAAACGGGGCAAACCCGTGATCGGACATTACCAGCAAGACGTCCTTTGGGCCGAGCTTCTCCAACGTGCGACCCAAGAGTGCATCCATTTTGACGTAGAGCTCTTCAATGGTCTTCTGGCCGCGTCGTTCGTAATCGCCGGTGGCGCTCGCCTCGCCTCCCCGCACCTCCTCTCCGGCAACCGTTCGAAAGAACATGTGCTGGACGCGGTCGGTTACGTCGAAAACGCAGACGCACAATCCCTCTCGGGTCTTTTCGATGGCGTCAAAAAACATCCGCTCGCGCTCCTCGTGGTAGAGGTATGCCTGCTCAAGAAAGCCCTCTTCGTCGAGCACCCCTTCGTTCACGGCGGAGGTGTCCTCCGCCAGTCCCAGGGTCGCGAAGCGGCCCAGAAGCCGGGAAAGGTACATCGCGTAAGTAAACGGGTGTGAAAGCGGAAGCGCGGGCCGTTGTGGATCAATCTGGACAGGCGTGACGTAAAGCTGAAAGTGTGGGGCGATGCTCTTCATGTAGAAGCGGCATATTCCGGAAACCCGGATCCCGAGCCCCGCCTTGAAGTCGACCTGCACCCAGGCCGAGTGTCTTCTTTCTTCGAGGCGGATAGCCTGGCCGGAAATTGTCAGCTCGGCCGTTCTCGCATCTTCGTCGAGTTCCACCCGGAAAGGAACCGACAGGGGAGCCGCGCCGTCCCGTACGCTATTTTCCGGACCGAGAAGCTGCGCCTCGATTCGGTTTCCAGCGCGTTCGACCACCGTGGTACCGGTCCCCTTGCCGGCCGAACCCTCGGTCGTGTAAAAGCTGTATGTCCCCTGGGAGCCGCGCAGATCCGGTACACACATCCCGGCAAGAAGCACTCCCCGGAAGCGTTCGACCGGAAAGGTGATCGGCACGCGGATCACCGAAGAGAATATTCCGTGGTCGCCAAGGATGCTCCAGAAAGACCTGCTTCGACGGTAGGAGACTATTCGTGGACGGCCCAGGGGGATGCGCCATCGGCCGATCGAGAGCACCCGCCGGGGCGGTTTGACGCTGGCCGAGGAGAGCATCGGCTCGTAGGTGTTCGGATCGCGCGTTATGAAATCGAAGATGTTGTGGTGTGAAGCGTCCACCCCGGTCATAAACGATGACCAGGCGACTGGCGAAACCGCGGGGCAGCTGGTCGCCAGCCGCGCAAAGCCGCCCTGTTCGGCGAGCCTGCGAAAATTCGGCAGTTTCCCGCGATTCATGTAGCCCTCGGCCACCTGCGGATCCATGCCGTCCAACCCGAGGATCACGATCTTCTGTACGCTGCTTTTCCCTCGCCTGCGTCCCTTGATGAGAGCCTTCACGAGCAGCCGGATCGGAGAGGTGACAAGGTAAAAGATCCCGAGGAGAAGCCCCGCCAAAAGAGTCAGAAAGGAAGAAACGAAGGCAAAACCCGCGCCCGGGCCGACATAGGCCTGCGCAACCGTCGAGGGATCGAACGTATTCAGGGCCAGCAGGAGGAGCAGCAGAATCGCAGCGCGAGTGGAAAGGAATTTTTTCAAAAAGTACGGGCCGGAGTCGGCCCTCGGAGCGCGGACGTCTCGTCCGCACTGGGTTCGCGGACGTCCCGTCCGCGCGGAGGGCATCTTGCCCGCCGTTTCGACTCGTCCGAGCTGTCGCGATCTCCGAAAGACAACGCCGGGCAAGATGCCCGGCGAGCGGGCAGGATGCCCGCGAACCCAGTGCGGACGAGACGTCCGCGCTCCAGAAGACCGTCGCCGAAACACGAATAAAGAGAGAACAGGCGCTATGCAGCAATCCCCTCCGTGCAAGGCTGGTTCTTGAGCGCGTTTCTTCACTGTTCCTGCCGGGTTGCGACCGGTTTGTCGGCCATTCCGAGAGCCTCGAGCGCCTTGGCCGTCTGGTCGCCCTGTAACTTCTCGTGCGCCTGAAGGGTCTCGGCGGCCTTTTGATCCTGGCCAAGTCTCTTGTAAGCCATCGCAAGGTGATAGTACGCCTTCGGGTAACCTGGTTCCTGCTCAATTGCCTTGCCGAAGCTCGCGGTCGCCTGCTGGTATTCACCTGATCGGCTCTGGAGCAGGCCCCGGACAAAATGGGCTTCGAACCAGTCGGGGTTCAGCGCAAGGCACTTTTCGAGCCAGGTGCTGCATTGCTCGTTGTCGCCGCTCAGATACCGTAAATAAGCCATCTTCGTCATCGCCCGGTACGACTGCGGATCCACGGCGAGCTCGACCTCGAGGTGCTTTTCGGCGGCATCCATCTGCTTCAATTCAATGAAGACACTCCCGAGGTAGTAGTTGGCCTCGGGGGCTTTCGGGTTTCGAAGCAGCAAGGCTTCGAACGCCTCTCTCGCCTTCCGGAAGTCCCCAAACGCGTAGTAACTCAAGCCGGCTCGAAACAGTATCTTTTCGTCCGGGCCGAATCGGGCCAGGTAGGCCTCGTAGGCCTCCGAAGCAGGCTTGAATTGATTGAGCTGAAAGAGGGCGTCGGCGAGAACGGCCGTCTCGCGGCTTCCCGCTGGTGGGAAGCCGTTTTGCCTGGCCGCTTGCAGGAGCCCGGCCGCTTCCTCCACTCGCCCGCTTTTCGCAGCGATCAGTCCTCCAAGGAATTGCACCTCCCCCTGGAGTCGCTTCGAGTGCGCATCGAGCTCGTTTTTTGCCAGGACCGGTTGGTCCCGGTAGACCAAGGTATAGATTACGTTGAAAGCAAAGCGAGGGTCCGATTCCATCCTTGGGCGGATCGTGGTGAGCAGGTTTGAGACTTTCTCCTGCCGGCCGGTCAGCAGGTAGGAGTTCATGAGCTTGAGCGGCAGATCCGGATGCGCCGGATACCGCGTCAGAGCGGATTCAAGCAGCGCCTGCGCCTCTGGATTCTCGTTGGCTTTCTCGTAGAGGAAAAGGCCAAGGTAGAGTTGCACCTCGGGATGACCGGGTTGGGAGCGGTCCGCCTGTCGCATCCGGGCGATCGCCTGATCGAGGTTGCCTGTCCGAAACGCGTCCACCGCCGAGTTGAACAGGCCCGCCGCCTGTGGCGACAACACCGGAGCCGGTTGATTTTGGGGAGCAGCTTTTGACGTTCCGGCGAGCACGAGAAGCAGCAACAGACAGAGGGCAGCGGGCAGACGGCAGCAGGCAGCGGGCCGCGGGCAGACGGCAGCAGGAGGAAACTGACGGGAACACGTTGCCGCCTCGAAGCTGGCTTTATTTGCGCTATCCATCATGATTGCCATACTCCCTTTGTCCCTCTGCCCCTTTACCCCTTTATCCCGCTGCCCTCTGCCCTCTGCCCTCTGCCCGCTGCCCTCTGCCCGCTGCCCTCTGCCCGCTGCCCTCTGCCTTCTGCCCGCTGCCCTCTGCCCGCTGCCCGCTGCCTTCTGCCCGCTGCCTCACGGTTCCTCCGTGATCGCGAGAACCTGGTCGGCCGGCAGATCGGCCAGCGTCTGGATCTTCCCGCTCGTCCAGTGGATCTCCAGAGTTTTAACTTTCGTGTCGTTTCCAAGCCCGAGGTGAACACGCTTGTCGCTCGCCGAGTAGATCCCGTTAGCCGAGCTGACCTGCTCGTAAAGCGTCAGGCCGGAGGGGAGAATGGCCTTGATCTTTGCGCCGATTCCGTCGCGATTGCTCTTCTTTCCTTCCAGGCGGAGGATCAGCCAGTGGTTCGGCAGCGCGGTCGTGATTCTCCAGAAAACTGGAGAGTCGTTCAGGCGGGAAACCGCTGCTTCCAACCTGCCGTCGTTGTCGAAATCACCGACCGCCAGTCCCCGGTTGGCTCCTGTCTTCAGAAAATCCGGGCCGAGCTTCCCGGACCAGTCCTCAAATTTACCGTCTCGATTGTTGTGGAAAAAGAAACAAGTCTCCTCGTACTGGTTCTCGGAGTTGTAAAGCTTCACGTTGTCGAGCACGTGGGAGCCTGCCACCAGGATGTCCTTCCAGCCATCGTTATCCCAATCCATGAACTTGGTGCTCCAGCCGCTGCGTCGGACCGAGAGTGGCGCGATACGCGACGGGTAACTCGCATCCTGGAAGAGCCCTTTCCCTATGTTCCGGAACAGCGCGAATGTCTCGGTGACGAGGTCGGTGTAAAAGAGATCGGGAAGCCCGTCGTTGTCGAAATCGTTCATGTCGGCGCCCATTCCGGATACGGCCATACCCGATTCGTTGGCATAGACCCCGGCCAGGAGTGCGACCTCTTCGAATTTCCCCTCCTTGTTGCGATAGAGAAAATTCGGCATCCGATCGTTCGCAACGAATATATCCGTCCAGCCGTCGCCGTCATAGTCAGACGGGACGACCCCCATCCCCTTGCCGAGGTGGCGGCTCACTCCCGTCTCGTCCGACACGTCGGTGAATGTCCCGTCGCGGTTGTTTCTGAAGAGCGCGTTGGGAAGTGGGCGGAAAGTGTCCGGCCGGCAATACGTGCGGAAGCCCGGCTGTCGCAGTCCGCAGTGATGGTCCGCGTGCTCGGCAAACGTCCAGTCGAAGTAGCGGGTGACAAAAAGATCGAGCCAGCCATCCTTATCGAAGTCCAGCCAGCAGGCGCTCGCCTTGAAGGGGTGGCCAGCCATTGAAACCCCTGCCTGGCGGGTCACGTTCGAAAACCGGCCGTTTCCGTTGTTGCGGTATAGAACGTTGTCGCCGTAGTTGGTCACGAGTACATCGACGTATCCGTCGTTGTCGTAGTCACCCGTGGCAACACCCTGCGGGTACCCGGTGGCGTCCTGTCCCTCGAGGCCCGACCCGGCCGTTACATCGGTAAAGCGCAGGCGGCCGTCGTTTCGGTAGAGGCGATTGAACGCGTCCGGAGTCGTCTTTCGATGCACGGGCGAGGGCGTCCCGTTCAGGAACAACAGATCGAGGTTGCCGTCGTTATTGAAATCAAAGGCCGCAACGGCTCCCCCCATCGTCTCAAAGGGATACTTCGACGAAGTGGCAAAGTTGTTCTGTCGGAAGTTAATGCCGGCCTGACGCGTAATGTCCTCGACGTGAAATGGCACGCCTGATACGAGCACGAGCAGCACCCAGCCTGGCCAGAGCATCTCCGGAACAGCCTCCTAGAGCGTGACACCGAACGGACGCTTGAGCAGAAACGAAAAGGCCACCGACAAAACAACGAAAACGGTGACCCAACCGACTTCGAATCCCAAAACTGTCAGCCTGGCGCGCGGATAGTCGACCTCGACCCGTTCAATTGCCCGGGCGTCGGGTAAGGGATCTCCACCGCCCGCGGTCACCCCGAGGGGCCGCGGTCTCGCCGACCGGCTGACTCGCGACCGGCGGACGACTCCAACCGCAACCGTCCGCTCGACCCGTTGCGTGCCTGTGGAAAGAACCAGGCGATGCTCGCCGGCCTGGAGCGCGCGGATCCTCCAATCGCAACGGTGTTCCTGATCGATCCGCAAAACGGGTGTTTCCACCTGAAGGCCTTCATCCGTTGTGAGGTCCGGCGCTGTCATTCTTACGCTTGCGAGCGCAGGCCGGGCGATGAAAGCCGAAACGACAACGGCCTCCCCAAGGGCCAGCGGCCGGAATTCAAACCAACCGTAAAGACCCAGAAGCATCCAGGCGAAGATCGGCAACGTGATGACAAGCGGTTTGAGGATCAACCTCAGGTAGAGGAGGTTGGCCCGGACAATGTTCTTCTCGGCCGCCCATACGAGGTGCGGGTCATGCCCGAACAGACGCAGCTCGAGCAGATGGGCGCGCACCCTGTCCTTGGCGGTGCGAAGCGCCTCCTGGTCAGAAAATCGGGCGAAAACGAGCAACAGGACAACGCCTGCAAACAGCGACGCGAGCACCAGCACGAGAAGCGGATGGAAGGACCCGAACAAGGAAAGCATCCAGTCGAAAGGCTTCAGCAAGGCCGAATATAGCCAATCCATGATGTATCTAAGCCTCTATTCTTCCATCCCAGGTCAAATCAGATCAAATGACCAATCTCAGCCGGGGCTACCCGCATTTCCGACGCTGTGCTCGGGCAACCGCCGTCAGAGCCGCGCCCACGCTGCGAGGGTGTTAAAAATGTTAACTCTTCTATTAGTAGGCGGATAGACCGGCGAGTTCCCGGCGGAGGGCAAGATCGAATGGAGCCGCGCACGAGAGCGAGAGTCGAAAAAGTCCAACGCTCCTTCAGACGAGATCGTGCGACGACCTTCTTAAGGCCTGAAAGGCCGGCACATAATAGCCCAGGGCGAAGCGTGCTTTTCGCGTAGCCCTGGGTCAACACGGTCTCGACCGCGAAGCCCTGTAAGGGCGTAAGATCCTGATAATGTTGCGGTTCTTGCGCCCTTTCAGGTCTTGTCTCCGCCTTATACCTTAGACCCAGGGCTGCGCACAAAGCGCTTCGCCCTGGGCTAATATGTGCCGGCCTTTTCAGGCCTTAGAACTTTCTCGACAGCCTCGAGAGCGAGCGAAGCGAGCGAGAGTAGCGGACCACC
>CAYQYP010000083.1:0-2279 GCA_964421755.1 uncultured Acidobacteriota bacterium
CTTTCGGAGACTTCGATGAAACCGTTCACCTTCTCAACGGGAACTTCCTCGTTCAGCTACCGATTGGCGGGTTTGTGCCTTTTGCCACTTTTGGGGTGGGAGGGATATCGGGTCAGGAGGGAACCAATTTCAGCATACGGAGTGCTTGGACCTGGAACGTGGGTGGCGGGCTGAAACTTCGTAATATCGCCGGGCCGGTTGGCCTCCGTTTTGATGCCCGGTTTTATCACGTCCCGGATGGGATCGAACTGGTTGTTCCTCCCCCGGAGATCAACCGGACTAACTTCAGCCTGCTCGAGCTGAGCGGCGGCCTGCTGCTGTCATTCTAGGAAAACCGGACGTCAAGTCTACTCTTTCACCTCATTCGTGGAGGAGCCCGGCTTTTCGCATTTCTTTGCCCGCGGCATTGACGAGATCTTTGATGAACTTCTGGATGTCTTTCGGGTTAGTTGTCTCGCTGATGCCTCCCCAGATCAACTTGTCCTGCTCGATCGAATAGACCAGAGTCTCCACCGAAAAGACCTTGTCCGACTTCGTCTCAGTGGTATAGACCACTCCCCAGCTGTAACCCCAGTAATTCCATAGTGAGGCATAATGGGGAGCCGAGTAGATGGCCGCACCTGTTCCGTAGGCTTCCTGGCCCTCTTGTTCTCCCAGCACGCGCATGATGATCACGCTCGTGATACCCCCTTTTACCAGGAATTCCTTGGCTTTCTGCTGGTCTTTTGCCAGTTCTCCCGGAAGAACGGTGTAGCCGGCTACACAGTCCAATCCCCGTGCTCGCATCAAGTCAGCCAGACTTTCTTCCGGGCCAAGACGCATCGACTCCTCCGCAGTGATAACAAACGCCGCCGCTTTCTGACCTGGCTTAGCGAGGGGTCCTGCAAGCGGGTTTCTCCAGGTTGACACGAACTCTGTAGATCCCGCCGCAGCGAGAGTCACAATGAAAACGCTGGTGCCAATTAATCCCAAGCCTGTTCTGAATTTCATGTCCTTCCTCGGAACCGATTTATAGTCATGTTTACCGTTTGTGCATGGCAGTCCGCTAATCGTCTCAGCCGGAAGGGGGTTGAGCAACTGTATGAAATGCCAGTACCCGGGTGCCGTATCTAGCTCCGGGATGACTGAATCGCTGTGCCTGGGTCCCACGGCAGCGGTCATCGTTTCAGCAGGTATCGACTAACCTCACTGGCAATTTTGACAGTAGGTTATCCTCGCGCATTGTTCCAAACTGAGCCATCCTGCGGGGCCCGGATACGTTGCGCTGACCCACATGGGCAAAAGCGTTCAGGCTCGGCCGTCACAGGACCGTCTGCACCCTAGTTCCAATCGAGCGCAAACGAGAACAACCGTTCTGAATAGCAATGGATCTATTTGGTTCCGGTGTCAGATCCGTTCAAGGAGAACAAAATGGCAACACACGTAATATCAGAAGGGGACGCGACGACATCGCAAGCAGTCGCAAGGGGAAATGAAAACGACTGGACCAAGCCACAGGCCCTCGCGATTCCGAAAGAGGGATATTTCGAGTTCCAACCGGGAAACTACGGCCCCGTCCTCCCCAAGACTCCCGCCTGCTATGGGTTTTCAGTCGTAGCCAAGGTCTTGCCTGGCAGGGAACAGGCAGTGCGCGAGTATGGGAAGATGATCCAGGACGCGGTTAAGGCCGACCCCTCTGTTCTCGCGCCGTTGAAACTCCACTACCTTCGCTGGGTCTTGTTCGATATCGGCTCGGGATTGCACTTCATGTATCAGGGCATTTTCGATACCGATTTCGACAAATACGTGGACGACGCGATAGCCCTATTCAACAAGACCGGCATCACCACGGTTTTCGTTAATCTCGAAGGATGGCCGGAGGACTGGAAGACGAACGTGCCAGCGGTTACCAAGTTCTTTCGCGACCATCAGCGTCCGAGCTTCCTCGAATATGGCGAATATCCCTATGTCTCGGCTGATGAAATCAAGAAAGCCCTGAGACTGAAGAAGGCCTTCGCGGAGGCGCTCGATCAGATGCAGTAAGTCGGCAAACGGGGATCTGCGATGACAGAAACGTATGACCTTATCGCTATCGGTTCGGGTCCGGCGGGAGAAAGTGCAACCGAGTTGGCGTCCTTCTTTGGTCATCGCTCCGCCGTGATCGAGAAAGCGCGGCCCGGCGGAACCGTCACGACGACCGGCGGAGCCCCCACGAAGACGCTTCGCGAAGCGGCCCTCTACTTTTCCGGCTTCCGCGAAGGCGACGTGTATGGGGTGCGGGTATCGAAGCCTCCCGAGGT
>CAYQYP010000084.1:0-6124 GCA_964421755.1 uncultured Acidobacteriota bacterium
CATTCCTCCCAGTTCGTCTGCTTCCACATGGCCGAATGAGATCCAACGCAGTCGATTGGGATTCAAGACGCCCGACATGGCCGTCGATATCAGGGGAAAAAGACCTCGCAGGCCACAGTGAAACAGAAGTGGCTGCTCAGCAAGCACCAGGTACTGGTTGAAGACAAGGCCTGCCCGCTCGATGTAAGTCGAGAATCGATAGATGCCGTCCGCGATTTCGTTCGTTCTGGTCTCCATGCTCTGCGCCCTCCCTTTCTGTCTCAGCGGCCGCCCCTCGGCGGGCACCTCGTAGTCCCTTTATCACCCATCGAGGTTTAACTGCAAGACTGCCGCTGCGATGATTCCGGAGACCCCGCCGAACGCAGGCAGTTGACCCGCACGCCGCGAGGGACAACGATCGCCGGTGCGCCGCATCCCGTTCACCGAGGACCAGGATTGGTGCGCCCGAACACGATTGCGTCAACCGAAAAGCGGCCGGGGCCTGCCAGAAGGAGCAGGAGAGCCACCGCCAGGTAGGACAGCGAGTGCTCATAGGCCGGCCAGGGACCGAGGAATGGGTCTCCGTGCGAAATATGTGTCCAGGTGGCGACTGTCATCGTACAGCACAGGCCCAGGGCAGCCGGCCGGGTCAGAAATCCGGCAATCCAGCAGGCTCCGCCACCCACTTCGGAAATCGCCGCAAGCGCCTGAAGGATTCCGGGCATCCCCGAGTCCGGTCCCATCCAGGCAAGAGGGTTCTGGATTTTTGGCCAGCCGTACAGCAGGAAGGCCAGGCCCACCACCAGCCGAAGGGAGAGCAGCCCGACCGAGGTCGCGCCGTTGCAGGCACTGCTGAAAAGGAGTTCTCTCAATTGCCCTCTTTGAATCGTTTCCACGCCTTCTCTCTACTCGTTTTTCTGCGCAGGCGGTGATCCGGCCGTCTTGTTCCTAGCCCTGGCCTAGTTGTCAAAGGCTCGCTTTCTTTGAGAATACATTAACCCGAGCCGTGAGGCGCACGCCTTTTGTCAGCCCGGCGGTCAGCGTGGAGGAGGTCAGCCGCCCGACCGCCTTCAGGGCGGGCGTTGGACAAACCGATTTCCACACCGGGCGGTCCGATCTACCGCAAGTGCTCTTCCAGGAAACTCAGCACCTGCTCAAACGCCCGAATCGTCTCCGGGTTATCCATGTCCCTATCGAAGCGGTGACCGGCCCCGGGCATCTTAATGAACTGGTGAGGAACACCTTCCCGCGCAAGCGCCTGAGCCATCAGGACCGACTGTTCAAACGGAACATCGGTATCTTTGTCGCCGTGCAGCAACAGGGTTGGGGGATAGTCTTTGGACACGTTCTGTAAAGGGCAGTATGGCCGAAAAGCGGCCGGCTCTTTGTCCGGATCGAGACCCACGACCTCCCGCGGCCAGAGCCCATTCTGTCGGCAGTAAAGGTAGTAGGGCCAGCGATTTTCAGTCGCGGCCTGTGAGATCGGCTCGGTTCCGACCAGGGAGTAGGCCTCCGCCCGCTGGACTTGCTTTTGCTTGGAATAGTAAGGGTCAGGACGACTGCTCCAGGGGCCGACGACATCTCCATAGCCGTAGAAGGAGACCAACGCGTTGGGACGCGGCGCGAAAAGGTGGCCGGCGGCCAGGGTCAGGTATCCCCCGGCCGAATTCCCCACTACCGCGATGCGATCCGGGTCTGCCTGGAAAAGCGCCGGGCCCTTTTCCCGTACCCAACCGTAAGCGTCCTTGACGTCCTCCAGGATCTCAGGCAGTCTTGTTTCGGGCGCGAGACGGTAGTCAATCGAGACGAGTATGTAGCCGGCATCCAGATAGCGCCGGAGTTGAACTGGATTGACGCTCCCCCGTTGGCCAAAAATCAAAGCGCCGCCGTGGATCCAGAAGATGACAGGCTTCGCCTGACCATCGGAAAGCCGGTAAACATCCGCCTGGATTGAGAGGTTGCCGACCTGCTTGTAGGTATAGGTCTGCTTTTGAGGAGCCTGGTCACCGGCTGGAGGCGCATCCGCGCCGAAAAGTAAGCCGGTCAGTACCAGGCTTCCAAGTACGCTGGACAAGAGCCGCCTGAAGGGGAAGGACAAATAACGCTGTCGCACGTCTGTCTCCTTTGCCAGAGCCACATGAAAAGAGCCGTATCGGAGCCGCTATTCTGGGCTGGCGCCTGCTCCGGACGCAAGCCGAAACCTGTCCGCTCCTACGAGACTCTGGCAGGCGCTAGCCGGTGGTTGGCGGCGTGCAACTCCGCGTGAGTCCGACCTCCATCCCGGAGAGGACTATCACCCGCAGGTCACCGATGTAAGCCGGCCGCCTTTCGGACGAGGGCCTTTTTCTCCGGATCCTTCTCGAGGCTGTCCCAGTTCCAAAACACCACGCCTCGGGAAGGGGGCGCGAGCGCGGCCTCCAGGGACTTTTCAAACTCGGCCGCGGAAAGCCGCTCGGTCCGGTAGGCCTCGGCAACTTGAATGCTCGGCAGAATTGGCCTTGACGTTCGCCCGGCCAGTTCTTCGACCAGCGAATGGACCCAGGCCGGCGGCTGTTTGACCATGTGCGCGTACGCCATGGGAGAGACATAGTCCACGAGGTCCCCCAACACCGCCGCGTCTTGCCCCGCGACGGCCCGGATGGCACCCCGGAAGTCCTTCTCCCGCCACGGAACGAGGTGAACATTCAGCAGAATCTCCGGGCGCCGCCTCCTGGCTTCCCCTGCGATCGCACGAAGGGTCTCGGTCACTGTCCAGCACTTCCAGGCAACCCACTCCTGGAGATGATTCCGTAGAATCCACCCGGATTGCTCCCTGGGGCTCTTGAGCTCCGCCGGGAGTGAGACTTTGGCATGCTCCTGGAAGATCCTCAGGCAGGCCGGGCAGAAACAGGTGTTTTCGCCTTCATCCGGCCCGGTTTCCGGCCAGACTTTCTCCCAAAAGGTGAAGAAGCGGATGAAGTCGATGCTCAGACCGTCCGGGTTCGATTCATCGAGCAGTCTCCGCAGATCCTCCAGACGCCGGGCCCGATAGTCCGAGCGTGAGGGGCAAACGAATTTGACCCACTCCTTTTCGGCCTTCTTCCCGTCCGCCGTGATCGCCCAGAGATCAGGCTGGGCGGCCAGCGCCTCAGGATTGAAGAACACCGGAAAAATGACAAAGGTCTTGATGCCATGCTGCCTTGCTGCTGCCATGAAGTCGCGTTTCGCAGCGAGCGAGGCGCCGACGAAGGCCGTGTTGATCCCGATCTGCCGCCACTGTCCGATCAGTTCCTGGAGGTCGCCCGAATACTCGTAGATCTTGACGCCGATAACCCGCTTCGGCAGGTCCCCGACGCGCGGTTCTTCGGGCCGACCCGCCTTCTGGCTGGACTCCGCATCACCAGCGAGAAGACACGCCAAACATGACGACACGAGGAACGTGACGGCACAGACCCGGTTGATTCTGGTCCACATATTCCCTTCCAGGTTGCTTTCAGTCCGTCTGCGTCTCTGATTCTAATTTCGGGCACACCATACTTCCATTCCCCGCCGCTACCGCGTATGTGCCCGCTAGTGGCAGAATCAGTATTGTGTCCCAAAGTTGTTTTGACAAGTGCCGCTAAAATATCGCTTATCAACCTGAGGGTTTTCGGCGATGCATGAAGAATCCCGACGCAAAAATTTTGTCCGCTTCCTCATCGCAATGTCAGCGCTTTCGGTTATCGCCTGGCAGGATGCCGCCACTCCCGCCGGACCCCGCTGGGCGGGTCTGCGTTCCTCGGTCTACGGCATCCGGCCCTTCCCTTCGCCCGACCAGTGGGGAGTCGCGTTCAACACGATGACCGGGAACTTCGACGCGGCCACGCCGGTTGCCGTCTGGATCGTCGGGCCGCTGAGGGGAAAGATCGAAGGATGCCTGCTCGAGTTCCCCGGTCAGAATTCCGCTAATCCGAAGATCGCCTTCGCCGAGGTCGACCGGCATGAGGAGTATCTTCGTCATTTCGACAGCCAGGGTGTCAAGGTGTTTCTCCAGGTGGAGCCGGGGTTCGCCGAGGTTGACCAGCTCATCGACCTTGTCCTGACCAGATACAAGCATCATCCATGCGTGGCCGGGTTTGGAATCGACGTGGAGTGGTACAAGAACGTGACCAATGGAAAGGACGGAGTTCCGGTTACGGACTCCGAGGTCCAGGCCTGGGACACGAGGGTGAAGTCGCACAATCCGGCTTATCGTCTGTTCGTCAAACATTTCAACAAGTCGTTCTTATGCCCGACCTATCGGGGCGACGTAATTTTTGTCGACGATTCCCAGCAGTTCAACTCCTACGAGGATTTCCTGAAGGAGATGGCGGAATTTTCGGAGTTTTTCTATCCGAACACGGTCCTGTACCAGACCGGATATCGGGCGGACAAAACCTGGTGGAGCCGGTTTGACAACCCGGTACAGGAACTGGGCAGAGAGCTGGCGAAGAGAACCCGCCAGGAGTGCGGCATCGTCTGGGTGGACTTCACGGCGCGCGATGTCCTGAAGGGGGCCCTTGGGGACTCGAGCTCCGCTCCTGTCAGGCGAGGCGAATCCGTCACGGAGGTCCGAGGGCGGCTTTACCTGGACGGCCAGGCGGTCACGATCCGGATCAGGGACGGGCTGATCGACGGCATCACCCGGGACGACCGAGCTCCGTCGCCGGCCACCCTCCCGTTCGTCGCCCCGGGGCTGATCGACAACCAGGTCAACGGGTACCTGGGCGTTGCCTTCACCTCGGATTCCCTTGACGTCGAAAGCGTCCGCAAAGCGACGCAGGGCCTCTGGAAAGCCGGAGTAACGACCTACCTGCCCACTCTGACGACGCACACCCGGGAGACACTCCTGAAGAGCTTCGCCACGCTGGCCCGGGCTATGAAGGATCCGGCTCTCGCCCGCTCGATCCCCGGATTCCACCTCGAAGGCCCCTACATTTCCCCGGTTGACGGATATCGTGGGGCTCACAACCGCGACTGGGTCCGGGCTCCCGACTGGGAAGAATTCCAGGCGCTCAACCAGGCGGCCGGCAACAGAATCCTGCAGGTTTCGTTGGCTCCGGAGGTGGAGGGCGCGACCGAGTTCATTCGAAGACTGACAGGGGTCGGAGTGAAAGTCGGCCTCGCACACCACAACGGATCCGCCGAAATCATAAAGGCGGCAGTTGACGAGGGCGCCGGCATTTCAACTCATCTGGGAAACGGCTGTGCAAACCTGATCAACCGGCATGAAAACCCGCTGTGGCCTCAGCTGGCCGACGATCGGCTGGCGGCCAGTATCATAGCCGACGGTTTCCATCTGACCCCCGCTGAGATCGTGGTGTTTTTCAAAGCCAAAGGACCGGACAACCTGATCCTGACGTCCGACATCGTCCACTTGGCCGGGATGCCGCCCGGCGAATACCGGAAAAACGAGCAGACGGTGGTTCTGGCGCCGGAAGGAGTCGTCCGCTTGCCTGCGCAGAACGTCCTGGCCGGCGCCGCCTCGGCCCTGGACCGGGGAGTGGAGAATTTCATGCGCTTCACGGGCTCTTCTTTGGCCGATGCCATACACCTCGCGACCGGGAATCCGGCTCGCTTCTACAACCTGACCGACCGGGGTGAAATTGCGGTCAGCAAACGAGCGGACCTGATCTTGTTCACCCTCGAGAACGGCAGGCTGTCGATCGTGAAAACTATTCTGGCCGGCGAGATCGTCTTTGACGCGACCTCGAAAATTCCTGGCGCAGGCGGAGACTGAGGCGGGTTACTCCGCCCGTTTCAGGTACAGGACCGCAGGGCCGGGGAACGGGGTTGTGAATGTCCGGGCAGCTCCACCCTCGACCGACTTCGCGGTCGTTTCACGGTTCATATTCACGTTGAACCAGGTGACGCTGAACGTACCTGCGGCTTCCTTCAGGTTCACGTTGAACTCGCCCTTGTTCGACTGGAAAACGAGGTATGCCCTCCCCCGGTCAGCGAGACAATAGCCGGTTGTCGAGAGCGATTGCTCCGGTCGCATGGCGGCCAGGTTAACCCGCGCCGCCCAGCGGAGCACCTGTCCCATCGCCTGTCGGGCCGAATCTTGCCAGGTCGAGGATGGGAGGATCTCTTCCATGAACAGGACATTGAGGCCCCGGGTGAAGCTGCGCCACACCCAGATACTGTC
>CAYQYP010000085.1:0-10573 GCA_964421755.1 uncultured Acidobacteriota bacterium
CGGCGCCGGCAAGCAGTTCGTCATCGACCGGGCGGTCGTTCTGGATCCAGCCGGCTCGCTCGAACGCTGGATCAAGGAAACGTACAAGAACTGACAACTGACCACTGACCACTGAGAAGGTGTGAAAGAATCGAGAGACGAGGCGAATGCACGTCTTCGACCCCCTTGGGGTCGAAATGCGGTCTCACGATTTTTTCACACCTTCTGACCACTGACCACCGACGCCGAGACATAGCCAACCGGGCCGTAAAGCGGCGGATTCTGAACGGCGAATCCGCCGCTTTACGGCCCGGTTGACGAGCCTTTACCCATAGTCAGTCCTTCCCTCACTCAATCCGGAAATCCCGAAGGCTGCGGACACGCATGCCGGCTCGATCCTTCAACTCGGCACTGATGGTGTACCTGCCTTTAGCAGTCGGGAATTTCTGGACGAAGCTGACGACCTCGCGCCCCAGTGCAGCCACCCTTGTCTTCCGGGACTGCTCGGAGATAGTCTGCCCCTCTTTCGTGATCCGAAGGCTGACGTCGCCCTCCCAATCCTCGTAAAGGTCGTCGATCAAGAAGACTTTCAGCTGCTTCTCCTCGCCTGGGCCGGCGGTTGGCGCCCAAAAATCGAGCATGAGACCCACTGGATTAAACGCCTCTGCCATGTACTTTTCGAAGTTCGGTTCGAGGGTGAGCTTCTCGACGTTGGTCCAGTGGTCGCTCGTTGCGCCGCCCTCGGGGCGCGGCTTGTCGCCGGGGCGCGAATACCCGAGGCTGCAAAAATGGAGGACGCCCGCACATTCCCGGTGCGCCCTCCAGAATTCGGTCTTGGCGGCGAGCAGTCGCGCCCAGGTGTACCTTCGCTGCTCGACGGTGGAATTCGAACCGAGCAGGTGGTCATAGATCTTCCCCGTGAGGGAAGTCGGTTGGCCTTCACGGGTCAGCCACATCCAGGCATATTCATTGATAACAATGGCGGCTTTTTGCTTCTTCTGAGGCTCCTGCAGGTCCGGCACGCCCGACATCGCCGCGATTTCACTGACTTCGAACGGCTTGTTGCTGTACCAGGTCCGGATCATCATGTACGGGTGGGCTTCGACGCAGTCCGTTTCCGCCTGCGGTTCACCCCATCCGTTGTCCCACGGTCGATTCGACAAGTCGAGCCCGCGGACAGCCTGGATCGCTTTGGCCGTTTCCGCAGTGAAACTTTCGTTCTGAGCGTCCCAGATGACGACGCAGGCGTGATTCCAGCGTTCTCTCATCCAGTCCCGATATTGAGGCACGATCTTTTCGGCGGTAGGGAACTCGTCCGGCTTCATGTCGTCACCCTTCGGGTTGAGCAGCCAGATCGGGAACTCGTCCTGAATCAAGAGACCCTCTTCGTCTGCGATGTCATACCAGAACTCCGGCGGGAAGCCGATGCAGTAACGAAGCGCGTTCCACTGGAAAGACTTCATCTTCCGATGGAGACCTCGCACCCAGTCAGCACGCCACGGCAGGTCGCTACGCGCCGAATCCTCGAAGAAGCGGTACACCGTGAAGTTGCTTCCTCGCAGGTAGTAAGGCCGGCCGTTCAATAACGCCCGTTTCCCGCCCGGCTCAAAACTGAATGACCGCATCCCGAATCGGGTTTTCACCGCGTCGTCGCTGGTCTGGACGGTCACCTGGTACAAGAACGGGTCCTCGGGAGACCAGAGACGGCAATTCCCCATGTTGAACACCAGCTCGACCTTGCCGTCCGACCCCACCTGGCCGGATGCCTGGCCAACCGATCTCCCGGTTTTCGCCTCGACGACTTTTGCCTGCACCCGGCGCCCGACGGAACCCTGGCTTTCAATGACCATCTTCGCCTTCTTTGCAGCGATGTCGGGCACCACCTGGACGTTCGAGATGTAGGCGGAACCGGTAAGAATCAATTCCACCGAATCGTAAATCCCGGGGATATAGAGATATTTCTCGAAATCCCATCCGGAGGGAACGTCTTTCGGGATTGCCTCGCGGTCAGCCCCAACCCGGATGATCAGCTCGTTGTCCTGCCCTTTGCCGCGCAAAAACTGGCGGACGGGCAAGTAGGCAGGCGTGAAGCACGGTAAGTGGTCACCGACGAGGGAGCCGTTCAGGTAAACCCGTGTCCCGAAACGAGCCTTGTGGATCTTCAGGATAGCCACCGGGGTGACGCCGCTATCGAGACGGAACACTTTTCGGTACCAGAACGCCTCCCTGAGAGGGCTCTTCCTGCCGACTTCCTTGAATGCAGGCCGGGCGAGGTCAACCAGCCCTGGCACCGCCACCTTGTGAGAGAAATTGGCAGGGACATTGGCCGCGGCGCCCTCCTCGATGTCCCAGACACCATCCAGGGTGATCACCCTTCGAGGGTTTTCCGGCCGGAGAGAGGCCAGGCAGACGACTGTCGACAGGGCCAAGGCGAAGACCAGGACGCAGAATCGCGGAGCATCAATCATGGCGGTTTCGACCTCCGTCGGCGATTCTACCGGGGAGTCACGGGGACCTCAAGGAGCTTGCGGGGCGCAGTCATGCCTTTTCAGAGCCGCGCGCAGCGAGCGTGTTGAGAAGGTTTACGTGTCTGTAAACAGCCTATGGGACTGGGCGAGCCTCGCGTGGATGCGAGATTGAATGGAGCCGCGCACGACAGCGAGAGAAGCGAGCGAGAGTAAGCGGACCACCTGACTCGCTCCACCGCTTCGCATTTAGTGTATCGACTTAGCGAATGATTGGTGGTCCGCTTACTCTCGCTCACTGCCGTTCGCTTTCGTGCGCGGCTCCATTCGATTTCGCCCTCCGCACGACATCAGCCCATAAAAGGGGGATTCACGACACTTCGGAGTTCGACACACTGCTAATTGTGGCTACTGGAGTTAAGGCGATACCCCGTTTAAGTATTTATGCCCCCGAAACTCGCGTGACCAGGCGGGTTTCCCGGAGGCCGAAGGAGTTGGCAAGGCCTCGCATGAATTCTGCCTGCTGTGCCAGTTCAACCGCAGCGGCAGCCGCCTGCTCTGAAGTGGTGGCAGTCGCCTGGGTCACCTGGTTCATGTCGTCGACCGCCCGGCTGATCTGATTCAGGCCCAGATTCTGCTGCTCCGAGGAAGCGGCAATGTCACCCATCACAAGGCTGATATCGTCCACCTGTTGCGCGATCTGCTGCAAGTCTGTCAGGACGTGTTCCCTGACTGAAAACGCAGCCTCAGCGCTTTGAACAGACTGTTCGATCAGTTCGGCCGTGCTCTTTGCGGCGACTGAGGACCGAATCGCAAGGCTCCTGACCTCTTCGGCGACCACGGCAAAACCTCGACCCGCTTCTCCGGCACGCGCGGCTTCGATGGCAGCGTTGAGGGCCAGTAGATTCGTCTGAAAGGCAAGTTCGTTGATTGTCTTGACGATGCGGCCGGTCTGGTCTGCCGACTGTTTGATTCTCTCAATCGCCTCGGAAAGTCGAATCATGCTTTCGGTGCCCTTGCTCGAACTTGACCGAGCGGACGCCGTCAGCTGTTCGGCGCGCCGGGAGCAACTCGTGTTCTCGCGCGAGATGGCCCCGATTTCTTCCAGGCTGCTGGAAATCTCCTCAAGCGAGCTCGCTTGCCTGTTTGCCGAGACGGCAAGAGACTGGCTACCACCGGTGATATCCGCCGCAGACAGCGAAAGCTGGTTGGAGCTCTCGGCAACCTGCTCGAGCGCCCTTCGAAGGCTGGCGATCGCACCGTTGATGGCCAGCTTGAAAGCTCGAAACTCCCCCTGGTAGTCGCCCTGAACCGACGAGGTCAGATCCTGCTCGGCCACTCTCTGAAGCACCACAGACGCCTCTTTGAGCGGGGCGAGGGTGCGGTCCTGCATCTCGTTGATCGCCAGAATGAGCTTGGCGTACACGCCCTGAAATTCACCCGGGTTTCCCCGTTCGGACAGTTGCCCTTGTTCCGCGGCCCGGATCAACCGATCGGTTTCGGCGACAAGTCGTCGGAGAGTCTCCCCGGCCCGCGCCACGTCTCGCGACAACAGATCTGCGTCGGATCGGGGAGCAACCTGGTGTTCCAGGTCACCTCGTACCAACGCCTCCAATGCACCGGACAGACTGCTTATGTAGGCGCCCATCGCTCGGAACGAGTCCGCCAGATCTCCGAGCTCGTCATCCGAACGGTGTGTGACGCTCCCCGAGATGTCCCCAGAGGCAATACGTCGAGATACGGTTGACATGGATACGATCGGGCGCACGATGGAACGGATGATCACGATCAGTGCACCCAGCAGGACGATCACGACGAGAAGAGCGCCGATCACGAGCTGGCTGCGGTGCTGGCTCAGCTCTTCAAAGTCCTGCTCGGCCGAACGGGCCATTCCGATGAACCCCAGAGCCTCTCCCTGCTTCACGTCCGAGTGACAAGAGAGACATTCGGCCCCGGCGCGGATCGGATACAGTGTGTGCATTACCCGGGCTCCGCTTTTCCTCACCTGGAGTTCATGCAAGCCGTCGCCGATCTTCTCCGCCGGTCTTTTGGGCACCTCACCGCCCGATGAAAGATAAGTGCCTCCCTTGCGGTCGAGGACGTAAACCTGCTCGACCGATTGTATCCCGGCGATCTTGTTAACCATGTTCTGCAGCGCCTGCGTGTCCGCCTTCAGCATGTTGTCATGGAACGACGCCTCAAGCGCCCGGTTCAGATGCTCGTTTTCAGTCTGCAGCCGCCGGACCAGTGCACGGTATTGGTTCTCCCATTGGACGTACCCTGCGACCCCGAGAACAACCCCTACCGCCAGTAAGACTTTCAGTGTCGTTTTTGCAGACAGGCCTAATGAGCTCACGCGGTCCCCCTTGTTGTTCGGCACCCAAAGTCCAACAATGACCCGCTCGCCGTTCCTCAGTTTGGCAGACGTGCACGACCGCTATTTGGTTCAGATGGGCATCGGTGACAAGACGACCGATGATCTCATCAAGAGCCAAACGCTCGTCGATGGAGCACATTAGCACGGCAATACAAAAAAAATTACAATTATTGTTTATATAAAACGCCGGACGAGAAGGCAGGCGTTACCGCCGGCGAAGGCGAAGAATGACGTCGTCGGCCAGGGCTATCCGATCTCCTCTGTGCAGGAGGACTGGCTGTCCCTTGGGAATCGGGTGACCGTTCACCAGTGTTCCATTGGTGCTGTGATCGCTCAGGAAGTAGTGTTTGCCCGTTCGAACGACGGAGCAGTGCCGCCTGGAAATACGGCGGCTCGGATCGTAGATCGCGTAGTCGACCTCTGACTCGAGACTACCGAACGTGGTTGTCTCCTGAACTAGAGGAAATTGCGCGCCTGGCTCCGGGCCCTCAATCATCTCGAGCAGCCCGTCACGGCGCCGCAATCTCAGGAACAAGAAGACAGCGAAGCCGGCAACGACGAGCGCGGCGACGACGATAAGGGCAATCAGCTTGGCCCGTCTGGTCTGAAGATCACTCTGAATCCGCGCGAGGAGCGCCTTCGCTTCGGGATCGTCGGGGTCCAGTGCCAACGCCGCGTCCAGGGAGGATTGGGCCGCCTCGAGGTCCCCCTCCAGGTAAGCCCGTCGAGCCCGCTCAATCGCTTCTTCCTTCTTCTTCAGGCTCTCCAGCTTCTGTTCGGTGCTCGAATTCTGCTCGCGCAGTTTCGCCTGCGTCTCGATCAGGCCTTGGGCCGCTACGGCATGGTACGGGTCAAGCTGCAGGATTTCCTTGTAAAGCTTTTCGCGCTCACGGAGGTCCTGGGTGGCGAAAACTGCCTGAACCAGCCGGGTCACTTTCTCCCGGCGCTCTTTTTCCTGCCGCTTCTCCTCCTCGGCCGCTGGATCTACCGGGAAGGTGCCGGGCGGAACTTGAACCCCTGTCTGGATAGGAGCCGGTCTGGGCGGAAGAGCGGGTTTCTTTATGCTTTGGCTGTAATCCCGTGCAGAACTCGCCAGGAGGATGAGGGCTGCGATAGCGAAAGTTCTCAAGCGTTTCATCGAGATAACCACCTAAATCTACAGGGAAAGGGCTACGGGAGACAACGGGAAAGTGCCGCGCCAATTTTCGACTTGACTTGGAGGGGACCGACTGTTAGGACTAGGCTGTTCCACAGCGAGAGAAATGCCCCCGGGTCAGTCCATTAGGGGAACTCGCTCAGGACTGCGGCGGGCTGAGAAGGAGGCAGCCCGGCTGAACGCGAAACCAAACATGCCGTTCAGCCAAAAATCGCGCTTATGCCCAAAATCGAAGTGGTTCGCAAGGGGGTCACGCCGGCTGTTCGCCCCGTACCAACGGACACGACACTGGCGGTTCTTCCTCTGACGCTCGATCGGGTCGGTCAAGAGGTCGCTGACGAAGATGAGGCACCGGTAACCATCGACAGCGTAAACGAGGCATTCCAGAAGTTTCAGCCGAGTATGCGCTTCGAGGGCTACGCCGGAGAAGAAAGCACCGAGTTTGTCGCAGAGCTCGATTTCCGGAGCATGAAGGACTTCAGTCCCGAAAATATCCAGAAGAAAGTCCCCGGAAAACGCAACGATATTGCCGACCTCAAAACGACCATCGACCTGATGTATCGGATCAAGGACCGGTGGTCCCTGCCGGCGGTCAAACGAGCCTGGAAAGACCCGGGGCAGCGCAAGCAGATACTCGCTGCCTTGAGCAAGCTCCGTCAGGAGATCGAGAAGGTTGCGAAAGTACCCGGAGGTGAGGAATGAGCGAACAGGAAGCCAAGACAGCGACCATCGACGAAATATTCGCCGTTGCCGAAGCTCCGCAGGTTCGGAAGGTACTGGCCGACATCTTCACCGACCTCCATCCCCGCCTGAGCGAGCAAAAGTCCAACCTCGAAAGCATCTTTACCGCCGAAAGTGCCACGGAGTTCCTCCAGAGGATCACCGAGCTCGAAAACGTCCTGTCGGAGAGCGACGAATACGAGCAGACCCTGGGCAAATTTCAGGGTCAGATCGATTCGGCTGAGCGTGTGCGAGACGAGGTGCTTGCGCAGGTTTTCGAGAAAATCCGGCCGCTTGAGGCGAGCTACCGTCAACTCTGGCTGTTTTTCGAGAACTCGGTGGTTCCGGATGGCAAGCAGCGCAAGCCGGTCGAGTTCCATGCGTTCAACGCCGATCCGAAGACGATGAAGGATCGGGAGAGCGTGACGCTCGAAGCAATCCGCCGTTTCATCGCCAGTCGCAATGACAATTTCAACTTCCGCGACGATGTCTGCAACATCGTGGTCCCCGGCTCGATGACTATGGAAATCCGGGAAGCACTCGAGGAAGAGGCGTGGAAATGGGGCAGCCTGCTCGTCACCGACTTGGGCGACGAACAGTCCTTCAAGGAAGTTGTGAACCAGTTCCGTCCGGGTGGGCGGTACGAATTCCTGAAGCGTCCCGACAACAAGGCGGCCTCGGACGTCGTCATGGTGGGGACTCTGAAGCTGCGTGATGCCCATTGGTTCGAGAAGAACATCAACGAGGAGGAAGACCTCTATGCACCGGCATCATTGATCTTCGCCGGCGCTCTTGCCCGAACCGACCGCGCCCGCGACTCCGTGCAGCAAGGTCCCATTGGCTCGAAATTCGGCCAGATCAAGGGGATCGAAAAGGCGCGCATCGAGTGCATGATCAGCCAGATGGAGCTCCTGTCCCAGGAGATGCAAGTGATCCCGATCATCCGGGACGCGGACAACCATCTCTGCTTTTACGGCTGCCGCAGCCTGGCCGATGACCAGTACGGCGTTTACAAGTTCTTCACGGCGTACCGGGTCCTTTCATACCTCGAGCGGACGATTTCGAACCGGCTGCGCGAGGTGGCAGGGCAGGTCCTTACCAGGGAATTCATGGACGAGGAAGTCGAGAAGCCTATTCGACGGCTGCTCGAGCAGCAGAAATCCCAGGGAACGATTCTGCACTACGACCTGTTCGTGGACAAGGATTCCAACAAACGGATGCAGGGAGTCTGCGATATCAGGCTGGAAGTAATGCCGACCGGGCCGGCCGAGGTCTTCCGAGTGAAGATCGACGTCCCGGAGTTCAAGCCCCTTGAATCTGAGCCGCCAGGCGGCGGCAAAGGGTAATCACGGTCGGGTTTCTCTCAGTCCCGCTTGAGCGACGGCGGGCCTGAAGATAAGGAGGCTCGGTATGCCAGGGAGAGTGAGTATCACGGTCGACGGAACCAAGTTCAACGCGATCGAAGCCGTCTATGGAATGAACACCCAGAAAGACGCGGCAGGGATGCCGGTTTTGCAGACCCTGGACACCAATGTCAAGGTGTGGATCGACGTCTTCGATGACAAGAATGCTCCTTTCGACACGATCAAGAAGCTTTTCGATCTCGCCAATGTGCCCGACCGCAGCAAATTGAAGGAGATGAAGATCGAGTACTGGAAAGACGACCGGATGGAGGACGTGATCTGCTCGTACAAGTTTAAAGGCTGGATTAGCAAATTCGAGTTGTATAACCCGGTCCTCGCCTTGCCGAACCACCCGCTGGTCACCGACGCCGCAGGGAGAGTCTATAACCATGTGCTCTTTCTCGAAATGGAACCGATCGTAAACAAGGAAAATTACCAGGAAGTTTCGATCGGCAACTAGATCCAGCTGCCCGCCGCGTATGGCGGGGACTCCGGCGCTTCCCGGCATGAAACGGTATGGGCTTTGTGGCGTTTCCGCTGAAAGTCGACAGCCGGGCTTGGCTTGCCAGGTTTCCAAACCCGGCAGACAGCCTCGTGGCTTTGCTGCGAATCATGTGCCGGACGTCCTGCGGGGGCTGGCAGGGATCGGCTGACTTCGGCTTGAAGGAGAGTCTTGCCGGTCTGAATTCCCGCCACGCCGCCAGACAGGAAGTCATCGACCAGGTGAACCGTGCCCTTGCCGATCTGGGCATCGACTGGGCGGTCATACATTCCGTCGAGATCGAACCCAGCGACGGAAGCGAGGGAGTCAACTACGTCTTCAATTTTTCCTGCCCTGGGTTCGAGAACGAGCACGTCAGGCTCGGTTCCTGACCGGGCGCGGTCTGACGGCCTGGATGTTCGGAGGCGGGGGAAAGTCCGGAACAGAGTCATGGTGACAGGATGTCGAGATCTTACGCCGAAGGCGTTACGTAACAAAGCCCAGGGTTGCCCGCGTTTTGTGCGGGCTACTCTGGGTTAAGAGTCGGCAGGGGCCCAACCCTGAAGGGGTTGCGTACCAAGCGTGATACGCAACCCCTTCAGGGTTGGGAGCTACGAACTTGCCAGACCCAGGGTAGGCCGCAAACGGCACGGCCAACCCTGGGCTTTGTTACGTGACCCCGTTGGGGTCGGAAACACTTTTTCGGCACGCTCCGGTCCCCACCGTTCTCGCGGACGTTCTCGTCTGCGGGAACTAGCGTTCGTGACGTCCGACGCGGCGGAGGCATCGCATGAGCAATGGACACTGGCCTTTCCACCTGAAGGTCAATGGGACCGTGCTGAAAAACGCCATGGTCTCCAGTCTCGTCATCAACCAGCAGCTCGGCGAGCACACCTGGATCGATATCCGCTTTCGGCTGCTCGATGAACAGCGCCCTCCGGTCGAGGATTACCTGGGCAAATCGCTCGACTTCTTCACACTGGACGACCAGGGGGCTGAATTGCCCCTGTTCGAAGGCATCGCTTTCGAAGTCGAGCTGGAATACGGTCTGCACGGCGATTACGGGGCACGGGTTCGCGGTGTTACGAAGTCCTATTTCCTGGATGTGACTCCCGACGAAAAGTACTTCCTTGAGAGCAATCTGCAGGCGGTCGCCTCGAAGGTTGTCGAAAAGGACGGGCTCGAGCTCTCCTTCAATATGGACGGCGAGCAGCCGTCGTTGAATTACGTGCAATGGGGAGAGAACGACTGGGCATTCTTGCGTCGAATCGCTGACGACCTGGGCTGTTTCATCCGGCCGACTGCAAAAGGCGTTGAGATCCGGAAAGGATTCCAGAAGGCCGGACTGAAGATCCGTTGGCACGACGAGTATGGGCTGATCCGGTTCACATTGCGCGGCCGGATGGCCCCTCCCGGCTATGACGGGACCTGCTACGACCCGCGGAAGATGCAAAGCGAGACTTTCGCACGAGTCGCGGAGGAGCCCACTTTTTACGGCAGCGGCGACAGCTTCGTTCAGGCGGCAAAACGCGCTTCCGAGCAACTGCCCGCCTCCCGCCTCGTTTTTGATGCCCGCGCGCCCCAGACGAAAGACTACGAGCAGCTCCTGAAAAAAGAGAGTGTGCGCTCGATGGGCTGCACGGTGCTCGGAACCGGGGTCAGCCGGGATCCTCGCGTGAAACCCGGAGACGAGGTCGAGCTTGAGGGATTCAGCTTTGACGCTCGCGGCGTTTACGGCATCGTCGGCGTCACGCACAAATACGATCAGAGTGAAGGGTATCGAAATGAATTCCAGGTAACACCCTGGTCACAGCACACTTGCGCGAGCAAGCCGGCCGGACGGATCATTCACGGTGTCTTCCCCGCGCGTGTGGTCGATCACCACGACCCGGAGCAGATGGGCCGCATACGCGTTCGATACGACTGGTACGAGGACAATTTCACCGGCTGGGTCAGGATGGTGACGCCGCATGCCGGCGGCGATCGAGGCTT
>CAYQYP010000086.1:0-1757 GCA_964421755.1 uncultured Acidobacteriota bacterium
TTATGGCTCCGTCCGACGGGGGCAGGATTGTCTTGGGGGCTTGGGGCGGGGAAGAGGTGATGGGACGCCTGGCCGCGATCGCTTCGACCAATGAGCCGGACGCTTACATGCTCCTTTTCCTGCTCGGGACACGATCCCCGGATGCCGGTCCCCAGCCTCTGGAGGTCGAAGACGCCCTGCTCGCCGAGCTCGAGTCCCGCGTGCGACTTTTCGGATACCGGAGGCTGGTTATGCAGCCGGGCTTCCGTATGGCGACTGATCAGGCGGAGCCATTGCTTGGGGCTATGCACCGGCAGGGATGGCACGAGATCCGGTTCGTAAGCACCAGGTTTCACATCCAGGGATACAGGGTGTCGCAGGAGCGCTGGTTTGAAATGCCGCTTCCCGATAGATATTCGTTTTTCTTCTGGCGCGACCTCAAGCCGGAAGATCGACAGTACCTGGATTCGCGGATGAGTGAGGCAGGGCAGCTCGACCCCTTCGGTATCCTGGATTTCGAGCCAGAGACGAGCCTTGGTCTACGAGACAGCACAACCGGGCAGGTGGCAGGCTGGTTCGTCAATGAGCGCGCCGGTCCGGTGACGATTCGCTTGAGCAAGCTCTTTCTTTTCCCCGAGGCGAGGAGTCACGCCTGCTTCTATCCCCTGATTGCCCAGGCATGCCGACATGCTTGGCCGAGGTTCACGCGGGCCGTCATGGCGGTCAACGCGGACAATCCCAGGATGCGGATCGTGTTGAACAAAGTGATCGGACATCTCTGCTTCCAGATCGTCGACTGCTATTACTGCGAGAAGCGTCTGCATCCGGTCGGACCATAGGGACCGGATGCCGCAACGTCCCTTCACGTTTTCGGGCTCGGCGGAACCAGCATGTAGTTGGGCGGGTCTCGTTTCTCCAGTCCGATCCTGGTCAGAACGGAATCGATCTGCTCTTTCATAAAAACGCCCCGGTCAACCTCACTGTGGACCCGCTCGTACAAAGCCCGCCATTCCTCCCGGTCAAGTTTGCCCTCCCTGAGCAGGTGACTGAATTCTCCCTCGTAGGAGGAATATCCAAACCGCAGGAGGTCAAACTCGATCATGAGAAGATTGACCAGGCAGTTCGAAAGCAACGGATGTTCGCAACCTTCGCTGATAAAGCCATTTTCGATAACCGTTCGGCGGATCTCCTGGATGTCGTAATCCAGGGCCAGGAACGGCAGAATAATCGCGGGAGGTTCTTCGAGGTTTGCGTCGGGGATCGCAAAGAAGGCTGCTTCATCGGCGGTCAAGCGCAAGCCGAAGAGCTTGTCAGGGTCCTTCTGCGAACGCTCGATAAAGTTGCGAATTTCCGCAACGGGAGCTCGATAGACCGGGGCAAAAAGCTTCTGTGCCGGCGAAAACCCGACCGCCAGAAGCGGAATTTGCATCTCGACGGCCGTCTTCAGGGCGACTGCATAGGTCACGCCAAAGCAATTGTGGCAGACGGTCGCATTCGCCGGTAACCAGCGACTCGAGGCCTTGTACAGCAAGGCGCGAAACAGGCGCGCGGTTACCGACACGGGCGGCTTTCCCCACACGTGGTCCACGCGCATCTTCTGCAATGTCTGTTCAATGTTGGTCTTGGCGACCGGGCTCAGAAACCCGTTGTCACACGTGAATGCGAGCGGCTTCAGACGGTAGTGTTCTTTCAGGTACCAGAGCAGGTAGGTCGAATCTTTGCCGCCGCTCAGCAGGACCATGACGTCATACTGCCCATGGCCCCGGCATGACTCGATG
>CAYQYP010000087.1:0-5290 GCA_964421755.1 uncultured Acidobacteriota bacterium
GCCGCAGAAAAGCACCGAGCGAGAGAACTGCGGCTGTCACACCTAATATCGACCCCAGCGGTTGCGATAGCGAGAACCCGTAATCCTCCACGAGGATGTAAGTCACGCACACTGCGGTCATGAAGGTCGCGGGCACCGCGGCCATCCACCATGACCGTCCTCGTTTCGCGAGAAAAACCGCGCCCGCCCACAGCGCCACCGTCGCAAGGGATTGGTTCGCCCAGCCGAAGTAACGCCAGATTATGCTGAAATCCACAAAAGTGAGCACGACTGACACGGCGAACATCGGCACGGTGATCTTATACCGGTTCATTAACCTGCTCTGAGGCAGGTGGAGATAATCGGCAATCACCAGTCGGGCCACCCGAAACGCGGTATCACCGGACGTCACAGGCAGCACGACCACCCCGAGTACAGCCAGGATGCCGCCGAGAGTGCCGAAGGTCGTGAAGCAGACGTCGTGCACGATCTTCCCCGGACCGCCCGCGGCCAGGGCATCGCCGAGAGCACCGGTCCCGCCGTAAAACCCGGGGGCGACAGTTGCCCAGACCAGCGCGATCAGGCCCTCGACAATCATCGCGCCGTAAAAAACCAGCCGCGACTGCCGCTCGTTCTTCAGACATCGGCTCATCAGCGGCGACTGGGTGCCGTGGAAGCCGCTGATCGCACCGCAGCTAACCGTGATGAAGATAATCGGCCAGGCGGGCGTGTTCCTCGGGTGGAGGTTTGAGAGATCGAACGCCGGCGTACCGATCCTGCCGGTGACGATCGCCCAGCCGAGCCCCGCCATCATGAAAAGCAGGATCGCGCCGAAAATCGGGTAGAAGCGGCCGATGATCTTATCGATGGGCAAGAGGGTCGCCAGAATATAGTAGGTAAAGATAGCCAGTATCACCAACAGGAGCCAGATCGATTGCCCCGCGAAACTCCCGTGGAGAAAAGCGGTCGCGCTTCCGCCCAGCCACTGGCCCACGGTATCGGCCGGGAGCAGTTCGACCAGCAGCATGGCCGGACCCTTCACGAAGACGGTTCCAAGCAGAATCAACAGGGCGAGGGTCAGGAAAGTGGCCAGGTGACGAGCCCTCTTTCCGAGATAAACGGTGATCAGCTCGGGCAGCCCGGCGCCCTTGTTCCTGATCGACATGAACCCGATCAGAAAATCGTGAACCGCACCCCCGAAGATGCAGCCGAGTACGATCCAGAAGAACACCTGCGGTCCCCACAGCGCTCCCATGATCGGTCCGAACACGGGGCCCAGGCCGGCGATATTGAGCAATTGCACCAGGTAGACCCGCCAGGTCGACATCGGAACGAAATCGACGCCGTCCGCCTGGGAAAAAGCAGGTGTGGTCCGGGAGGGATCCGGGGATAACGCTCGTTCAGCCAGACGGCCGTAGAAAACGTAGCCGGCCAGCAACAGCAGACAACCCACCACGAAGGCAACCATGAAGGCCAGTGTAGTGGGTGTGTGCGGTGCGGTCAACGAGCGTGAGAGAGTGCGAGAAGCAAGATGCAGAAAGAAAGGACCTCAAGGACGTTAAGGACGTCAGCGACATCAAGGAAGGTGGATGGTTTTCTCCTTGCCGTCGCTGAGGTCCTTGCTGTCGTTGAGGTCCTTTCTTGTTTTCTCCAGACTACTGCGCCGCCGAGAAACTGTGGCACTTGCTGCAGTCGAGTTTCTTGTCGGTCACGTGTTTGGCGTGGACCTTGGTGAAAAACTCACTCGGCGAATACGCTCCGGACTTGTCTCCGTGACAGCTGGCGCACAGCGGCTTCCCGTTATTGGTGGTCTTCGGCGTGTATCCGAGCTTCGCGAAGTCAATCCGCTGGCCGTCGTGGCAATTGGTGCAGCTCAGGGCCTGCTCGGACGGAGCGACTTCGTGGAATATTCCGAGAAAGCGCTCGGTTTCGGCAAATTCGTAGCCGTTGTATGCCCAGTTCACACCTGCGGCACCCTGTTCGACCGCCGTAGTCAGGTCACCCGTTTGAAAGAAGACGCCTATTTTCAAAGGCAGGAGCCGCCCGGTTGCCGGGTCAATCGGCTGGTTGCCTTCGTGGCGCTTGAACGGGAAGATCTTGGCGCCCAGTTCGTTGACCGTCCCCGCCGGGCCGGACATCAGGATTTTTCCGTTGGCGGCCGGGCTGGCCGTTTCACCGAAGTTGTAGAAGTGCGACCTCCCATTGAAGAAACGGTACTCGGGAACGACGTGCGACGCCTTCAACATGTTCGGATCGTACAAGCGCTTGTTGGCGTCCACCTCCGGCTCCAGGCTCCAATCCCGGCGCATGTCGGTCGCCGCGCCGCGCGCAAAAGTCGGAATGTGACAACTCGTACAGTCGATCCTTTTTGCGTGGGTGTCGAGCCGGCTGTTGCCGTGGGGTGCCTGGGGATGGCAATTCGTGCAGCGTACCTCCGTGTCGGAATCGAGCTCCCGGAGGTCGCTGCCCCGCCCGGCAATCCGGTGATTGGACGAGGTGTGGCAGCTCAGACAACTCAGACCCGCTCCACCGGATGACCGCGGCGCCAGATGGACGTCGAAATCCCGAGTGGCGTTGCGGTGCGCTTCTTCGATGTCGCCGCGCTTGAAATTGTTTCCTCCGCCGGATTTGCTGTGGCAGTTCAGGCAGGTGCCGGTGGTGGGACGACTGATGTTCCAAGCTGCCTCGACGGCGCTCATCCCCATCGCTTGCTCGTCGGGGACGAACCGGAAGGCGCCGTTCACATTCGCCACTTTTCGCTTATAGCTGGGTGAGTGGCAGATCAGGCAGTCGATGTTCTCCAACTGCACGGCGGTCAGGTCTGGGCTCGGTTTCGCTCCGAGGCCCGCATGACATTGTGCACAACCGCCGTTCGTTTCGTTTCCGTCAACGGTTTTCAAAATGCCGATCCAGTTGATGTCTGGATAAATGCAGAAGTCGTTGATCCCACCGAGTTTCCCGGCAGTCGGGCCGGGTGGGTTTACCATGGCGCGGGTATCGCCTTTCCACTGGTAGTGCGCGGAGCCATGGAAGTCTTCGGCCTGCTGTCGATGGCAGGTTAAACAGGTCTTCGTTCCCTCGAAAGCGCCAAATCTTCCAAAATGGGACCCGGACCCCGAAGAGGCGGTATTGTTAACAATGACGACGACTTGGTTGGCGGTCCTGGTTACCCCGCCGCTCGTGAAGCTCGCCGCCACTGAAATGCTCTGATCCCCCGGCACATCTTGGGTGACCAACGCGCCGGCGCTGACGCTTGCGTAGGTGGAATTTTCACTCCACGTCGCCGAGGCAGTGACATCGCGCGCCGACCCGTCGCTGAAAGCGGCTGTCGCTTTGAAAGTGCTCGTGCTGGATTCTTGAACGGACGTAGGTCCGGAGATCGACAAACCGGTCAGAGTCACAACAGCAGAACCTCCGCAATTCTGTGGAGCATTCCTGACCGACGCTTGGGCCGTCTGTCCAAAAGAGGCCGCCCGGACGGTACAGGGGACCGGCAAAATGGCAACCCTGAGCTCCCAACGACCCGACTTGGGAGTGACCGTGGATCCGACCGCGCTCCCATTGGCCGCGTTCGTCAACGTGACGAGTTCGCCGTGTCTACCTTTGCCGCTCACGCGCAGCTGAGGACTTCGCCATTCTGCCCTGTCGATCGATAGGCTTTGAGCCGACGCGACGCCAACGCTCGAAAGGGCGAGGGCCGAGACCAAACCGAGCGCCGAGAGGAGAGGACGCCAAGTAAATCTGAACTTCATCATGCATTCCTCCTTCTGCGGACCGGGACTAGCGTGGTGCTAAGTCTCATCCGCCCACGAGGTTCGTACCCTATCACGGGCCGATCAGCAAAAGAAGCGAAATTTTACGCACTTCGTTGAGTTCTCCCACAGAAGGCCTGTCTGAGTGCGTGTTGCCTGTTCAGAAAGCACACAATAGTGCTTCCGCAGACGGCTGCTCATAGCCCCCTGTGCTAAAATCGCTCTTGATGAATCTGGAGGAAAAAGAGCAGCGGCTGGTGGACTTCCTCGGCCGATACAAAACGGCGATCGTGGCGTTCAGCGGCGGGGTCGACAGCTCCTGCCTGGCCTTCATTGCCAATCGTGTGCTTGGTCCAGGGGCTCGCGTGGTCACTGCATTCTCGCCTTCGGTGTCCCACTTTCAGCGGAACCTGGTCGCGGACTTCGTGCGGACTCATGGGTTGAATCACACGCTGATCGAGACGCACGAAATGGACAACGAAAGCTATACTGCCAACCCCACCAATCGATGCTACTTCTGCAAGAGCGAGCTTTTCTCCTATCTCGCGAAACTCCGTGAAGAATGGGGTGTCGAGGTCGTGTTCGACGGCAGCAATACGGACGACGTGGGCGACTATCGACCCGGCCGGACAGCCGCCGGGGAGCAGCAGGTGATCAGCCCGTTTATCGAGGTAGGCCTCCGTAAGGATGATGTGAGGGCCCTTTCCCGAAGCTGGGGCTTGGCGACGTGGAACATGCCTGCGATGCCGTGCCTCTCGTCCCGGTTCCCTTACGGCGTCGAGATTACGGAAGAGAAGCTGCGCCAGGTCGACCAGGCCGAAAGCTTTTTGCGCGACATGGGTTTCCGCAATTTCCGGGTCCGGCATCACGAAACCCTCGCCCGGATCGAGGTCGATCGGGACGAGTTTGCCCAGATTCTGGATGCCGGTGTGCTCGAAGCGATCAACCGCGAGTTCCGGGATCTCGGATACCACTACGTAACCCTGGACCTCCAGGGATTCCGATCCGGCTCATTGAACGAACTGCTGCAGCTGAAGAGAGAGTAGCCCGGATTTCTCACACGAGCAGGCGGTTTTTTCTTTCGGAGCCGCGCACGCAGTGCTTTTCAGCGGAGTAAGCGGGTTCTCCGAGTACCAGGCGCACTTTGCCATGGAGAACCCGCTTACTCCGCTGAAAGGCGCCGCGAGGATGTTGCATAAGGTCGGAGAAGTGCGTTCGGCACACAGGTATTGACGGACTTGTTATGGGCTGATGTCGTGCGGAGGGCGAGATCGAATGGAGCCGCGCACGAAAGCGAACGGCAGTGAGCGAGAGTAAGCGGACCACCAATCATTCGCTAAGTCGATACATTCAAGAGGTCGGTATGAACGCCATTTCAAAGACGGTGCTCGCTTTCTTGATATTCCCCCTCTTCATGCCATCTGCCTCGGCGGGAGTGCAAAGCATTTGGGCGATCCACGATGGTGCCAAGGTGGAACGTGACGATCTGAGTCATCCCGGGGAACGCGGGAATTCAGTCTGGGACGGGAAGCGCATACGTCTCTTCGGGGCTAAGAACG
>CAYQYP010000088.1:0-19344 GCA_964421755.1 uncultured Acidobacteriota bacterium
CGCCGACGCCAACGACGAAACGGCCGGCGGCCTGGCCTGTTACCGGATCCAGACCGCTTCGGCCACTTATTTTCTGGAAAAGAGCGGAGCCGGGTTATCGAGCCTGATCGATCGCGACGGGAACGACTGGATCGGCTTTCACCCTGCGGTCGGGAGCCGCGCCAGAGGTGAGTTTCGCGGCTTCCCGAACGCTGTTCATCAACAGGCGGGCAGTTATTTCCACCCAAGGAACCAGGGGACGGGGGCGTCCTCGACGAAGGTCGAGCTGTCCGGGCCCGATCGCGTGAGCATTTCCGCCGTTTCGGACAACGGTCTTTGGACTTGCCGCTTCGATTTTCATCCGACCCACTGTTCCTTCACCATGACCGGAATGCCCCCTGACAAGAAATACTGGGTGCTCTACGAGGGAACACCCGGAGGGAGCTACGACGCCGATGACTGGTGGATGGCATCAGGCGATGATCAGCCACGCACTCTTGACACTCGGCACGAAGCTGATCTGCCGGCCCCCGAGTGGATCGCTTTCGGCGATGGAAAGCTCAAGCGGGCTCTCCTGCTCGTCCACCACGAAGACGACTCGCACCCGGATTGGCACTACGGCATGGATTCCCAAATGACCGTGTTCGGTTTCGGGCGAAAGGGTTTGACGAAGTATCTGGAAACAACCCCTCAGACGTTTTCGGTCGCGTTCGTCGACAGTCGGGCGTACTCAGATCTCGCTGCGGCGGCGAAAAAGATCCTTGAGCAGTAGCGGTTCACGGTAGCCTACCTGGAAGCTTGAACCGGGCGAACCGTGAAACGTGAACCGTGAACCGTCCAACCGCGGTTTTTCCCTTTGCTTGGCTTCGTTTTCTTACGGTTACGACACCGTTACTTACCCCTTTTTGCCTTGACTTCCACTTAGTTGTGGATAAGACTTCAGCAGTTGTCAGAAAAGGACATTCTGACACATCCCAGGTTCGAACTCGTTTTTGTTTTTAAGTCATTTCGGAGTAACCACACGATGAAAGCAGCGAAATTCCGGCTACCGCAGGCCGTTGTGTCTCTTGGTATGCCAGCCGTCATCCTTGCTTGTCTTCTCGCGGTAGGCACCACGCTGCTCCAGGGACAGATAACCTCCTCCATTCGGGGTACGATCACCGAGCGGACAGGCGGAGTCGTCCCGGGAGCAGAGGTCATGGTGACCAATTTACAAACCAACGAGAAGCGCACGACGACCAGTAATGACGTCGGCTACTATTCCTTCCCGGCGCTTCCCCCCGGCGAATACGAAATCCAGGCAGGGATGCCGGGTTTCAAAACGTGGTTCCAGAAAGGCGTCGTCCTATCGTTGAACCGCAACGCCAGGATCGACGTTCAGCTGGAAGTAGGCGAAATCCAGCAGAGCGTGGTCGTCGAATCGGACGCTCCCCTGGTCGAGACAACGACCAGCGAATTGGGGGCAGTCGTGGACGAAAAGAAAATCACACAGTTGCCCATCCTGGGACGCAACACTTTGTCTTTGGTCAGCCTGGTGCCGGGCGCACAGGGCTTGCAGGAAGGCAATGCGCAAGGCTTTCTGGAGAACAAGGTTAATATCAATGGAGCACGCCCTGAAGACAGCAACTGGCTGCTGGACGGTGGGGACAACACTTCAACTCTGCGCAACTACGGAAACGTGGTCCCGAACCCGGACGCGATCCAGGAATTCCGCGTCATCACGAATAACTACGACGCTGAGTACGGCAGGACCGCAGGGGCGGTCGTCAATGTCGTCACCCGCTCGGGAAGCAACGCTTTCCACGGCTCTCTTTTCGAGTTTCACCGCAATCGCGCCCTGAACGCGCGCGAGTTTTTCCGGTCCGACAAGACTCCCCTGGTCCAGAATCAGTTCGGGTTCACCCTGGGTGGCCCGGTCATCAAAGACAAGACTTTCTTCTTTACGAGTTACCAGGGCTTCCGACGCAGGGTCACCAATTTCCGAAACACCGCGTCGGTTCCATCCGCCATGGAACGCCAAGGGGACTTCTCCCAGTCGTTCGACGAGGACGGCAACCTCATGGTCATCAATGACCCGCTGACCGGTTTGCCCTTTCCCGGCAACAAGATCCCGGCCAACAGGCTGAGCAAGGTCGCCCAGGGGTATCTCGGTCGTGCGATCGCATTGCCGAACAACCCGCTTGAAGGGCCTAACGCGCTCATCCAGACGGCTAGCGAACCGAACGACAACGATCAATTCCTGCTGAAAATCGATCACCAGCTTTCGGCCGCCCACAAGCTTACGGGCGGCTACTTCATGACTGACGCGTCCGACTTGGGACGCTTCTTGACCGAGATCGACTTTGCCTCCAGGGACATCATGTCGAGGCAACAGAACATCAACCTGCACGAGTACTGGACGCTGGACGCAACCAAGCTGAACCACGTCCATGTGACCGTGGCCCGCAGCGCCGGGGACCGCAAGGTCATGCCGGACGATGTAAGCATGGCCGATTTCGGGAGCAACTTCTTGCCGCTGCCCGACGGCCCCCAGATGCCCCCGGACGTCGAGGTAGAAGGTTGGTTTGAAGCGGGAAGTGCCTATGGCGGGCCCAAGACGGCCGACCACTACACTCTGGCGGATAATTTCTCGTGGATGAAGGGGCACCATGACCTGAAGTTTGGCGCCGAAACCTGGCTGCGCAAGCTCATGGATGTTTCGACCCACGGCCGTATGGGCGGGTCCTGGGTTTTTAATGGTGACTATACCAACCACCCGGTTGCAGACCTGATGCTGGGCCTCGTCAACGAGGTAGAAGTCCAGAACGAGAGCTACAAGAGCCTCAACAGCTGGTCTTTCAACTGGTACGTTCAGGACAAGTTCCAGGTGACACCGCGCCTGGCGCTCAATCTCGGCCTCCGCTACGAGAACACCACCTGGCCCACCCATCCGTACGATGCGATTAAGGTCTTCATGCCTGGTCAGCAGTCTACGGTGGTGCCGCAAGCACCCGAGGGCTTTCTGGTCGCCGGTGACAAAGGCATTCCGCGTTCGGGTATGAGAGCGGACAATAACAACTTCGCGCCCCGCCTGGGTCTGGCATGGGATCCGTTCGGTGATGGCCGTACGTCGATTCGGGCCGGCTTTGGCATTTCCTACTCGTTCGCTCTGTTCAACGCGCTGCAGAACGCCCAGGCCGGAACTCCCTTCGGGATGCAGGCGACCATACGCGATACGACCCTTGAGGACCCGTATGCGCCAATCGGAGGCAACCCCTTCCCGTTCGTGCAGGCAATGGACGATCTGATTTTCCCTGCCAGCGCGACGTATGCTTTCCAGGACTACAACATGCGGACGCCTTACATCCAACAGTACAACTTGTCGGTCCAGAGGCAGCTGGGACAGGACTGGATGGTCGAGCTGGCCTACGTTGGAAGCGGCGGCCGCAAACTGGTCAACGCGTATGACATCAACGCCCCCGTCCGTGCGGCGAACGCAAGCAGCAAGAATATCCTCGCGCGGAGGCCGCTCGGCCCGACTTTCGCCGAAGTGGCCTGGGTTGCCGGCTTTGGCACCTCCTCCTATAACGCGCTACAGGCGCGGGTGGAGAAGCGTTTTGGCGGCGGGCTCAGCCTGCTGAGCTCGTATGCCTTCGGAAAGGCGCTCGATATGAGCACCTGGTACAATTCCGGCAACGAATGGGTGGACCAGATGAACCTAAGCCTGAACAAGGCCCGCGGTGATGCCGACATTCGTCACATCCTTCGAGTGTCCTGGTTATGGCAGGTGCCCTACAATCCCCAAGGCGTTCTGGGCGTCATCGCAGGCGGCTGGTCGGTCAACGGGATCGGCTCCCTGCAGAGCGGTTCCCCGGTCTGGGTCCAAAGAGGAACGGATGCGGACTACGACGGCCATACGGGTGACAGGCCCAACCTGGTCGGCGAATGGGAGCTCGACCCGAGTCGGCCCCGCGGCGAAGCGATCAAGGCCTGGTTCAACAAGGCTGCGTTTGCGGCGCCTGCAGCCGGGACGATCGGCAATCTGGGACGCAACGTGGTCGAGGGACCAGGCATGAAGAACGTGGACCTGACTCTTTCCAAGGATTTCCGAGTGCGGGAAGGCCACGCCTTGCAGTTCCGCCTGGAGTCCGCCAACGCGTTCAACATGGTCAACCTTTCGAACCCCGAAAATCGGTTCAACCGGGCTACCTTCGGAACGATCAGCTCGACCCGAGGATCACGGATTTTCCAGGTTGGCTTGAAGTACTCCTTCTAAGCGCGAAGACCCTGCCCACGGCTGGTACCCGGGGGATCGCTCCTCCGGGTACCACGCAGATAACCCGATTTCTGAAGGACTATCATGAATACGCTCCTGCCGCTGCACTCGGCATCGGTTGTGCTTTTGAGCCTCTTGACCCTGGCTCTCGGGCAGATGCCCGAGGAGGCCATTCCCCAGATCCCGCCTTCGGTGCTCCCACCGGCCCTCGAGCAATCGCATGATGCTGGAGACCCAATGGCAAGCCGGCTGTTCCGGACGACCTCAACGCGCAAGCAGACTCAGCTCGGAGGCTTCTGGGACTTCGTGACCGACCCGCAGGGAAAAGGGGAAACCGAGCGGTACTTCGCCTCCTTTCCGGCGCCGGAAACTCGAATGTGGATTCCGGGCACGTGGAACTCGTACGCCCGCTACTGGCATTACGAGGGGCCGGCCTGGCTGCGACGCAAGTTCGAGATACCCGAACAAGGACACCTCCGCCTTCGTTTTGCCGGGGTGTTTTACTTCGCCAAGGTCTGGCTCGACGGCAAACCACTCGGGGATCACGAAGGCGGCTATACCCCGTTTTCTTTCGTCGTCGACCGGGTGGAGAAAGGCGAACACGAGATCGTTGTATTGGTCGACAACCGGCTGCGCGACGACAGTCTGCCGAAAAAGGGAGTTGACTGGTTCCCCTACGGAGGCATTTATCGTTCGGTCTATGCCGAGGTCGTGCCGGATCTGTTCATCGACAATTTTCATGTCACGACCGTAGATTCCAGCGGAAAGGCAACGATTCAGGTGAAGGCCTTTCTGAAGAACCCTTCCGGGCGCGAGCGTCGCGAACAGATTTCGTTCGAAGTGAACGGGAAGGTCCTCTACTCGGGGGCCCACACGGTGACCGGCACGCAGCAGGAGGTGGCATTCAGCGCAAGCCTCGACAACCCGAGACTCTGGTCGCCCGCGTCACCCTTCCTTTACAGCGCACGATTGTCTCTTCAGGAGAGCGGCGACGATCAGTTCACCCGCTTTGGTGTCCGCCATTTCGGCCGGGACGGGTTCAGGATCCTGCTGAACGGCAACCGCTTCAAGCTCGCGGGCGCCAACCATCATGATGACCACCCCGACTGGGGCTCGGCGCTGCCTCCTCACATCATCCGCCAGGATATCGAGATCATAAAACGGATGGGTGCAAACGCCGTGCGAAGCCACTATCCGACGGACGAAATGTTCATGGACTACTGCGACGAGAACGGCCTGGTCTTCATGAATGAGGTGCCCGCCTGGCAGTATTCCACGGCGCAACTGGCCCAGCCTTCCGTCCAGAACAAAATAAAGACCCAGTTTGCAGACATGGTCTACCGGGACATGAACCACCCCAGCGTGATCAGTTGGAGCCTGGGTAACGAGTGGCCCGAATTCGAAAAATCGTACGACGTGATGAAATCCCTGGTGGAGTACGCCAGGAGCGTCGACAGCACCCATTTCATCACGTACGTCACCGGTGGCGCCAAATTCGGCCGGGTGTCCGGCCTGCTCGACATCATCTCAACCAACTGGGCGCAGTATCAGTGGTACGACCCCTTCACAACGCTCGACACCGCAGAGGGCCGGAAAAGCCTCGACGACCTGAACAAGATCCACGCCGCTTTCCCCGACAAGCCGGTTATATTGACCGAGTTTGGGGGGGCAGAATCCCAGGCCGGGTGGCATAACTGGGGCAACGTGAAGTGGAGTGAGGAGTACCAGGGTCGAAACGTTGCCGACTCCGGCCGTTACGGGCTCGAGCAGAACTGGATCTCGGGCGGCTGCGTCTGGCAGTTCTGCGATACGCGCAGCGTGCCCTCCAGATTCCTCGGCGGCCGGCTGCGCGGCTGGAATGCCAAAGGCGTCGTTGACTCTTACCGCGCGCCCAAGATGGCTTTTTACCTCTTGCAGGACGTGTTTCATCGGTATCGGCGCGGAATTTCAGAGAACGATCTCAAGGACAACAACATCAAGGACAAAGCCAGCAGCCTGGTCCATCCCTGACTCGTTGCAGTCGTTGACGTCCTTGTCCTTGTTGTGCTTGATGTCTTTGATGTCCTTGATGTCCTTGATGTCCTTGGGGTCTTTGAGGTCACACATGAATAGAATCCCGGTTGACTTCGTGTTCAACCCGAACTGGTGGTTTCACGAGTACGGCATCAGCTTCGACGAGTCCTTCTACCTGGATCCAAGGCGCCGGATCGAGGCCGATGTGGTCATGAGGAAGGCGTTATTCGAGCGATTCGGGCTGGGAGAACCGCTGCCGGCGGCGCGCCCGATCCTCGGATCGATGCATGTCGCAGGCGGCTTCGTGATCCCCGCGTTGTTCGGCGCAGAAGTTCGCTTCCGTGAAAACGAGGCGCCGGTCGCGATTCCGCTCGATCTGGCGCGCGATCGGATCATGGCGCTGGACGTCCCGGATCTCGAGAACAGGTGGCCGACCAAAGAGCTGCTTTCCCAAGCCGAGCAGCTGGTGGGCGAGTTCGGTTGCGTACTGGGCGACGTGAACACGGACGGCATTCTGAACACCGCGCTTTGCCTGCGCGGCCAGCAGCTCTTTCTGGACTTCTACGATGACCCGGAGCTCGTGTCTCACCTCGCTCTTCTGGCGGCCCGGACAATCGGCTCAGTCGCACGCAGGATCAGGGAGATAACGGGATCTGCCTCGATTTCGGTGAACCGCTCGATCGTGCACGTGGACTCGCGGATCTTTCTCAGCGCGAACTGCTCGCTTCAGATGATCTCGCCCGAGCAGTATGCGTCACACCTCTTTCCGGCCGAGCGGTCTCTTGCGGAGGAGGTTCGCCCATACGGCGTGCACCACTGCGGGGATAACTGCCACCTGTTTGCCGACTACTATTCGCAGCTCGGTGTCGTTTTCGTCGATGTCGGTGCCGGCTCGGATATCGCGGAGGTAAGGAACCGGCTGCCGAATGCTTATCTGAACCTCCGGCTGAAGCCGACCGACCTCTTGAATGAGACGCCTGGAAACCTGCGGCGCGAGGTGTCAAGAATGATCGCGGCCAGCGGAAACAACGAGAGGACCGGTGTCTGCTGTATCAACATGGACCACGGTACTCCGGACGAAAACGTGCTTGCGGTCATCGAGGCTCTGAGGACGTAGGTCCGACTTCCAAGTCGGACACTGCGAGTTCGCTGTTGTCCGACTTGGAAGTCGGACCAACGTCCTCGCGCATGACTCACCCGGTATTTCCCCGACCATCGTGATGTCTGTGCTACCCTTGCGAGCTCGGAGGGTCAATGAATAGAAATGTCTTTGACAACGTCCAGATCGACCTGGACCGTCTCTCGCAGTACGCGTATCTCCGGAAGTACGTGCGACCCGCCCTCATTCTGCTGGCAGTCCTTGTCATGGCGCTCATGACCGTCTACCAGGTTCAACCGGAAGAGGTGGGTGTCGTCACCCGGCTCGGGCGCTTCGTGCGAATATCTGAGCCAGGTCTGAGCTTCAAGGTGCCGCTCGTCGAAAGCGTCCAGAAAGTGCCGGTCCAACGTCAGCTGAAGCATGAATTCGGGTTTAGAACCGAGGAAGCGGGCGTCCAGACACGCTATTCCGCCAACCAGTTCCCGGAAGAATCGATCATGCTGACCGGGGACCTGAACGTCGCTGTTGTGGAGTGGATTGTGCAGTATCGCGTCTCCGACCCTTACCGGTACCTCTTCAAAGTCCGAAACGTGGAAGAGACCTTCAGGTCGATGAACGAAGCGGTGATGCGCGAGGTCGTCGGAGACCGGACGGTTACGGAAGTCCTGACGGTGGGCCGGCAGGACATCGAAACGGCGGTGCAGGAGAAACTCCAGCAACTGGCCAAGCAGTACGATACGGGGATCACCGTCGACCAGGTCGTATTGCAGGACGTCAATCCGCCTGATCCGGTCAAGCCCTCCTGGGATGCCGTAAACCAGGCGCAGCAGCAGCGGGACCGGCTCATCAACGAAGCCCGCGCCGAGTACAACCAGGTCATCCCGCGCGCCAGCGGAGAGGCGGAACAGGCAGTCCTCCAAGCCGAGGGGTATTCCCTCGACAGGGTGAACCGCAGCCAGGGCGATGCAACACGGTTCAAGGCGCTTTACGAGTCCTACCGGCGCGCGCCGCAGGTCACGCGCCAACGCATGTACCTTGAGACCATGCAGCGGGTCCTGCCGAAGACAGGGGGCAAGGTCTACCTTGACAAGGACGCCAAGGGCGTTCTCCCGCTCTTTTCACTCGAGGCCCTGCAGGGCCGGGCAGCGACCAAGGAGGCCGGCCAATGAGTACTAAATCAATCTTGCGTATAGCGGCGATTATCGTGGTCCTTCTGCTCATGAACAGCACAACGTATGTTGTAAACGAAGCCGAGCAGGTCATCGTCACCCAGTTCGGATCGCCGGTCGGCCAGCCGGTCGTGACACCGGGCCTGCATTTCAAAGTGCCGGTGATTCAAAAGGCCAACTACTTTGACAAGCGCTTTTTGGAATGGGACGGCGACCCGAACCAGGTCCCGACCAAGGATAAACGCTTCATCTGGGTAGACACTTACGCACGCTGGCGCATCTCCGATCCGCTCAAATTCTTCCAGCGGCTGCGGGATGAACGGGGCGCGCAGTCGCGTCTGGACGACATCGTGGATGGAGAGACTCGAAGCGCCGTGGCCCGCCACGACCTGGTCGAGGTCGTCCGGAGCACTAATCGCGAAGCCGCGGCTCAGGAAATCGGATCCGAGGAAGAAACCCTACTCGAGAAGATCCAGACGGGCCGGCAAGCCATAACTGACGAGATCCTCAAGCGCGCGTCCGGGCGGGCCGCCGATCTCGGCATCGAGTTGATGGATTTTCGCCTGAAGCGGATCAACTACGTTGAAGAGGTCCAGAAGGACGTCTTTGCCCGCATGATCGCCGAACGCAACCGCGTCGCTCAGCGCTACCGGTCAGAGGGCGAAGGAGAAGCGGCACGCATCCGGGGAGAGCGCGAACGCGACCTCCAGAAGATCCAGTCGGAAGCCTACCGCACTGCTCAGGGGCTCCGGGGCAAAGCGGACGCCGAAGCGACTAACATTTACGCCGAGGCGTACAACCGGGATGCTGATTTCTACGCCTTCACCAAGAGCATGGAGACGTACGAGTTGACCGCAGATCCGAAAGGCATGCTTATTCTGACGACGGACAGCGATTTCCTGAAGTACCTGAAGAAGGCTCCATAGGAATTTCGGGGACATAATACTTAATTCCCAGCCAGCAACCGGGTGAATCCCGTTGACACAGGAATTAAGTTTTGTGTCCCCGAAATTCCCCCGAAATTCCAGGCGCCTGGCGCAATCAGCAAGCGGCGGCGACATCAATTATGCCGCCGGTGCCTTCAGCTGCACCGGGTAACCCTGAGCAGCGTTCGTCTGCGACCTCTGCGGGTATTCCGTGCGGATCAGTTTCGGTTGGCGCATGATTCGTCCGTGCCTCTGAATCCGACGGTCCTCCAGGCAGGCGGCTCCGCGCACGAACAGAGAGCGGGCCCGATCGAGCAGTCCAGGCTCCCCGAAGGTCTGATCGTAGAGTCCGATCGTCTGCCTGGTCTTGTCTGCAGCCATCTCGTTCGGCGCGTATCTGAGCATGGTCGTCAAGGCCGGGCGGAACTTCAGGGCGTTTTGCCGTAAAGCCTCAAGCCGGAGCATCATGAAGGGGTCGGAGGCCGGAACGCCTTGGGGGACATAACGAAGTCGCGAAGGGTCCCAACTCAGTCCTCGAGCGGCCCGCTCGGCCATCTCCCGTTTCGCGGTAAGGTAGCCTTGGATTGCCGTCCGCGCCATGTTGAGAACGCCAGGGCCGGCCGTCAGATACTTCTTTTGGAACGCCTGGCGCAGGTAGTCGGAAGATTCCTCGGGTGTGAAATGCGGGTGGTCGAACCAGATCGTATCCTGGCCGTGGCGACGCGGCCAGGGATAATCATGCCGGATCTTTCCCTGCGCTTCGTAGTCGGCGTGCAGGCGCGTGCCGGGCATGGGGCTGAACTGCATGAATTGCAGCAAGTCTGCCTCGAGCTCGATGGCCCAGTCGATATCCTCACGGATGGTTGTCTTGTCGTGGTGTTCGAGAAAGAGAATCGCCGAGGCCAGGACAGTGATGCCGTGATGTTGAAGGTCCCGGATCAGACCGCGCAAGTCAACTCCTCGCGTCTTCTCGAACAGTGCGGCTTTCGACTCAACACCTATCCAGATGAAGTTGACCCCGAGCCTGACCAGGAAATCAACGCCCAGCCGGGTCACCGCGTCGGCTGAGGAGAAGATGCTAAAGGTGTAAGCCTTTTGCTCGCGGGTCATCTCGTCCAGCAGTTGGCGGGCGCGGAGCGGCTCCTTGCAGAAGTTCTCGTCGAGCACGCCGAAATCGACAACACCCAGTTGTCTTTCCGATTCGCGGCACACGTCGAAAACATCTCGACCGGCCGGCAGAAAGGAAGTGTACTTATGCTCGAACTTGTGCGAGGTGGCGCAGAACCGGCAGGAATTCTGACAGCCTACGCCCGGAATCAGGATCCCGGCTTTCCCCAGGATCGGAGCGCCGTAGATGAAGGAATTGACGCTGCTCGGGAGGATTGGATGTTTGATGGGCCTGTCCGGTTCTTCTCCCACGTAGGACCGCAACCACGATACGCCCTCGCCCCGGCACACTTCGTCGTACTCGACAAGGTCTTTGAGCTCCCCAATGGAGGTTCCGTGGCCGCCCAGGATGATCTTGGTGCGTGGTGAGTGCTTTCGAATGTACCCGGCCATGCGCCGGGCTTTCAAAACGTTGGGGACGATAAAGGAGATTCCGATATGGGAGTACTGGCCGCTGTCCACTTCTCGAGTGAAGTCGTCCCAGGACGGGAAATCCAAGACGGTGGTCGCAACGCCGATGTTCTCAGCGAGCATGTACAGACCGTAACTCAGGTTGTTGGAGCGTGGTGAGTGAATGCCTTCTTCACGGGTCACCTGATTATGCAGGAGTTCCATGCTGCATAATGCTTCTCCGAACTCGTCGGTTTCTCCGAACGGCTTGAACACGCCGGTCAGCAGGAGCTTTTTCACGAATCGTTTATCCTAGTCTTCTCTCTGCTGCACTCTTGCAGCTTCGGTTCTACCTGGCGCAGAGATGGATTGGGGCGAGGACCAAGGCGTGCGACCGAGGGTATGAAGCGCCCGAGGAACGAAACACGTTGAACTTGCCCGTACCGTGATCAGAGCTCCGAGTTGGGGGCGACATCGTCCACAACTTCGTTTTTGGAGCAACCGAAGTTATGTACTTTACACTAAAAGACGAGAGAAGTCCGTGACGTTCAGCACCAGGACGATTTTTCTGGGGGAATTGTCGGGCGAGAGCACGCGAACTGGGAAGTTGCGCGATTCGTATCCCCCAAAGGCAAGCGGGACAGAACCGCAAACGCAGCGTCTTTTGCGAAGTGCGCGGATTGTCCCCGTGAGCGACGCATGGCTCATGCGGGTGATCACGGCGACGATCCGCGCACTTCGCAAAAAACGCTGCGTTTGCGGTTCTGTTCCACTCGGCGACCCGGTCGTGCGGCGGTCGACGCCTACATTTGTCCACCGTTCAGGTCTTTATCGTGCGCTGATCGCCTTGTAGAAACGGCCGAGTTCCTCGATCTTGGCGGGCTGTTCACGAAGTGATCCCCAGGCGAAGACGATCACGCCTGTCGCCGGCGGACGCGACCCGTGATCCAGCACTGCCGCCACCTGCTCAACGGGGACTGACTCGCCCCAATCGGAGAGCTGGACAATCGGCCAGATCTTGATCCGCCCGCCTCCCTCATCGCTGATTGTCAGGTGCTCCCCCAGCCATTTGACCTGCCGGGAGATCCAAGCCGGGTCCTGCGAATGGCCGAAGCGGGCGTGGTAGGGCATCGGGCTGAACACGTGCAGGTACTTCGCCTGTGCCCGGAGGTCGATCGCCAGCTTCTCCTTCAATGCAGCGTCGAAATCGTCCTGGTCCCACGGGCAGTGGAATGAGCCGAGCAGGGCGCCCGGCCGAGTTTCGTCCAGGATCGAACGATACTCGCGGACCCAGTCGGTGAACAGATCGCATCGCCACTTCACCCAGGCGGCCCGGTCCTCCACCAGAAGCCTCTTGATGGCCGCCGGTTTTGACAGTGCGCCGACCCGAACGCCGGTTTCCTGATCGAATCGAGTAAGGCAGCGGTCGCAAAAGCAGGTATCGGGAAGCACCGGTACGGCCCTTTCCCAGCTGGAGTGGCTGTGGTGGTAGTCGAGCCAGATTCCGTCGATTGGGAACCGCTGAAGCAGGTCCCGGAAAGCCGCCATTCTGTTTGCCCGGTATCCGGGGTGACTCGGGCAGACGCCCTGCCAGCCCTCCGCCGGGGGCTCACGCTGGCCGGTGACTCCAACCGGGTAGGCGTCCGGATGATCTTTCAGGTAGCCCGCTTCGTGCATCGAGTTGAATTCGGCAAATACCCGCGCGCCCTGTTCCTTCAGTCGGCTTACTCGCTCCTCGGTCACACTTCCGGATCCCATGAAAATAGCATTGATCCCGTAGTCCGACAGCGTCTTGCCGGCTCGGAAGATCTCTTCGGGAAAGCCTCCATAAACGGCCCGAAGCTCGATGTGAGGTCGCGGAGCCAGGCGATCGGCGGATTGAAAAGCGAGGCATGTCAGGCAGACCAGGGGAAAAACGACCAGAGGACAAGTCGTGTGTTGCTTCATTGCGATTACCAATGATGTTGCCCCAAAACGGCTACCTCGATCAACGCACCTGGGAAAGCGGGGCCTCCGATGACTGCGCCGGAGTGGCCAGTTTCCGCCTGACAAGGACGGCGATCCCGGTCTATCATGACGCTTTCAACAGGGGGAATCATGTCTTCGCGAGGACTGTCGCCTAAGCAGTTTCCAGTGCTTTCTTCCGCCGGACTTCTGGTGGTCTGTCTGGCAGCATTGGCAGGCGGCGCTGCCCAGATGGCCGACCTGCCGGCCGAATGGAACCAACCGATCCAGCCATTCCGGATCATCGGAAACATTTACTACGTCGGTGCCAGCGATATCACCTCCTACCTGATCACCACTCCCGAGGGACATATTCTCCTCGACAGCGGGTTCGCTGAAACAGTGCCGTTGATTCGCAAGAGCGTGTCCGAGCTCGGCTTCCGCCTGGCTGACGTGAAGCTGCTGCTGAACAGCCATGCCCATTTCGACCATGCTGGTGGACTGGCGAGCCTCAAGTCCCTGACCCGCGCTCGACTCGTCGCCAGCAAGGCGGACGCGGCTGTTCTCGCGAGGGGTGGGAAGGCCGATGTCAATTTCGGGGATCGGTATCCATTCGCTCCCGTGGTCGCCGACCAGATCATCGGTGACGGCGAGTCGATCCAGCTTGGCGGAGTAAAGATGACGGCGCTGCTCACCCCTGGCCATACGCAGGGCAACCTGACGTGGACCACCGAGGTCAAAGAGGCAGGTCAGACTTACCTGGTGGTGTTCTCGAGCAGTCCCACGGTACCGGGCGGCTACAAGCTCGTCGGCAACTCTGCTTATCCCGAGATCGTATCCGACTACCGGAACACCTTCGCCCTGCTGGAAGGTCTGCACGCCGACGTTTTTCTCGGAACCCACGGATCCTTTTTCGGTCTGAAAGACAAAGTGTTGCTGATGGGACGGGCACCCCAGAACCCGTTTGTTGATCCCGACGGTTTCAAGCGCCACCTGGAGGTGCTCAAGGCCGCTTTTGAAAAGAAACTGGCCAGCGAGAACGCCGCCCCCGGTCGCTGAGCAGGCTGGGTCCGACCGACGGTCCCCTCACCGGGAGAGTTGACCGGAAGACCCGGATAACCGAGTTCGCGGACGAGCCCCTGATCGAACAGTCAAGCTGTAGGAGTGGCTGGCACGTGCGCCCTGACTGTCGGTTGCTGCTACCGTGAAAGAAAAGAAACCGTGCTCAAGGGGTGTTCCTTGAATCGCTCCAGTGGGGAGGAGCTCCAAGCCTGGTGGCAGGGAGCCGGAGGCAACCGTGAATGTGTAAGGCGCCGTCCCACAACTCGCCCTGATCACCCCGCTACAGGGCTCGCCGACATGCGCGAATAGAAGCAGGGACTGTGACAAGGAGACGTCCTGACCGCAGGCCGACTGCGTGACCGTGTGGTACTTCCCGCCAATAGTCAGCACGCCGGTTCGAGTCGCGCCTTCGGGATTTTGCGACACCTCGTATCGCACGAAATTTCCACCGACTCCGCTCGCGCCTGACGTTATTCGAATCCAGGAGACGTTGCTGGTTGTCGTCCACGGACAGACCGAAGGAATCCAGTGGCTGACCTGTCCAAACCCACCCGCCGCGCCGAAAGTGAGGCGACTTGGGAAACCAACCCCCAGACATCCCCTGAGCTCGAACGGCCGGTCGCTTGCGTCCCAGGAACTGCCGTCCAAATCGCTGATGCGAATCAGGGCTTCGGGGAAATAGTAAGGACCGAGAGCAGGCAGCACGACCGACTGTTCACCGGAGTTCGGGGCGGGTGTGACTTGCAGGAAGGTGACGCCGTTGTCCACGGAGTACTCAATGCCGACTCTGAGGACAGGCGGATTTGTTCCGGCGGTCGTCCAGCGGATCAATACCGGCCCGACGGCCCAGCTCTCGCCTCCGTTAGGACTTGTCAGTGTCAGCTCTGCCGGACCTGCCGGATGGTTCCGGTACTCGAACACCCCACGCTCATACGTGCCGGCGAATAGAACGGAGTGGTCGTCACTGTCAAGGAGCAAGGAGGTGATTTCCAACGTCGGCAGCCCTGTGTTCATCAGCTGCCAAGTCTGCCCCGCATCCTCACTCCGTGCGATGCCTCCTCCAAAGAAGGCTGCATAAATGGTCGCGGGCGAAACCGGGTCAACGGCTATGGCAGTTCCGTGCGAGAACTCAAAGGGATGCGTGTAGACGGATTTCCAGGTAGCACCCGCGTCCGTGCTCTTGTACACCCTCCCTCTATCGAAACTATCGCATCCCACAGCGAAAATGGTGTCGCTGTCGAGTGGATCCAGAGCCATCTGACGGACAAGTTGCGGGTCATCGTCCGAAAGGTAAGGCGAGGAAGACAGGAGTGTCCAGGAGTCGCCGCCGTTTGTCGATTTGTACATCCATACGCCTACGGCACAGTAAAGAGTGGCAGGACTCACCGGGCTGACCAGCAGTGACGCAATACTTCCTCCTATACCATTTGAGCAGCGTACCCAACTGCCCGCCCCATCTGTACTCTTGAACAGAGAATCGTGAGAAGTGCCTGCATAGACGATGTTCGTATAAACGGGGTCGATGGTCAGGGCATTAACCTGGGGGTAAGGATAGCTCGAGGAAAGAGGCGGTGTCCGAAGCCAGTTGAGCCCGCCATCCGCACTCTTGTAGACACCCGCACCCGTGCCAGCATAAATGATCTGATGATTCGCGGGATCGACAACCATCGCACGAAAATCCCAGCAGCCTTGGAAGGAATCACAGTCCAACCCCGGCGACAGGTTCCGCCACGCGCCTCCCCTGTTTCTGAGATAAGGTCCGTATTCTGTTCCGGCCCAGAAAGCACCTTCAGCTGCAGGTGTCAAGCCGAAGATCTGCCTGGCGCTTGGAAGTCCTGTGTTCATCGGAGCCCAAGTGGCCCCCGCATCCTGACTGCCATAAAAACCCAGGTCGCGAATCCCGGTGAAGAGAACCCCGGGGTCAGAAGGAGACACAGCAAGCGCCTGAACAGCGATCCGGCCGGCAAACCCGGATTCCAACGGAAGCCACGACTTGCCTTTGTCGGTACTCTTGAACAACCCGGTCTCGCGCGCCGCCAGGTACATGATCGAAGGCGTGACCTGGTCAATTACCAGGAAATCCATCGGGGACGGGGCCCTGTCGTTGACAAGGGTCCAGGTATCTCCGCGGTCGTCGCTTCGAAATAGACCGGCACCCGCCCCATAGATCGTGTTCGGATTGAGGGGATCGACCGCCAGCATCCGCGCCACCCCGACAGCGATCGGGGTCCAGGTTCGACCGGCGTCGAGACTCCGGTAAGACCCGCCCCTGGACCGGTAAAGCACATCGGGATTCAGAGGGTCAACGACCAGGCATCCAGGATGACTGCTATTGTGCGTGAAAGCGGGATCGGAGCCAAGCAGGTCCCAGGTCACGCCTCCATCTCGACTCGTATAGAGCTCGGTCGGTGTCGAATCGCGTTCCGAATTCACGAGGTAAAGGTTATTCAGTCGATCGGCCACCAGAAGCCCGACATAATCGTGCCCCAAACCACGCTTTATCGAGATCCACGTAGCTCCTCGGTCCGAGCTCTTGTACACACCGGTGGAAGTCCCGGCGAAAACGACGTCCGGATTCGACTGGTCCGCGACCAGCGCATTGACTTGCCCCTTGAGCCCCAGGTCGGCTTTGATCCAGTGCGCTCCCGAGTCGCTGGATCGGTACAGATCTGATGCCAGCGAGATGTACATTAAGTTGGTATTGACGGGCGACACCGCTATCTTGTCTACCGTCGCTCCTGCGGGACCAACAGGGCTCCAACGATTTGTGCCGGCCTCTATCGATGACCAGCCAGAAATAGTCTCAAATGCCAGGGTGCCAATCATGATGAGCCGTCTGGCCGGAAAAGATCGAATCCTAACTGAGAACGTCATCGCCTTTCCCCCGAAAGCAAGAACATCCCTGCCATTAACAAGACACAGCGCAACGTAAAGCCTGAGCCCGATGGCGGCCGCCATTATCCCCCTTTGCCTGCTCTTTGGAAAAGCTGATTTCCGGATACGGCCCGACTCCTTGACCAAGCCGTTTGCCCGGCGGGCTTACGACGGCCGATCGGTGACCGCTTGATCGAGAGACTCGAGTCGGCTAAAAATGGGTACACAACTAGTACGTCAACTTCCAACAAACCAGCCTGACAGCCGCTGCAGCCTTGAAATGGTCGTCCCGACGCGGCTTTCGCCCAGGCATCTTGATAGGGGAATTCGTGTATGCAAGTCCGATTACTGCGCACGTCCGAGGAAGCTACCGCATGTATCAACTTCTGGCATGAAGTGTATCGGGACTCGCCCTGCTGGGTACCACCTGATCCGCATCATTTCGAGGCTCTGTTGACGGGCCGGGGGCCGGCAGCCGCAAATGCCGCGGTGCAGACGTTTTATGCACAGGAAGGCGAAGGCATCCTGGCGTCGTTGACTGCCGTCAAAGACGAGACTTACGTGCGACACCGCAACGAGCAGATGGGTCATCTGCTGTTCTTCGAGGCGCCTCCGAACCAGGAAACGGCGGTTGACGACCTCATGAAAGAGGCTGGCAACTGGTTGCGATCGCGCGGTTGCCAAGCGGCGCGGCTCTCGCTGCTGCCGGGGTGGCAACTTCCTCCGACGATCGATGCCTACGATGTGGTGCCGACCCTGTTTCATACGTACAATCCCTCGTACTATCACGGCTACATCAAGAGCGCAGGTTTTAGAACCGAGCAGGGATGCGTGGAGTACCGGGTTACGTTTTCGCCCCAGCTGTCCCGCCGTTACAGCGAGATGATCGAGCGAGCGTTGGACGCGGGAGTCCGACTCCGCAACTGGGACCTGGACCAGCTGGAGGAAGAGAACGGGCTTTTCACCCAGCTCTTCAATGAGACTTTCCAATCTCACTGGGGGTTCATGCCGCTATCCCCAGAAGTTATGGGAGAGCTAACCATCGGGTTGAAGGACATGCTTGTTCGAGACTTCCTGGTGTTCGCCGAGGTTGACAGCGAACCTGTCGGTTTTGTCTATGCCGCGCCCGACCTGAACCAGGCATTCCACCGGATGAGAGGTAAGCCGATCGAGGAAAACCTCCGGGACTTTCAGACCTGCCTCAGGGAAATCGACCACGGGGTCCTGCTGGTGATCGGCGTGAGGAAGAGTCAGCGAGGTCGCGGTATCAATCTTGCGATGGCAGCCAAGAGCTATCTCAGCATGATGGAGCGAGGGTACAAGACCGCGAGCTACACGGTGGTTCTCGACGATAATTGGCCATCGCGCCGCACCGCGGAGAAGCTGGGCGCCCGAGTGACCAGGAATTTCAATATCTACCGGCGCGACTTGGCCTGATCCCCTGCGGACTCAACAGCATCAGCGCAATAGCAGGCGCCTGATTACTTCGCTCTCGGCTGTTCTTTTGCGACCCGGAAGATCGCGAGCATGGGCCAGCCCAGGTACTTCTCGGCCCTCGGGAAACGAGTCGCAAGTTCGGCATCGGCCGCGTCTTCCACGAAATGCTCGAGGCTGAAGCCCGCATCCAGGGCGGACATGATGAAGTCGCTCAGCTGATGTGGCAGACTGCCGGGGCGCACCACTTCGCCCGAACCAGGGTCCTTGAATTGCGCCTGTGTCCCGCGCAACATCATGGCCGGGTGCATCGCAGAAATGACGGCAAAGCCTCCGGTCGCCAGAACCCTGTAAGCTTCGCCAAAGAAGCCGGCAAGGTCATCGATATGCTCCAAGACGAGGCCGCTGACCACGCGGTCGAACGAGCCCGACTCGAACGGGAGAGGTGCCTGAAGATTGAAATGCATGAAGCGAACCTTAGCCGCGCCAGGTTTCCGGCGGGCCTCGTTTAGCATCCCCTCGGAGAAGTCGAGAGCCGTGACGATCGCGCCCTGGCTTGCCAGCCACAGTGAATGACGGCCCGTTCCGCACCCCAGGTCCAGGATCTTCAAACCTCGAACGGGACCTATCAGCCGTTGAAAGTGCGGCTGCTCAAGGGCCTGCAGCGGGTTTCCGTCGCGGTCGTAAACCTCCGCCCACCGGTCGTACCCCTCCTGAACCCCTGCGATCACATTGTCCCGGTCGCACATACCACCCATCTTAAACCAGAGCGAAGGACAACAACGGAAAACGCCCAGTCGCCCGTCAGAAGGCGTGAAAAAGTCGGGTGGGAAGTTCTGCGTGCTCCAGCGCGCGGCCTTTTTTGGGAGTGCGGCGGCAGAGGGCAGGCCGCGCGGTTTGCGGACGCACGGCGACGCCGCTTTACCCCTGCGCAGGGGTCCAGCCTGACCGAGCAGCCCGAATTGCGAGATCTGGCACAGGGGAAAGCGGCGTCGCCGGGCGTCCTGATAACACTTCGGACTCCCTTTGCCG
>CAYQYP010000089.1:0-15065 GCA_964421755.1 uncultured Acidobacteriota bacterium
GACGTCCCGTCCGCACTGGGTTCGCGGGCATCCTGCCCGCCCGCCGGGCATCTTGCCCGGCGTTCTCGGAGATCGCAGCAGATCGAACAACGTCAACGGCGGGCAAGATGCCCGCCGCGCGGACGGGACGTCCGCGATCCCAGTGCGGACAAGATGTCCGCGCTCCGAGGGCCGATTCCGTCCCGTACTTTTGGCCGGATCAGGACGGCCGAAATATGAAATGCCGGTTCCGGGGACGAAATACGTGTAAGGTGCAGCTTCTGCCGCCCTACTCCATAAAGAACGGGCTTCGGGTTCAGCTCGCTATCCTTTTCACTTCCCCTCCGGGATGACTGGCAGAAGGATGTGGCTCGGGTAGTCCGCCGAGTGCATGATCTTCTGCTCGGCTTTGATGAACCTCGTCTCCATTTCGTTATTCCCGCCGGTGTTCAGATTTCGCGAGAACGTCGGAAACAGGGCGGACGCGACCTCCACCCGCAGCCGGCTCCCTTTCGGGATGGTGATTCCCGTGTGCCAGAGGTCAAGCGTGTAGGCGACGACCTCGCCCGGCTTGATCATGTCGGGTTTGAAGGGTGAGTTGCGATAGCGGGCCCTGATTTTCCCCCGGCAAAGTCCGAAGATTTCGCCATCGGATTTCTCCTCGCTCAGTGCCACGAACCAGTCCGTATCCTTCGCCGAAGACGAGGCGTAGATTACGGCAGAGACCGGGCCGCAGAAGGTCAGCGGTCCCTCGAACGGCTCACTCAGATAGACGAGGACATCGTTTCGCTTGTCCACCGTCTCGCGGTGAAAGCCTTTCATGCGTTTCTTCTCCTCCTCCGCTGAAAGCACCGATTTCTTCAGCTCCTCCTGGCTGCGTGTCGGGTAGAACGAAGGATCGGGAGTCGGATCGGCCGGGTCGTACGTGTACTGATCGAAGGGAGACGACTCGGCGGGCAGCTGCCAGACGAGCCGTCCATCGCCTTTTCCACTGTTCGCCTTCCCGCCGCTCGAGAGCAGCAGCTTTCGGAATTCGGTTGCTTCGAGCGGGTAGGCACTCCCCGTCAGCCACTTGTTGGACCCCATGACGAACAGCTTCACCAGTGGTTCGGATTCGAGTCCATTCTTGACGCCCTTGAGCCAGAAGTCGAACCAGCGAACGTACTCGCGCTGCAGATCAGGGGCGGCGTCTTTACCGAAGTCCTTCTCGCCGAGACCGCGCGTGGAGGTGTCGGTGTGTCCCCACGGACCGACGATCATCTTCTGGTTCGCGTGACCAAAGGACCGCATCTTCAGGTAGTTCAGCTTGGTACCGATCCCGTCGCCGTCAAACCATCCCGACTGGTGAAAAACGGGAATGTTAAAGCTCTCGAGCTTCCCCAGAAAATTCGCTTTCCGCCAAAAATTCGCCTCTTCGCCATGGCGGATCCAGTCTCTCCAATAAGGGTTTTCTTTCTTGAGCAGGACCTTGTCGAGGTCGATGACCGGGAGAGTGTTGAGGACCTTGCTGTAATTGCTTTCGCTGATTTCAGACAGCTTTCTGCCGGACAGGTCAGCCGTCGCCTCGCTCTCAAGGACTTGCGCCCACCAGATTGAGCCGACCAGGAAGAACGCTCCGTACTCATAGGGTATGTTGTAGTGCGGGTCGGGCGGAGCGACATTGGGAATGATCGTGGTGAGGTGTGGGGGCTTCTCGCTCGCGGCCCACCACTGCACCCATCCCACGTAGGATGCGCCTATCATGCCTACTTTCCCGCTGCACCACGGCTGTACCGCCAGCCACTCGATTGCGTCATGCCCATCCTCGGCCTCGTGCATAAAGGGAACCCAAGTGCCTTGGGACTTGAAACGACCGCGGCAGTCCTGGATCGCGCAGGCGTATCCGCGCCGTGCCCAGTACTTGCCGTTGAGCTCCATCAACGCCTTCCCGTACGGCGTCCGATAGAGGATGAGAGGCGCCTTCTCTTCGGTTTGCGGCAAGTAGACGTCGGTCGCCAGCTTCACACCGTCCCGACATGGAACCATGACGTCCTTTTGGGTCGTCACCTCGAAGGTTGCCTTGGACAGCAGGGGATCTTCAACCGTCTTTGCAGCCAGTTCTTCGAAGCCCTTGCGGACGAAGACTGCCTTTTGAACCGGCACGTTCGCCAGGACAACTCTGCCGTCCGGACCCACCCAGAGATCGACTTCAAGGGTCTGGATCGTCAGACGGTAACGGGAGAACCGAAGATCCTTCCCTGCGACCACCTTCTCGATAGCATCCAGGCGCTCCAGGCTGCTGGCGACGGCGCCTGACCCGCCGATGCAGACGGTCACCTCCTGCTTGCCGGCTTTGGCGGAGTCGTACTCGCGAAGCATTGCGGCGCACAAACCCGGACCATAGTTGTCGAACAGAAGGGATTTCTCTTTGAGCTGGGCGGTGGATTTGCGTTCCTGGAACGACGAGGTGGCCAGCCGGCCCTCGCGCTCAACGACGAGGGTACCTCGACTGCTCTTGATCTCCAACCGCTTCCAGACGCCGTCGGCTCCGGGCGCAATGACGCAGTCGACTTGCATCGACTGCCCTGCGACTTTGAGCGAGAAGTGACTTTCGTAGCTGCCGTCCTTGCGCCAGACGAAGTCGGTGTTACCGACCGTTTCCTCGTTCACGAGCAAAGTGAATGCGCCCTGGTCCTCCAATCCGGCGATGGAATACGAGTAAGGAAGCTTCGCGGCGTCCAGGTCGGTTATCGCGGGCGGCGCCGGAGCGGGCGGAGCGGGCTGTGGCTGCGCCAGCGCAGCGCCGAAAGTGATGAGGATGGTTGTGATGAATTGCAGACAACGAATGAGCGTTTCTCGCATGGATTCCCCTGGTGTGCTACTCAACCACTACCGCAGTGCCGTAGGCAAGCAGCTCCGCCGCGCCTGCGGCAATCATTGATGTCGTGAAGCGGACGCCGACGATCGCGTTGGCCCCGAGCTCTTCGGCTTCGGCAACCATCCTGTCGAGCGCCTGTTCGCGGGTCTCGGCCATCAGCTTGACGTATTCATGGATCTCCCCGCCGACGATGTTCTTGAAAACCGCGATGATGTCTTTCCCAATGTGCCGCGCCCGGACCGAATTGCCGCGCACCACTCCGAGGGTCCGTTTGATCTGTCGTTCCGGAATGGTATCGGTTGTGGTAATGGTCATTTTTGAATCCTCTTGTATCGATCGGTTTTGGCTTCTCGAACGCGTTCCAGCAGGACCGACAGAAACAGCATGGCGATCCCAAGGATCAGGCTGAAAACGGCCACCTTCTGAAGGAGCGGTTCTCCGGGCGAAGACGCGTACTCGTAGATCCCATAGGCCGCACTGCCCGTCACCCATGCGGTGACGATCAGCCACCCGAATCTGCGAAACAGCCTTTCCATCACGTAGCTCTCCATCTCTGCCATCTCCTTTCTGGTCGGTTCGGGAATAGGGAGGCCGCCGGCGCGCCGCCGAACCTCTTCAAGTTCATGGATGGTCCGGCGGCACCGGGCACAATCTTCAAGGTGAACCTGGACGCGCTGGCTATCCTGCTGGGTCAATTCGTTATCGATATACCCGCTCAAGAAGATGTCGAGCTCGTCACAGTTCATGCTGACCCTCCCAGGAGCTGTGCCGCCAGTTCTTTCCGCGCCCGGTGCAGCCTGGACATGACTGTACCGACTGGGATGTTCAGGATATGCGCCATTTCGGCATAGTCATGTCCAAGGTAGTCACGCAAGAACACGATTTCCCGCTCTCCCCGATCAAGTTTCAGGAAGGCACGCCACAATTCGCCCTTGAGGACCTCGTCCTCCTGCGAGCCGCAGTTCGAGGCAGCTCGCTCGACATCGTCGGACGAATCTTCCCTCCGGGCTCGCAGGATGTCGACAGCCAGGTTTCGGACGATGCGGAGCAGCCAAGGGCCGAAACTGCGCGCCCGGTCAAAACGATGAAGGTTCTGAAAAGCTTTCACAAAAGCATCCTGCACGAGATCCATCGAATCTTCCTTTGACCGCAGATACTGAAAAGCGAGTCCGAATGCCCGTTTGGAGTAAAGACGGAACAGCACGGCGTAGTGCTCGTTCTCGCCCGCCAGAACCTTTTCAAGTGCCTCGGTTTCAGTCATTCAGTCCGCTTGGCACACGATAATACGGTAAACACGGTTTTTTTATTCCAAAACGACACGTCAGGCGTCCGGAGGTGCGGGACACCGGGTCGGAGTCGATCAGCTGTCAGCTCCAAGGCGTCCGAGTTTGTTCTATAATCCGGCCTGCAGGGGGAACGGGTCGCCGAGTCGATGGGCGGCTCAGCGACAGGCCCTCCGAAGGAGGCCCATGACTCTCGGACTATTGATACTCTCCGCTTCACTTCTCGCCGCACAGGGGGCGGCAACCAAGGCAATCAAAGACGACAAAGGCGCTTGCCAGGTTCTGGTCCCGGCGGACTGGAAGGTGGGGACCATGCTTACGAGCTCGGCCCGGGACCCGAAAGACACTCTCTACATCCAGGTGATGTGGGAACAAGACTATAAGGTCGCTCCCTTCAACGAGCTCGACATGAAGATCCGCAAGATCGAGAAGATGTTCGAGAATACCGCCCAGCGGGTTTTCTACCAGACCAAGGGAATGAAGATCGGGCCGACTCCGCCGTCAACCATCTGGACTCTGTATACGCCCGCTGCTCAAAAAGGCGCCTGTCACTGCAATCTGACGCTCAAACCGGGCGCGTCCGAACAGGCGGCAAAAGACATCATCATGACGCTCGGCCCTGCCAAGTAATACGATTTCGGATTGTTGATTGCGGAATAGAGAGCCAAAACCGTGGCCCTCGGCTATGGGCGATCGAACAGGCGTTGTCTTGGCTTTTCATTCCGCAATCCGAAATCCGCAATCGTCTGATCCGTTTTCGTTTTTGACGCATCCACTGTTTAAAGAGGTGTGATTCGTCGATGAAGTCAATCCATTCCGTAGCTGTTGCCCTGGTTCTCATTCTGGGCCCTGCGCTCCTGGCGGGGGACGACGACTGGCGAAAGAAGCCGGCCGAACAGTGGACCGAGGACGATGCCCGTCAGGTCCTCACCGCTTCGCCTTGGGCCCAGCGAGTCAAGGTGCGATATGTGGAGCCGGTAGGAAGGTCAGGTGGTACTTCCAGCCCGATCCCCGGCGGCATACCCATCCCCGGCGGCGGCGGTGGATCGCCCATCCCGGGTGGTGGCGGTGGCGGCGGTCGCGGAGTTCGAACGGCATCAGAAATCACCGTTCGGTGGCAGAGCAGTTCAGCCGTTCGCCTCGCGTTCGCAAGGCTAGGCATTGAAACACCGCCCGGCGTGGAGCGCGCAAAAGACAGCTACGTAATCGCGGCGCTGGCTGTCCCGGAGATGGGGCAGGATATCGGTGATCCGGACGATCCAACCACTCTGAACCGTCTTCGAGACAGTGCCAGGCTGCTCGTCGGGAACAAGCGGTCGGTGATTCCCGATCGGGTACAGGCCTCGAGAACCGACGAAGGGCTCATGGTGTTCTTCATTTTCCCGAAAGAGGAGATCGGCCCGCTGGCTGATGAGAAGATCAAGCTGTTGGCCCGAATCGGTCCCGCCAATTTCAGCGCGGAGTTCAAGACCAAGGAAATGAAACTGAACGGAGCGCCGGATTTCTAAGGGGAGCCCTGGCTCTTGGTATCGAAGCCGCGCACGCAGCGAGGGTGTTGCATAAGGTCGAGAAGTGCGTTCGGCCCACAGGTATTAACGGACTTGTTATGGGCTGATGTCGTGCGGAGGGCGAGATTGAATGGAGCCGCGCACGACAGCGAACGGCAGTGAGCGAGAGTAAGCGGACCACCAATCATTCGCTAAGTAGGTACATTTAAACACGAAGCAGTGGAGCGAGTCAGCTGGTCCGCTTACTCTCGCTCGCTTCTCTCGCTTTCGTGCGCGGCTCCATTCGATCGCGATTCGATCGCGCCCTCCGCCGGGAACTCGCCGATCCTTCCGCCTATTAATAGTTAACATTTTCAACACCCTCGCTTTCGCGCGCGGCTCCGAAAGGCGGACTCGTTGTCGTTACGATCCGGGCTCTGAGTAAACCGCCTGTACCAGTCCGCGGATGTACCCGATCGCGAACAGTCGCCCGATCGACGAGTAGCCCGGGTTCTTGTTGCTGTCGCCTTCCATGGTCGGGACGTGATCCGGACGGCAGACGCCGTCAAAGCCGATGTCGCGATAGGCGCGAAGGCAGGCGGCCATGTCGGTTTTGCCGTCGTCGTGGAACGTCTCGTGGAACTTGGTGACTGTCCCCTGCACATCCCGGAAATGGACGAAAAAGATCTTCTTCTGTCGCCCGAATTGACGGATTACGGCGGGAAGATCGTTCGTCATGAGGGTGAAATTGCCCTGGCAGAGCGTAATCCCGTTGACGGGGCTGGGCACCATGTCGAGCAAACGTTGGTAATTCTCCACACTGCGCATGATTCGACCGAGCCCGCGGATCGGGGACAGTGGCGGATCATCAGGATGCATCGCGAGCTTCACCTTCGCCTTTTCCGCGACCGGCACCACGCGGTCGAGGAAGTACTTGAGGGTTTTCCAGAGGGTTTCTTCGGATACTTCGCCGTACTCGGTCAAGGGCTGGGTCTTCGCCTGCTCGTAATCGAATTCGGTGACAATGGCGCCTCCGCGAGTGGGGATATTCGTGGACGTTCGCATCCAGTTGATCACCGGCATCCACTCGTAACACCAGACGGGAATCCCGAGCTTGCCCATGTTGACGATGAGGTCGCACGCCTGGTCGATCTCCTGGTCGCGTCCCTCCAAGCCGAGTTTGGCCTTGGTCAACGGTGGGCGATTCTCGATCACCTCGAGTTTGAAGCCCCCGTCTTCATACGCTTTCTTCAGCCGCGATAGCGGGCCGTAGCTCCACGGTCTTTCGTCCGGCTTGCGTTCGCTATCCCAGTCTCGGCCGCCGAAGGTCCCGACCACGTAGTCAATGCCGCACTGCTTGGCCATCTTCCAAAGGGGAGTAGCGGGCGGGCCGAAGATTTCGGCAATTTTCATAACCGGGCTCCCCGTTGCCGCTGCGTCCGGTACGGCCGGGCTCGCGGCCAGGGACGCGCCGGCTGCCATGGTTGGAGCCGCGATACCTGCAGCCGCGAGTGATGCGGAAAAGGAAAGGAAATCGCGGCGAGGAAGAGACTGTCGAACTATCTTCTGGCTGGCCATCGCTTGCTAACCTCCTTCAACCGCCAAGGCGGGTAGCAGGATCTTACCAGAATTCCGCGTGGTTTCCGCCCGGCTTGTCGGTTAAACTGCCTGTTCCCGCAGATCCGAAACGTGACGAAAGGAAGGAAGATGAGCGGCAAGCAAATTCGGCTCTCGCACCTGGTTAATCCAACCAGTCGAAAATCTGTCACCATTCCGGTCGATCACGGAATCGCTCTCGGTGCCATTCCCGGTCTTACCGATCCTCTCGCGGTTCTCGCGCGGCTCATAGCGCTGCAGGTGGATGCCGTTTTGCTGGGACCCGGTCTGGCCAAGATCTCGGCCGGGATGTTCGAGCGCCGCGATGTCCCGGCCCGCATTCTGACCGTGGACTACGCGTTGTTCACGCCCATCCCCGGTCGCCCGGCAGCGGTCACCGAGACCGGGATGATTTCCTCGGTGGAATTTGCCCTCCGTTACGACTGCGATTGCCTGAAGGTCGTTCTCGTCTGGGGTTTGGAGCGCGACAAGCAGCTCGAGAACCTCAAACTGGTCGGCAAGCTCGCAGAGGAATGCGACCAGGCCGGCCTTCCCCTCATGGTCGAGCCGGTCCTATGGGGAGACCTCGTTCCGGGCGAAGCGAAAAACGACCCGGAACTGCTCGAGCATGCGGCGCGAATCGCTCTGGAAGTGGGTGCTGACGTGCTGAAAGTCCCCTATTCGGGCGACCCAAGGCTTTTCGCGGAGATGGTCAGGCGCCTTTCGGTGCCCGTCATGGTGCTGGGCGGACCGAAGATGGGCACGTCGCGCGATCTACTGCAGGTCGCCTCGGACTCGATTCGATCCGGGGCTCAAGGCATAGTCTTCGGGAGGAACGTCTGGCAAAGCGCTTCAATGGACTCCCTGGTGCACGCCCTGCAAGACGTGGTCCACCTGGGGGCTGATGTAGATGCTGCCATGGCGGCTCGGATGGCGGGCGAGACTTAACAAACACGCCGACCCCAAGGACAACAAGGACTTCAAGGACAGCAGCGACAAAGAAAACGTCGCGTCCTTGGGGTCGGCGTGTTCAAACCGCTCAGTTGACCCGCCATTCGACGGCGGGGCTAGGTTCCCGTTTCTTCACGGACAGTTCCGTCTCGGTCACCACCCGCTGTTCGATCAGCCAGCGCATTCTCCTAAGCTCGCGCTCCGGATCGGCCCCGGGATCGAGGTAGAAATAGTGATCCCGCAGGTAGGAATCCCGTCGCGAAAATGCCTCCCTGATGAAATCCTGAAGCTCGACCGGACTTGGATTGTCCTTCAGAAAGACCAACTCCCGACCGTTTGCGACCCCAATCAAGACATATTGTTTTCTGGTCAGCTGATAGGCGAGGAGAGATAACAAAGCCAGCAAGGCGCAAATAAGTGCGAACCCCAAATGCAAGGGGTGCCCGGTGAGTTTAAGAATCACCGACGAGACGGCTACCGCAGCGCACAAACCAGCTGAATAGAAGAACCAGCCGATGGCCTGGACCCTTCGCCTGCGTTCCTTCAGGAGATGCTCGTAAGGGACAAAGTGTTCTTTGTGGTGCCTGGCTTTGACGATCTCGCAGTTAATTCCGTGCTCTTCGATTGAAAACGACCTCTTCTCCCGAAATGCTTTTTGTTCGAACTTCATGGTACTGCCTCTGCAGGGCGTTTCCCTGCTCCAGAGGCGCCAGAGTATATCAAGCTTTCGGGTGCGTGGAAGAAGCAGTTTTGACGTTGCGGGTGGGAGGTTCGGGAACACAAAACTTAATTCCTTTGCGAACGGCAAGATGAGCGCAGGACGGTAAGGGAATTAAGTATTATGTCCCCGAAACTATGAGTCACCTTGAAGTCTACGGGCAATCCTTGGCGCTGCTGACCGATTTTTACCAGTTGACCATGGTTTACGGGTACTGGCGATCGGGAATACAGGACAAGGAAGCGGTTTTCCACCTCTCTTTCCGAAGTCATCCTTTCAACTCGGGATTCTCCGTTTGCTGCGGGCTCCTGACCGCAATTGAGTTCATCGGCCGGTTTCGATTCGATGAGGACGACCTGGCCTATCTCAGTGGTTTCAAGGGGAACGACGGCAAACCGATTTTCGAGGAAGCGTTCCTCGAATACCTGCGCGGTGTTTCGCTTCGGTGCGATGTCGATGCGATTCCGGAAGGTACGGTTGTCTTCCCGAACGAACCGCTCGTTCGCGTGAAGGGACCGCTTGCTCACTGCCAACTGCTCGAAACCGCGCTGCTCAACTGCATTAATTTCGAAACGCTTATCGCCACCAAGGCTGCCCGGATGTTCCTGGCCGCGAAAGGGGACCCGATCCTGGAATTTGGCCTGCGGCGCGCCCAGGGGCCTGATGGCGGATTGTCAGCCAGCCGTGCCGCTTTCATCGGAGGCTGCTCAGGCACGTCGAACGTGCTCGCGGGCAAGCTTTTCGGCATCCCCGTGAAAGGAACGCACGCCCACAGCTGGGTCATGGCCTTCGAGAGCGAGTTGGAGGCGTTCGAGCGCTACTCAGAGGCAATGCCTAACAACTGCATCTTTCTTGTCGACACTTACGACACTCTCGAAGGCGTGCGGCGTGCGGCCGAGATCGGCGTGAAACTACGCAAACAAGGCTATGAGCTGGCCGGGATACGGCTGGATTCCGGAGACCTCGCGCACCTGAGCAAGGAGGCCCGGAGGATCCTCGACGCGGCCGGACTCGAGAAGGCGGTCATCGTGGCCAGCAACGATCTGGACGAAACGATCATCGAGAGCCTCAAACAGCAGGGAGCGGCCATTAATGTCTGGGGAGTCGGGACGAGGCTTGCGACGGCGTACGACCAGCCTGCCCTCGGGGGCGTTTACAAGCTGTCGGCCATCCGCGATTCCGCAGACGGCTGGCGTTACACTCTGAAACTCTCCGAGCAGACCGCCAAGGTGTCGAATCCAGGGATTTTGCAGGTGAGGCGGTTCTACTCCGCTAAGGGAACACCCGTTGCCGATGCGATCTATGACATTGGCGGGCAGTTGGCGGAACGAGGGCCTGCTCCCTTGGACATCGTGGACCCCGCGGATGCAACCCGACGCAGGTCATTTAGCGAGCAGACGAGGAGCGAGGATTTGCTGATCCCGATATTCCGCGGCGGCCAGAAGGTTTATGACACACCTGATTGTGCGCAGGGTCGCGCCCGAACCCTGGCCCAACTGAGCAGCCTCGATGATCGGGTCAAGCGACGGCTCAATCCGGAAATGTACCCGGTCGGTCTCGAGTCAGGCCTGTTCGATCTGAAGAATCGGCTGATCGCCGAAGCACGCGGAGTTTCGGGGACATAATACCTAATTCCCCAGACGCCACCTCTGGTCTCACCGTTCGCAAAGGAATTAAGTTTTGTGTCCCCGAAACTCCTTGGCCCACGCAGCGCCGGTCTTCTCAGAGCCGCGCACGCAGCGAGGGTGTTGCATAAGGTCGGAGAAGTGCGTTCGGCCCACAGGTATTGACGGACTTGTTATGGGCTGATGTCGTGCGGAGGGCGAGATCGAATGGAGCCGCGCACGAAAGCCAACGGCAGTGAGCGAGAGTAAGCGGATCACCAGTCATTCGCTAAGTCGAGACATTCAAACACGAAGCAGTGGAGCGAGTCAGGTGGTCCGCTTACTCGCTCGCTTCTCTCGCTGTCGTGCGCGGCTCCATTCGATCGCGATTCGATCGCGCCCTCCGCCGGGAACTCGCCGGTCTATCCGCCTATTTAATAGAAGAGTCAACATTTTCAACACCCTCGCAGCGCTCAGCGAAGTAAGCGGGTTCAGTTGTCGGGCGGCGTTTGGCCCAGGAAGCGACCGAGCCCGTTAAGATCATCCGTGTTGATAAAATCGACCCCGACCTGCTTGAACAGCGTCCAGCCGGCCAGATTGTCGGGCGCGGACCAAAACCGCACTCGGTATCCAAGACGATGCGCTCTTTCGACAATCGCCCTAAGATCCTTCTCTTCCTTGGCCGGCAGGGATCCCCGGCCGTTCCAGGCAAAGTAACGGGTCCAGTTGTCGCTTATTAGTGGCATGACCGAGGGATGCAGCCCGAGATCGAGGTCGCCCATGCGCCCGTCCAATCCGGCCAGTCGTGTCTTCTCGGTGAGCATCAGCGACGCCGCGCGGTTGCCCGAGACAATAACAGTGAGGCGCCCCTGCCGGGCGGTGGCGCCCTCGCCGAAGAGAGTCAGAATGTCCCGGTACTTGCTCAATACGCGGTTCAAGGCCGTCCATGTGGATTCGGCTTCGGTTTTCACATCGATCAGAAGAGTAAAGTTACACGGGCCCGAACCGTCCGGCGCCCGTTTGTTTCTAATCCGCTCGGCCAGCGGAGCAAGGTAGAGCGCCTCCAACGTCCGCCCGGGTTTCACATCCTCGGGATCGTGGGCGACCAGAAGCTGATCGCCGACCAGGTGAATATCTGCTTCAATACTGCAAAAACCGCGATCGAGCGCATCGAGAAGTGGGCGGGCATGTTCATAATCATTGTGAGAGTGCGCCTGGGCCCTGGTAATCGTCTTCGTGCTCCCGGCAACACGGTTAATCCAGATTTCGGGCGGCGCCCCGCGTGGATCCAGCGCAGCGTTCCAGTTCGCGCCGAAGAGATCGACCCGGCCGTCTCCGTTGAGATCAGCCAGCCGCATACTGTGCGAGCCAGTGGACGCGATATCCACGCGTCGCCATGACTCTCCGCGTCCCCCGTTCAGGAAGGCCAGGACAAGGTCGGGATCGTCGCCCTGGTTCATCTCCGCCGAAACGATGTCCGGCCGCTTGTCTCCGTTGAGATCAGCTGCGCCAACGAAATGCCAGACGGCCTGTACATCCGGCATGACGATGTGCTCGGTCCATAGCATAGTCCGATCGCTCGGTGCCTCGAACCAGGCGATCCGTTGCCCCCGGTGCTGGTCTCGCTCCGATGGCGACAGGACGAGATCTTCACGCCCGTCCGCATTGAAATCGGCGGTGTCGATGAAGGTGTTGGGCCAGTCGTACGAGCGGGTGTAAGCATGCGTTGTCCACCGATCCGCTCTCCCCAGCGAATTGCCGTTCTTCAACCACACCTGGTTGATCACGATGTCCGGTTTGCCATCCTTGTCCAGGTCTGAAAGTTTCAGACCCTCGCCGTTGGGGACCTCCTCGGCGACCGGTGCCGCGAAACCTTGGCCGGACTCCTGGCGCATAATGAAGACCTTGGAGCCGTCACCGAACTCCTTCTGGTCACGAGCCACGATATCGAGCTTCCGGTCCCCGTCCAGGTCCGCAACTTCTATGTCGTGAACCCTGGTCGTCGAAACGTCATGCCGGCGCCATTTTTGACCACGTCCGTCCAGGTTTTCGTACCAGCGGACTCCACTGTTGATTGAAACGAGGTCGAGATCGCCGTCCGAATCGAGATCGCAAACCTCGTGGTCGGTGGAAAACCCGCCCCCGTCTTCCACGAGGTGGCGCGGCCAACGGTGCATGTCGCCTGTATTTTCGTACCAGACCAAGCCGCCGCTCTTCTGGCCGCCGGTCACCAGATCGGGGCGCCCATCACCATTCAGATCACCCACGGCTTTACCCCACGGGTTGACGGGACGGGTACTGGTGTCGTCCACGGTGATCTGTTCGAAAACTGGATCGTTCGGGGCTGCGGACTGCGCAACGAGAAGAACCGCGAACAGCAACAGACTATCAACCATGCCTTATCCCTCCTGCCAGCAGCCACCATGATACCAGTGGCGACTATCCGTTGCCCCCACTTCCAGGGAGGTTGTTCCACTGGAAGGTGGACCCACGGCTTCGTCCAACTGGTCGATTTGCGGAAGCGGCGTTTGGCCGTCTGTCTCTTGCCCCGCTTTCCCGCTAAAATAGTACTTTTCGTCCAACTGGCCCGAGCGGAACGGTGGGGCACGATGACTCACGCGATAGTCTGCAGCGAACTCTACAAACGGTATGAGACCGGCAAGAAGGCCGTCGACGCCCTCAACGGCCTGAACCTGCAAGTAAAAACCGGTGAGTGCTTCGGGCTCCTGGGGCCCAACGGAGCCGGAAAAACCACCACGGTTGAAATCCTGGAAGGGATTCTCGAGCCTACCTCGGGCGAGGTCGAAGTCCTGGGGACCCGATGGGGCACCACTGAAGACCAACACCTGCGACAGCGCATCGGGATTACGCTGCAGGAGACGCGATTCCAGGAAAAGCTGAAAGTCTGGGAAATCGTCCAGCTGTTTCGGAGTTTTTACCGCCATGGCATGACCGTCGAGCAGGCCATCGCGACCGTCGCCCTTGAGGAGAAGAGAAACTCGTGGATCCGCGATTTGTCGGGCGGGCAGCGTCAACGGCTGGCAGTAGCCACCGCGCTGGTCGGGGAACCGGAATTACTGTTCCTCGACGAGCCGACTACGGGGCTGGATCCGCAGGCGCGCCGTCGCTTGTGGGAGGTCATCCGGGATCTGCGGGAGCGCGGCCGAACCGTCCTCGTCACAACGCACTATATGGACGAGGCCGAGAAGCTGTGCGATCGGGTTGCGGTTGTTGACCACGGCAAAGTGATTGCTGACGGATCGCCCAATCAGCTTATCTCGCAGTTGGGCGGAGAGCACGTAATCGAGTTCAGCCTGGAAAAGGACACGACAAACGGCATCCAGCCAGCGGACTTTCTGGAGCTCGAGCCGGTGATCAGGGCGACTCAGGAAGCGGAGGGCTTCCTCCTGACGGTGACCCAGCCACACTTGGCGGTGCCGGCGGTCCTCGAGTTTCTCGAGCGCCGGCAGGGCCGGTTGAATAGCCTTACGACAAGACACGTCAACCTTGAAGACGTTTTCGTCACCCTGACCGGGAGGTATCTCCGGGATGAGTAGCCACAATCCACTGCTCCAGCTAATCATCTGCCACCTGAAAGGCTTCCTGCGAGAACCCGAGGCGATCTTCTGGACGTATGGGTTCCCCCTCCTGATGGTCATCGGACTCGGGATAGCCTTCTCCAGTTCTCGGGACGAAGCGATCCAGTTCGATTTGATCGAAGGACCGGGCGCGGACAAGGTTATCACTGCGCTTGGAAAAGACCCGGGATTTACGGTCACGGTCCAACCTCGGGAAAACGCTTTGAACCGCCTGAGAGCCAACAAGACACTCGTGGTAGTGGCGGGGTCCAATTCCGGAGGATACGAGTTTCATTTCGACCCGTCGAACCCTGAAGCGGAAGTAGCCCGGGATGCGATCGATGACGCATTACAGCGGGCCGCGGGCAGAAAAGACGCTTTTCCGTCGTCTGAGGTAAAAGTCGAAACGCCCGGGTCGCGGTACGTTGACTTCCTGGTTCCCGGACTGATCGGCATGAACCTCATGGGCGGAGGCATGTGGGGCATCGGGTTCGTGCTTGTAGACATGCGGATTAAGAAGCTGCTGAAGAGGTTGCTGGCCACACCTTTGCCACGTTCGCAGTTTCTCCTTTCGATTGTCGGGCCGCGTCTCATCTTCTTCATCCCCGAGGCATTTTTCCTGCTGATCGCCGCGCACCTCGTGTTCGGGGTACCCGTCCGGGGAAGCATAGCGACCATCGTCCTCGTCGCCTTGATCGGCTCGCTTGCGTTTGCCGGGCTGGGACTCCTGGCTGCTTCGCGGGCCCAGCGAATCGAGACGATTTCGGGCATCATGAACGTCGTGATGCTCCCGATGTGGCTCTGTTCCGGGATTTTCTTCTCCTCGGAAAGATTCCCGCAATTCATGCAGCCACTGATCCAGGCGCTTCCGCTGACCCAGCTCATCAATGCTTTGAGGGCGGTCATTCTCGAAGGTCAGTCGCTTCTTTCCCAGGGATTCGCCTTGGGGATACTGCTGATCTGGGCCATCGTCTGCTTTGCCCTCGCGCTGCGTTGGTTCCGGTGGAATTAG
>CAYQYP010000090.1:0-21276 GCA_964421755.1 uncultured Acidobacteriota bacterium
TCCTCGACTGCGTCCTGAATGACCGGCGACATTGAACCGGTTACGCTCGGGTCGTTGTTGTCGACTCCATCAACGGTGAAGTTATTGTTCCGTGGACGATTGCCGCCAATCGACCCACCCTCGCCGACTACTCCGCCGGCCTGCGTCGCCGTTCCAGGCGCCATGACCGCCAGATTGATCGGGTTTCCGGTCAAGTCGGCTATCGGAATGTCCGAGACGTTTCTCGTCCGATACCCTTCCAGCTGAGGCGACGTCGTGTTGACGAGGTCGGCTCCTGCTTCAACCGAAACGACCTCCGCGACTCCGCCAACCTCCAACCTCACCACCAGATTCACGACCTGGTTGGATTTCACGTCGACTCGTTCCCGGATGGTTTTCTTGAAGCCGGCCATCTCGGCGGAAATGTCGTAAGAGCCGATTGCCAGATTGGGGAAATTGAAACTGCCGACATCGCTCGTGACTTGTGTCCTGGTGGCGCCGGTTTCCCGGCTGGTCACAGTGACCGTCGCTCCCGGCACGACCTGGCCGGTCTGATCATCGACACTGCCGGCGATCGTACCAAAAAGGCTTTGCGCCAAAGACTGACCAAACGTGAGCAGCACCAGCACCACAAACACGTGCAGAACGCGTGTGATTCTCACGATGTCCCTTCCTTTCGAAAAATGAATAAACTGAACCGCTCCCCAAGGGGTTACTGGGGTAAGTGGTTGGTTAACATAGACTCCGTTGTTTTCAAGAAAAGCAACAACTGTTCCACTTATTTACTTGTTTGGGTAAATAATTTAAATTCAATGACTTATGGGGATGGCGACACGGAGCTGTCGCGGCAAACCATTCAATTGATTGAATATCGTCCAAAAAACTGGAGGCGCGCGGGACCGCCAACCGGGCCGAACAGCGGCGGATTCTGAACGGCGAATCCGCCCTACGACCGCTCGCATTGCGTAAGCAGTCAGTCGTAGGGCGGATTCGCCGTTCAGAATCCGCCGCTGTTCGGCCCGGTTGGCAGAATGAGACAGGATGACTAGTTCAGGCGATCAGGATAAAACGCAAATCCATGACGTTGGTCCGGGTCGGACCGGTGATAATCAGGTCGCCAAGGCATTGAAAGAAATGGTAGGAATCGTTGCGTGCCAGGTAATCCTTGATCGAAAGCCCGAGTCCGGCCCCGCGGCGTTCTGTATCGACGGCCGCAATCGCGCCGGCAGCATCGGTGGGTCCATCCGTTCCGTCCGAGCCAAGGCTGGCGAACAGGACACGGTCCTCCGGCCAACTGCCTATCGCACGCGCGCACCAGAGGGCGAACTCCTGGTTGCGGCCCCCCTTGCCCGCCCCTTGAACTCTGACCGTGGTTTCGCCTCCCGAGATGATGCAGCATGGCGGCGCGATTGGCTGGCCGCTTCTCAAAACCTCCCGGGCGACCGCGACGTGGACTCCGGCGATATCCGCGGTGTTGCCCTCGATCGACGAGGAGACGATAAGCGGAACATAACCAAACCGGCGTGCCGCCTCGGCCGCCGCCTGCAGGCTGAGGATATTGCTCGCCACAATCACGTTGTGAGCCGAGTTGAGCCCCGGGTCGGCGATCTTGGGTGTTTCCTCGGGTGCACCGGGGCCTCCGGCCGCACCCTTTTTCAGGAAGTCCATGACCGGCTGCGGAAAATCGTCCCCCAGTCCGTAGCGCTCGACAATTTCGAGGCAGTCGGCAAAAGTGGTCGGATCAGGGATCGTCGGGCCCGAGGCGATAGTGCTCAACTCATCCCCCGGCACATCGGAAAGCACCAGGGCGACGACTTCCGCTCCACGGGCGTGAGCCAGCAATCTGCCTCCCTTGATCCGGCTCAGGTGTTTGCGCAGCGCGTTCATTTCGTGAATCGTGGCACCGCTGCGAAGCAGAAGCGAGGTAGCGCGCTTCTTATCGGCCAATGTGATGCCGGAGGCGGGAGCGGGGGAGAGCGCCGAGCCACCTCCAGAGATCACCACGAACAAGAGATCCTGCGGGCCGACGTTTCGGCGAATGAAGTCCAGAAGCTCGCCTGCCGCCTCGAGACCGGCGTCATCCGGCTCGGGGTGGCCTGCTTCAAGCACCCGGGTGACACGGAGCCGGCCGCCGTGCCCGTATTTGACGATCACAACGCCCGAGCTGAGACGCTCTCCGGCAACCTGTTCGACCGCCTCTGCCATCGGGACGCCGGCTTTCCCCAGGCCGACCAGGAACAGAGACCGATAGGCGGTCAGATCGTACGGCCGCCCGTCGACGAGCAGGATGTCCCCTTCCCGCCGAACAAAACGGGTCACGGCGGTGAAGGGATCGACAGCCTGCAAAGCCACGCCGTAGATGCTAGACAGATGTCGACGCAGGTCCTCGCGCATCGGTGGATTCTCAGGGTCCGGAGATCTTCAGCCGCACCATCTCATCCTTTTTCCCGAGGTTCGGGAAGCGCCGGATGACCTGGTAGCGGACGTAGCCGACCACAATGCCCATACCGAGCGTGATCATGAGAAAAACGGCGGTTCCAAGGATTGCGCGGACGATAAATCGCATCCCGCTCGCGTTGGGGTCCGGTTTTTCGTCCAGCCACTGCACCGAAGGAGTGTATTTGACGCGGCCCAGGATACGGTTAGCGTCCTGTTCCGAACCAATGCAGAGCCCGATCAGCACGCCAGACTTGGTGATGTAGACGCCCTTTTGCGAGAAATGCGAGCTCAGAGCCGTCTGGACTTTCAAAAAGTACTGGGAGGCCAGCTTGGGTGTCGGGTACGCGATCAGAAACAGCGGCGTGTGGTTCGGGGCGTATTGTGCAGAGGCGATCTCGATGTCGTCCTCCATGCCGACGACCGTGTGAAGCGGTTTCGGGAAATCCTTGTTGAGGGCGAGCGATTCCTTCCCCAGGTAGAAGTGGACGGTGCCCGCTTCGATTTCCTGCTCCGGCAGATGGACGACGGAGACGGGCAGTTCCTGGGCACCGGGCAACGCGTGGATGATAGCCCGGGCGAGCGCCGTCATCTCCGATTCCCTGTTCTCCGGCTGGCCTTCTTGCTGCAGTCGGAAAAATCGACTGCCACGCCAGAACACGAGATTTTCGCCGTCATACCGGTTGTCCTGCGGAAGGTCCAACCGTCGACCCGGCGCCCGCCCTTCGCTCTCGTCCCAGATGGAAAAAAGTCCGAAGGCGGCGGTCGAATCGCGCAGCTCGTACACCTCGACGGACGCGCTTTGGCCCTTGCCGGCCGTCGGGACGGCTTCCCAAACCGAGTACGAGGTCAGTCCGTATTCCGTCAGAACAGGCGACCGGTAAGATCCTACGCGTTCGGCTTGTTCCGTGCCGGCAACGTGTTTTTGCCTGACCATCCGGAAACCCGGCAGGGCGGAAAAATGCGGTTCAATTGGCGCCTGGGCAGCAGCAAGCCAAGAACAGGTGCCGACAGCTATTAAAAACCACCTGAGGAGACTCATATTCACTCTATGATCCAGTTGGACACCAAGTGGAGCACAGCGGTTGCATTTCTCGTGCGAGTTGGTGTCTTTCTGCTTATTTGGCGCTGGCCGATCGTTCCAGCGGAAGAGTGCCCAAAGCGCGAAAGTAGGCGGCTACGCCCCGGTAAAGGGATTCAGCGATGTGGGACTTGGCCCGATCTTGTTTCAGGTACTTCTCGTCGCCCGTGTTGCTGATGAAGGCCACTTCGCTGAGGATGCTCGGCATATTTGCGCCGATCAGGACGATGAATGGTGCCTTTTTCACGCCGCGGTTCCTTTGGTTTGGCCGCTGGGCACGCATTCCCTTGTGGAGATTCGACTGGACAAGCTCGGCCAGTTGCCGGGATTCAGCGTGATAGTCGCCTAGAGCAATCTGCTTGAGCAGGTCTTCCAGCTCCCGAATGTTCCTCTGCGAGCCCGCGTTTTCTCGACTGGCCACTTCCTGCTCATCTGATGTCGAAGCGAAGCTCAGGAAAAAAGTCTCGGACCCGGCCACCCGGCGGCTGCGGCTGGAATTCGCGTGGATCGAGATGAACAGATCCGCATTGTGTTGATTGGCGATTGCCGTCCGCTCTTCGAGGGGTACGAACTGGTCGCTCGATCGTGTGAGAACCACGTCGGTGCCCAGGCGTTCCTCGAGAAGCACTTTGAGGCGAAGCGCAACGTCCAGCACCAGGTCCTTCTCAAGCAATCCGGTCGGTCCGATCGACCCGGTATCCTTACCGCCATGACCGGGATCGAGGACCACCCGTCCGACTTTCAGGCCCAGAGTCCGCGTCAGACTCAGGTCGCCTTTCTTCCTGGGTGACGGCAGAACCGGCTTTTCGATCATCACTTCTTTCTTAGCAGGGCCGGGCTCAAGCCGGATCTCCGCCTCGGCCGTTTTCAACTTCGGGGCAGGAGACGGCGGAGCGGGCGAGGCCGGGGCTGAAGCCTGTGCCTGCGCATCGCCGCGCGTGTCAATCACGAGCCGGAATGGATCGTACAACGAAAACAGCGAATGCTTTTCGACCTTGGCAAAATCGAGCACCACCCGAACGGTCCCGGGCCGGTTCACTCCTACCCGGATCTGTTTGATGAAAAGGTCGTTGACATCATAGGTTCGGGCGAGAGTTTTCGACTCGAGTCGACTGTTGTGCAGATCAAGGTACATTCGATCCGGGGAGGAGAGCATTTCCTTCGTGTAACTGACCTCCCGGTCCAGCGCGATCACCACGCGGGTATAGCCTTGGTTGGACCAGTACCGGATCGAGTGGACGGTCGCCCGTCCGTTGACGGCTTCGGGGTCTCCGTCCGGTTCCCCGACTGGGGTCGCGGGCGGAGCCGCCTGATCGGCAGTCTGCTTTGGCAGGGGCACTTCCACGGCGACCCTGGCCCCCGGGGAAGGCGTTTCGGGGCGAGGCGGCGCAGCCTCGGGGCTCTTGAGTGCGGCAGCCCGCTCGAGCGCGCGCCCCTTGAATTTCGTGTCCGGGTATTCGCGCGCAACAAAGTTGTAGAAATAGACCGCCCTTCGCCTGTACGAATCTCCGCCGAATCGCTTGTGCATCTCATCGTACAGATTTGCGGTCCAGTAGAGAGCGTCGTCGCAGCCGGCGAAGGCAGGGTCGTTATCGAGGACGTACCGGTACAGCCTGATGACCGCCTGGTACTTGCGTGCCGTTCGCTCGGCGTCAGGAGACTGCAGGAGGGTCTCGTGCGCCTCGCGAGCCTTGTCGAAGTATTTCCGCGCCGCCTCCCGGTCCCCTGACAGGCCGGGTGAAGTCAGGCCAAGAAGCGTCACACAAAAGACCGCCCAACAACGCAGACGCATCCAGTTTTCCCTCAGGTCACAGAGACCGCTCTTGCCACGTCTGAGAGCGCCCCGGAAAACCACAGAGCACAGTCGGTTCAAGTTTAGCACGGGGGGCTGTCATTCCAGCGAACTGAAGATGAAGGGCAGAACAAGCAGACGAACAGGCGGGGCTAATTCGCAACCTCAGCCATGGTTTCCACCGGCTCAGTGGTGAACAGGATATTGCCATCCGGCTTGACGACCCGGTACACCCGTTTCCTCACCCTCTCGGTCGGCTCCGGCAGTGCCGACTGGAGCAACTCGGCCGACTGATACAGGGCCTCAACTTTCTTGACGTAGTCCTTAGTCTCGCGATATGGGGGGATGCCCTTGTAGCGGGTCACGGCGTTTTCCCCGGCGTTGTAACCCGCCAGGACTTTGCTCGTGTCATTCTTGAAGTATTCGAGCAAAAATTTCAGAAACTTGACGCCCCCCTCGATGTTTTCGGCGGGATCGAAGATGTTCTGGACGCCGAAACGTTTGGCTGTATCGGGGTGAAGTTGCATCAAGCCTTTGCAGCCCTTCGAGGAAACTGCCATGGGGTTGTAGTTGCTCTCCACCTGGATGATCGCCTTGATCAGTTCAACGTCGACGCCGTGGCGCGTGGCCGCGTCCTGGATGTAAGGAAGATATTGCGCGACGGCATCGGCGCTGGGCTGGCGCTTGGAAGCCGTGGGGGCGGAGCCCTTGGTCGCTAAAGAGGCCAAAGACGGTTGTGCCGCTGCGCCCGGACGCTCGGTTCCGAGGTTGGAATAGACTGTCTTGCCCGTCTCGTCGGTGTATTTGTAAATCGACCCGGCGAAGCAGGGACTGATCGCAATTATGACTAAGAACGCAATAAGTGCACGCATTCAGCGACTAAGATGCTCCCAATGCACTAAAAGTCTAGTGATCCTCTTAACATTTTCGTAAAACGGCGGAATTTCATCAAGATAAAAGTTCCTCGACGAAACCGAACGTCTTCGCGAGCGCGGAATCCAAGGCGCCCGGATCCTTTCCCCCGGCCTCTGCCATGTCGGGTCGCCCACCTCCGCCTCCGCCTACCAGGGGAGCAATTTTACGGATCAAATCGTTGGCTTTGACCCGGTTGACGAGGTCAGGAGTCACCATGACCACCAGGCTGACCTTCCCGTCGACCGGGCTTCCCAGCACGACTACACCGGATTTCAGCTGGTTCTTCAGTTCGTCGGCCAGTGAACGGAGTGCGTTTCGATCGACGTTTTCCACTTTCTGCGAGAGAACCCGGACGCCGCAGATGTCGCGTACATCCTGCAGAGCGCCCTTGCTTTCCTTCTGAGCCAGTTTCAGCTGAAGCTGCTCAACCTGTTTTTGGGTTTCCCGCTGGTCCGTCAACAGCTTGCCGAGGACCTTCGGCAGTTCCTCGCGGCGGGACCTGAGCATGTCCCCGAGCGTCGACAAAAGAGAATCCTGGTCCAGGAACCGGCGGATCGCCTCCATGCCCGCCACTGCCTCGATGCGCCGAACGCCGGCGGAGATGCTGCTCTCCGCCACAATCTTGAATGCACCGATATCGCCCGTGCGCGAGACGTGCGTTCCTCCGCACAGCTCCATGCTGAACCCGGGGACTTGGACAACCCGCACCTGCTGCTGGTACTTCTCGCCGAACAGCGCCATGGCGCCGCGACTGATGGCGTGGTCGAGGTCGCTCAATTCGGTAATGACCGGAGTATTGTCCTGAATTCTCTGGTTGACGATTTGCTCGATGTCGGCGATTTCGGTTGGGGTAAGCGCCCGGTAGTGGGTGAAGTCGAACCGCAGGCGGTCGGGTGCCACGAGTGAGCCCGCCTGCTTCACGTGCGTGCCGAGGACTTCGCGCAACGCGGCGTGCAGCAGGTGGGTGGCCGTGTGATGCTTGGCCGTCGAGCGCCTTTCCTCGACGAAGACCGAGGATTTCACCTTGTCACCCACGCTCAACGTTCCGTACTTGATCTTGACGCGATGCAGCCGCAGGCCGGACATGGGACTGAGCACGTCTTCGACCTGGGCTAGAACCCCCTCGCTTTCGATGGTTCCCTTGTCCGCCACCTGGCCACCGGCTTCGGCGTAGAACGGGCTGCGGTCGAGCAGAACCTCGCCTGTTTCTCCTTCGGTGACCGATTGCACTGTTTCATCGCCCTTGATAACTGCCAGGACGGCCCCGGGGATATCCTGCAAATCCTCGTATCCGGTAAATTCGGTCCCTTTCCCGAGAGCGGATAGTTCCCGGTACACGGGCCTGACCGTCTTCTCCGTTCCTTTCCAACTGGCGCGGGCCCGTTCCCGTTGCTTTTCAAGCTCCGCGTAAAACCCGGCCTCATCGATTTCGAGATTGCGTTCGGCGGCGATCTCCTTCGCCAGGTCGAGCGGGAAACCGTAGGTGTCGTAAAGCTTGAAAATCTCCGGGCCGGGCAGGAGGCGCTCTCCACGTTTGGTGACCGTTTCGGTGACTTCGTCGAGAATGGCCATCCCCTGACTAAGCGTGGCGCTGAACTTCTCTTCTTCGTGACGGACGACGGTTGCCGCGTACTCCCTGCTTTGCTCCAGTTCCGGATAACCAGCCTTCATCAGTTCCCCGACCAGACCGGTCAATGTGTAGATGAACGGCTTTTCGGTGCCGAGCATCTTTCCGTGACGGATAGCCCGTCGAAGGATCTTTCGAAGCACGTAGCCGCGGCCCTCATTTCCCGGCACGATCCCATCGTGGATCAGGAACGCGCAGGCGCGGCTGTGGTCCGCCAATATTCGGAGGCTGACATCGGACGATTCATTGTCGCCGTACGTCACGCCGGTCAGGCGACTGGCCTCCTGGATGAGCGGCTTAAACAGGTCGGTGTCATAGTTGCTCAGGACTCCCTGGACGACGCAACTGATTCGTTCCAGTCCCATGCCGGTATCGATCGAGGGAGACGGCAGCGGTGTCATGACGCCCGAGCTGTCCCGGTTGAATTGCATGAAAACCAGGTTCCATATCTCGACGAAACGGCCGCAACCGCACTCGAACCCGCAGTCTTTATGGCCGACGGGACTCACGCCCAGGTCGTAGTGAATTTCCGAGCAAGGGCCGCAGGGACCCGTATCGCCCATCGCCCAGAAGTTGTCGGCTTCGTCCAACCGATAGATCCTCTTCTCGGGGACGCCGATCCCGTCGCGCCACAGGTTGAAAGCATCGTCATCTTCGCGGAAAACCGTAATGTAGAGCCTTTCCTGCGGCACATGGTACACATCCCTGCAGAGTTCCCAGGCGAACTCGATCGCGTCTTTCTTGAAGTAGTCGCCGAAGGAGAAATTGCCAAGCATTTCGAAGAAAGTGTGGTGCCTCGGCGTTCTCCCGACCGTCTCCAGGTCGTTGTGTTTTCCGCTGACCCGCATGCATTTCTGCGCCGTAGTCGCTCGGACGTAATCCCGCTTCTCGAGGCCCACAAAGACGTCCTTGAACTGGTTCATACCGGCGTTACTGAACAGAAGGGTCGGGTCATCGCCGGGGACGAGAGAGCTGCTCTTGACCCGCTTGTGCCCCCGTTTCTCAAAATAGGAAAGGAAGTCTTCGCGAACTTGGTTAGCGCTTTTCATAGGATCACGTTGGAACCTCTCGGGAGGTCCGCCTCTTATTCTGCTTCGAGTCGGCTGAAAAACGATGACAGGGCTTGCCGCACCAGGCTTTCGGAATAACCTAACCTGAGGCAATAGTCGAACAGCCTCTTCAGCTCCCGGTAATCCTGCGGTTCGCCTCGGCGCGTCAGATAGGCGTCAATTCCCGCCTGAAGGCTTTCTGTTTCCGGGACTTCAGCCGCGACCCGCTCCAAGACGGGCCGGATAATTTTAGCATCTATGCCACGGGCTTTTAAATCCTGAGCAATCCGGACGCGCCCCCAGTGTTTGGCTGCACGTTTGCCCAGAGCCCGGTCATAGCTCAAGCGGGCATCGTCGAGGTACCCGCGGTTTTCCAGTTGGGTGAGGACTTCGAGGACTTCCGCTGGGCTGGCATATCGACCGAGTTTCCGGAGCATTTCGGCCCGGGAGTACGAGCGCGCTGCCAGCAAACGGAGTGCGCGGTCCATCAGCTCGTTTGCGCTCACACGGTCTCTGAGGAGGCGACGATTCCAGCCATCTTGAGCTTCAGATCCTCTGGGGCAGTAGCATGTCGGATCGCATCCGCCATGCTTATCCTTTTATTCACGTAATGCTCGAAGATCGACTGGTCGAACGTCTGCATGCCATATTGGGAAGTGCCTGCCTCCAAGGCGCGCCTGACGTCCTTCAGCTTCTCGGTATGCTCCAGCAAAGAACGAACGTATTCGGTGTTCCTGAGGATCTCGACGGCCGGCACCCGAAGGGTCATGAGCGAGCTTCGGATCAGGCGCATCGAGATGATTGCCCGGATGCACGAAGCGAACAGCAGCCGGTTCTCACTTTGCTCGTGAGGCGGAAACATCGAAATGATACGGTTGACGGTCTCGGCGGCGTCGGTCGTGTGGACCGTGCTCAAAACGAGGTGCCCGGTTTCTGCAGCATGCAGAGCTGTCTGAATCGTCTTGAGATCGCGCATCTCACCGACCAGGATGACGTCAGGATCCTGCCGCAAAGCCGAGCGAAGGGCCGTTGCGAAGTCCTCGGTATCGATCGCAACTTCGCGCTGGCTGATGAAGGACAATCGGTCTTTGAAAAGGAACTCGATTGGGTCTTCGATCGTGATGATGTGACTTCGACGGGTCGAGTTGATGTGATCGACCATTGCCGCCAGGGTCGTCGACTTGCCGCTGCCGGTCGTGCCAGTGATCAGGATGAGGCCGCGGTCTTCATCGGCGATTTGCCTCAAGATCGGCGGCAAATTGAGTTCCTCGACTTGAGGGATACGATCCGGGATGACGCGAAAGACGAACGAGATGGAACCGCGTTGCTGAAAGACGGCGACTCGAAACCGCCCCAGGTGAGCGGCTCCAAATGCAAGATCGACTTCGGCTTTCTGGGTCAGTACCTCCCGCTGGCGAGGCGTGAGCAACTGCTGGGCGAGGTCCATCGTCTCCTCGCGCTTCAAGGGAGTCGCCGAGGCCATCGGGAGCAGTTCGCCCTGAACACGCAGGTGAGGCACCGCGCCTACTTTGAGGTGCAGATCCGACGCCTTCTTTTCAACCGCGATGCGCAACAACGCCTTCAAATCCACCATACGAAGGAACTCCCAGTTGAGCCGCGCGCTTCAGGCTTTCACGCCTGCACGTTTGACGGCTGTCATCCAGCCGTACCGATCGTCGACCTTCCCCTCCACGTAATCGAAGAAAGCGGTCTGGATCGCGCCCGTAACCGGGCCACGTCGCCCCTTGCCGATCGTAATGCCGTCGACTGACCGGATCGGCGTTACCTCGGCAGCCGTCCCAGTCAAAAACAACTCGTCGGCCAGGTAAAGCATTTCGCGCGGAATGGCCTGCTCCTGCACATCATACCCGGCGTCTCGTGCGAGCGTGATCACACTGTTTCGGGTGATCCCGGGGAGGATGGAGCAGCTCAGTGGCGGGGTCAAGAGCTTGCCGTCGCGGACGATGAACAGGTTCTCGCCGCTGCCTTCGCTGACAAACCCCTGCGTATCCAGCGCGATTCCTTCGGCAAATCCCCTCGTGGTGGCTTCCATTTTGATCAGCCCCCCGTTCAGGTAGTTGCCTCCGGCTTTGGCCATAGTCGGAAAGGTGTTCGGTGCCGCGCGCTGCCAGCTCGAGACGCACAAATCGACGCCGTTTTCGAGCGCCTCATCGCCCAGGTACCGACCCCACTGCCATACCATGATGCAGGCATCGATCGGCGCCGGGAGGGGATTCACACCCATGCTGCCGAATCCACGAAAGACGAGCGGTCGGATATAGCATTGCTCAAGTTCGTTGATTTCGACCGTCTGGAGGATAGCGTCGCAAAACGCGGCTTCCGAGAAAGGTAGTTCTACGCGGTAAATCTTGCAGGAGTCAAATAGCCGCCGGACGTGCTCCCGAAGCCTGAAAACCTCGGATCCCCTGCGCGTCTTATAGCACCGGATTCCCTCAAACCAGGAGGAACCGTAGTGCAAGGCGTGAGTCATCACGTGAACGGTTGCCGATTCCCAGTCCACGAATTCACCGTTTCGCCACACTTTCTTTGATCGCAAGTCTGCCATTGGCAAAGCATAGGTGACGGAAGGCAAGAGGGTCAAGCGGGATTGCGGATTGCGGATTGCGGATTGCGGATTAAAATATAGCGGACATGGACAAGGAAGAGCTCAAGAGGCGAACTAAGCAGTTCGCGCTTCGGGCCGTGCAACTGTGCGAGAACCTGCCAAATCACGAACCGCAGATACGTTGGGCAGGCAACTGTTCCGATGCGGTACCTCAGTCGGGGCGAACTATCGAGCAGCCTGCCACGCGAGATCTTTCGCCGACTTCATTGCGAAGATGGGTATTGTTGCAGAGGAATGTGATGAGACCCTCTATTGGGTCGAGTTGCTGATTGAGGCAGGTGTCGTTCAGGAGTCTCAAGCCAAGGAACTCATGGATGAGGCCGAGCAACTTCTGTCGATCACCGTCAGTTCGATCAAGACTGCGCGGTCCCGCCGCAGTTGATCCGCAATCCGAAATCCGAAATCCGAAATCGGCTCAGCGCTGGGGGCGGATGTCCAGGCCCTTGACTCCCATGTTCATGCGAAACAGGGCACCAGGCTCCTTCACGGTGACGAACAGCTGATCGAGGTTCGGTCCCCCGAAGCACAGGTCGGTCGGTTCAACCTTCGTGGCATAACGGCGAACGAGCCTGCCCTGCCGTGAAAGCACTACGACCTGGTGGTTGGCCGAATCCGTCACGTAGACGTTGCCGAGGACATCGAGCGCGAGGCCCCCTGTCTGATTCCCGGACTTTTCCGGGTCACTCCCGGGCAGACTGGCAAAAACTCGCTGCTTGCCGAGCCTTCCCTGGCCCGTTACGTCATAGGCGAGGACTCTATTGCGGCCGCGCTCGACGACGTACAGCGTGGTCCAGTCGGCGGATAGGGCGAGCCCCCCCGGATTGGAGAGGCCTTCAGCGACGCGGGTGCTCTTCCAGTCCGACGTCACATGGTAGATCCCGGCTGGCGAACCGGTCGCCTGGTCCCCCGCGTCGGTGAAATAGAACCCGTTCCACTGGTCGACCACCAGACCATGGGGGGAACCGAGCTTTTGCCGCTCATGCTGTGTCAGGCTGTTCAGGACGCGGCCTTCGGCGTCCAGGTGCAGCACGGCAAGTCGGCCGGCGTCACATACGAGATGCGTCCGGTCGGCAAGGATGCGGTGCCCGACCGGTTCCGAGAGCCGCGTAAAAAGGCGGTGACGCCCGTTCGGCAGGACTACACGGATGTTACGAGCATGCGAAAAATAGACGCTCCCGTCATACCCGAGCACCGGGGCGGTGGCCGTTGGGTCGTTCGTCAGGAGCACGAGCACCGGCTGCACAGTCGATTCGGCGGGGAGTTCGACGACCGCGCCCTGGTTTCCGCAGCCGGGCAGGAACAGTAAAGGAACCAGCCGCCAGACACGAGACAACATAAGCTTTTATAACAGCTTATCAGATTTTCCGGCGGAGTTTAGATATCGCGGCGGCCCGACATGGCTCTGGAGATGGTCACTTCGTCCGTGTATTCCAGGTCGCTGCCCACGGGGATGCCCGACGCTATGCGCGAAACGCGTATCGAGAGAGGCTTGATGATCCTGGAAAGATACAGGGCCGTGGCTTCGCCTTCGATCGTCGGATTCGTAGCCACAATGATCTCCTCAACCGCGCCGTCATGCAGGCGTTCGAGCAGGTTATGCAGGCGGAGATCCTCCGGGCCGATCCCGTTTATGGGGGAGATCGCCCCGTGCAGCACGTGGTACATCCCCTTATACTCTCCGGTTTTCTCGATAGAGAGGATGTTGAAGGGTTCCTCCACCACGCAAATAGTCTTCGTGTCCCTTTTGGGGTCCGAACAGAAACGGCAGGGGTCCACGTCCGTGATGTTATTGCACACCGAACAGAGGATCAGGCAACTCTTCAGATCGACGATGGCTTCGGCCAGCTTCCGGCATTCCTCGGCAGGTGTCCGGATGATATGGAAAGCCATCCGTTGCGCGGATTTAGGGCCGACTCCGGGAAGCTTCCTCAGCTCACCGATCAGTCTTTGAATAGGGTCTACGCTTGCGCTCTCTGGCATTCTCACCTCGGCAATCCGCCTGATGCTACAACAGCCCCCCGAGCAGGTCGCTGCTCATCCCGGACATCTGACCCGCCAAGGCTTCTTCAACCTTGCGCTCTGCCTCGTTGACCGCCGCCACAATCAGGTCCTGAAGCATCTCGACATCGTTCGGATCGACCGCCTGGGGATTGATCTTGATCGAGAGCAGACGCTTCTTCCCGTCCATCTGTACCGACACCATTCCGCCGCCGCTGGCCGCGTCTACACGGAGCTGCTCCATTTCCTCCTGCATGCGCTCCTGCATCTTCTGTGCTTCTTTCATCAGCTTCTGAAGGTTTTTCGGATTCATGTCAACTGCCTGCCTTTCGTTCAACCATGATCTTCCCAGGGAACGCCTCGAGAAAACTCTGTACCCCCGGGTCCTGTACCGGGTCGGTGACCGTCTCGCGCCGCTGCGCCTTCTCGGTCACGATCTGGACCTCGCACGAGCCGCCCGTGAATTTCGCTCCGAGATCAGTCAGGAACCGGAGGTTGAAGTCCATGCCCGCAACCTTGAGATGCGAAAGCTCCGATTCGGGGAATCGGATAATGACATGTCCGGGGGCCAGGGAAATGGCACTCGCATGTTCGAGCGAACCGTACAGTGGGGCATTGTCCCTCTGCACGGCCGAGAGAAAATGTGCCACCTCGGGCGATGATCCGACGAGTTGTGCCGGCGGCGCCGGATCCTCGCCTGGAACATCGGCGGGTGGTACAGCGGGCGCCGGCTGGCGGGGCACCGCCTGGCTCGCCTCCGGCTGACGGGTGCTACGGACTTCCGGCCGTGAGCGCTGCGGCGAGGCGTTCGGTAGCGGAGACCCGGATGTCAGGCTGCCGAGCACCGACTCGAGCATCGGCAGGCGCGTCAGCTCGACGAGCTTGACCAAGGCAAGCTCGAGGTGAACACGCGGATGCGGATGCCAGCGCAGTTCTGATTCCGTCCGGGTAAGCAAATCGTAGAAGCGGATCAGGTCCAGCTCCGTGGTCCGCGAGGCCTGCTCCTCGATCAGCGGCTTTTCGTCGTCGGGTAAATTCAGGAGGCTCTCGTCCCATCCCGTGGTTCTGAAAACCAGCAAATTGCGGACGTGTTCAATCAGCCGTCGGCAGAAAATGAGAGGATCGACACCCTGCTCCGCCAGCTCCTTGACTTCTCGGATGAGTGTCGGTCGGTCCTCGCCGATGACACAGCTGAACACTCTGAGCAGGTGGCTGGAATCAACCAGTCCGAGAAGCGCCCGGACATCCTGATCACTCACCTCTCGGCCGGAAAACGCCATGATTCGGTCAAGGGACGACTGCGCATCCCGCATGCTGCCCTGCCCGACGGAGGCGACCGCCCGTAGGGCATAATCGCTGATCTGGAGGCCCTCTTCAGTGCAGATTTCGCGCAGTTTTTCAAAAATGACGGCAAAAGGAATCGGCTTGAAGTGATACTGCTGGCACCGGGAAGTGATCGTCACCGGTATCTTGTGGTGCTCGGTCGTGGCCAGGATCAGTTTCACATGCGGCGGGGGCTCCTCCAAAGTCTTCAACAGCGCGTTGAAGGCCTCGTTGGTCAACATGTGAACCTCATCGATGATGAAGATCTTGAAGCGATCGCGCGCCGTCCCGTACCGGACGCTCTCCCGCAGCTCCCGCACGTCATCGATTCTTCGGTTCGATGCCGCGTCGATTTCGAGGACGTCAACGCTGTTTGACCTGGCTATTTCCTCGCACGAGACGCACGTCCCACAGGGGGAGATGGTCGGACCCTGGTGACAGTTGAGCGCCTTGGCCAGGATTCTGGCGGTTGTAGTCTTCCCGACACCGCGGATCCCGGAAAACAAGAAGGCATGAGCAATCCGGCCGCTCTGGATCGCGTTTTGAAGGGTTCGAGTGACCGTTTCCTGGCCGGTCACTTCCGAAAATGTCTGAGGACGCCACTTCCTGGCGAGGACTTGATAGGACATTCGCCGCTCAAATGCCGAACTTGATACTGCTCAAAAACTGGCCAGGCCCCGGGAGACCTGCGGCACACATGTTTTGCCTCTTAATGCTGCTTCCTTCCGGACCTGACATGATTCGAGGGACACGTTGCACAGGGCCCGAAGCCTGTCATTTCAATCGAAGCTCCTACTATAACATCTTCCGAATGCCGAATGTTGAGTGCGGAATGCGGAATAAAAACAGGTGAGGTGTCGGGGTCGCGGGCATCAGCGGTCTATTCGGAGGGGGAACGGAGGAGGTGGGATTCGAACCCACGTGCCCGGCTCATCACCAGGCAACTCGATTTCGAGTCGAGCCCGTTACAACCACTTCGGTACTCCTCCATTGACGAATCTACAATTACAATAAACGCCGACCGGCAAAGTCAAGTTCAAAGCGGTGAGATGTTGCCGGACCCCAAGGACAGCAGGGACCTCAAGGACACCAAGGACAAAGACCACCGAGCAAGTTCGGCATCCCCGGTGTCGTTGAGGTCCTTGCGGTCCTTGCGGTTCGGCGTTCCCTTCACCGGAACCAATTCCTGTTGCAAGGTTCCCTTTCCACGGTCTACTATCAAAACAAGTCTATTCACACCGAAGTAAGGGGGTGCACAGCATGAGGACGGTGGAAGATTTGTTGCGTGTCAAAGGCTATGATGTCTGGGCCATTGACCCGGACAGCACCGTTTACGACGCTCTGAAAATGATGGCCGATAAGAACATCGGGGCCCTGCTTGTCCTGGATGGTGACAAGGTGGCCGGTATTTTCTCGGAGCGCGATTATGCGAGAAAAGTGGTTCTCCAGGGTAAGTTCTCCCGCGAGATTCTCGTCCGGGAGATCATGACTGGAGACCTCATTTCCGTTCGTCCAGACCAAAGCATCCAGGACTGCATGGCGCTGATGACACAGGGCCGTGTTCGGCATCTTCCGGTGCTCGATGAGGGCCAACTGAAAGGTCTTATCTCGATCGGGGATGTGGTTCGAGCGGTCGTTTCCGAGCAGGAATTCATGATCCATCAGCTGGAGAATTTTATCGGCGGGGGCCGCTGAGAGTCCCCACTAGGAAGGGCCGCCTTTCTGGTCGATAACCTGTTTGAGCAGTCGACTCATCTCGCTGATCCGATACGGCTTGACGATGACTCCTTTGAAGCCGTATTTCCGGAAGTCGGACATGATCGGGTCATTGGAATAGCCGCTGGAGGCGACCGCTTTGACCTTCGGGTCAATCTCCCGCAGCAACCCGATGAGTTCCTTGCCCCCGATACCGCCGGGGATCGTCAAATCCATGATGACCGCATCGAAAGCATCTCCCCGATAATATGCGTCGCGGTAAAGATCGACAGCTTTTGCACCGTCTTCGGCTGTCTCCACACGATAACCGAGCCGTTCGACGAGCCGTGCCAGGAACCGCAAAACCATCTCCTGATCATCCATGATGAGGACTCGCCCGTTCCCCGGCAGGGTCAGGTCTCTTTCAGGCGCCACCGGCGGCGACTTGCGCGGAACCGCGTAGGAATCCGCCGCAGGTAGATAAAAGCAGAACGTTGTGCCCTGGGACTGGACCGAAGCGACCGTGATGTATCCCTGATGCTTTCGGATGATCGAATAGCAGGTCGCAAGTCCGAGGCCGGTGTTGCCTTCCTTGGTCGTGAAGTAGGGGTCAAAAATACGGGGCAGGCTGTCTTTGTCGATTCCAACACCCGGATCGGAGATTTCGATTTTCACATATCGTCCGGGAGGCAGAGGAAGATCCTCCTCCTGTGTGAGCTCGAAATTTTCGCCTGAGATTCGAATGACACCGCCCTGAGGCATCGCCTGATCAGCGTTCAACACGAGGTTGTGCACCACTTGCCCTATCTGGGCGTCGTCCATCTGCACGGGCCAGAGATCCTCCGGAAAAACGAATTCGCAACGCGACCTGGCACCTCGAAGAGCGAAGCTGCCAGCGGATCTTACCAGGTCGGCGATTGATCCCGGTTTCGTGATCGGCTGACCGCCCTTCGCGAAAGTGAGCAGTTGCTGAGTCAACTCCCGTGCCCGCAGGCAGGCAGTTTCCGCTTCGCTCAAGATGTCCTCCGAAGCTCGGGGATCGCTCTCGGATACCATCCGGCCGAGGGATATGTTTCCAAGGATGGCGGTCAGCAAGTTATTGAAGTCGTGTGCGATTCCTCCGGCGAGAACGCCGAGGGAGTCAATACGACGGGCATTGGAAACCTCTCCTTCAAGCTTCTTTCGTTCGGTGATGTCGGTCAGGATGCCGACCACCCGGACCGAGGTTCCATTCGCATCGCGCTCGATCACCTTGCCGCGGGACTGGACCCATCTCCAATTGCCTTCGGGCGTAAGCATCCGGTATTCCGACACGTATGACCCCGTGAGCCCCTCGAGGTGGCGCCGAACCTCCTGCCAGTTTCTTTCGCGGTCCTCGGGATGGATCCGGGTGGCCCACTGTTTAGAGCCAACCGCGGAACTGTAGTTCTCGGTGCCGATCCCCAGGATCTGCCGGCACCGGGCAGAGAGGAACATATCGTCGGTGACTGGATTCCAATCCCACACGCCGCCGCCGCTGGCTTCGAGGGCAAATTCCAGTCGCTGCTCACTCTCTTTGAGTTTTTCTTCTGTCTTCCGGCGTTCTTCGATGTCTTTGGCCAGTTGCAGGTTGTTATAGGCCAGGGTGGAGATTTCTCGAGCCAGATGCCAAAGCAACCGAAGGACTTCCTTGAAACGCCCGAGCGACATCTGCTCCATGCTGTCGAACGCTGTAAGCATCTCGTCGACATCGGCGCCTATCTTCCGAGCGTAATCCGCGATCGACTCGCGGTCGACTTCCATGACATTGCTCTGGCCGATCAGCCAGTTGGCAATGTGGCGTCCGGCAACGATGATCGGTGCGCTCGCGTCGACGAAGCCGCAGCTCAGGCACTTTTCGAACGCCGGGCGCATCGTCTGCCGGGCCTTCTCCCCGAGGGTCCGGTCAGACATCACGCACCGAGCCGCGCCCTCCGGAGTGCTCCGGATTTGCAGGCATACCCGGCTGAAATTACTCGGCTTGGTGATCGGGTTCCCTTCGGGGTCCGAAATGATGGATGCAACGCGATTTGCAGCCGCAAAAGCGTCTTGGATTTCCTGCAGGATTTCCAGCTCTATCATGTCCGGGAGTGTCAGGCTGTTCCCGGTGTCATTTCCTGGGGAGAGGATGTAGTCCAGTCGGACCCGAAGATGGCGCGCGTTTTCGAGGAGTTTCTCTTCGGCGAGCTTGCGTTCGGTGAGATCGTTCAGAAGGATGACCGCACCAGCGGCGCCTTTCCCGGCATCCGGAATACGCTGCAGACTCACCTCGAAATATTTTTGACGACCCTCGGGCGTGGCCACCCACCTTTCCAGAGTCCTGGACCGCTCGTTTGCGCGTAAGAAACTGGAAATCACCTCGCTCAACCACTCGGGAACAACGCCTTCGTGACGCTTCTCCGAATAGTAGGTTGCGCCCGGTGGACGGCTTCCCTTGAAGAGCGCGGACGCAGCCTGATTGACATGATCAACTCTCCCGTCCTCTTGTATCAGGAGCACCGGGTTCGGATGGCTCTCGAAAATCGTGACATACTTATTTTTTTCGTTTGTAAGGGCGAGGTTGCGGGTGCGGAGTTCCTGGGTGAAACTTTCTGGATCCGTCCGGGCCCAGTCGGACAGGCAGGCGACTTCCAGCCGGTCAAAGAGCCGAACGATGAAATCAGAAATCGGCATCCGCTCGGAAGGGTCCGGTACCGCCTCGTCGAGCAGGTCCTGATACGTCCGTCGATAGTACTTGAGCAGGCTCAGAAAAATGGGCAGCGATACGCCGCGCATCCTGTGACGTCGCGATTCCTCGATGATGAGCCGAAACCGGGAGTCCGGATCCGCGCTTTCGTGCGGACCGAGGTCGAGGGAAGTGTTCGGGTCCGTGACCGCGCTGGTGATCAGGTCCGAAAGGGCAACGATCGAGAGCCTCCAGCCCTCCTCCAGTGTGGCCGCAGACTTGGCGTAGCCGTACTGACGGGCGTACTGCAGGACGCGCTCGAGGAGCCATCCTTCGTACTGGTAAAGCAGCGATTGAAGCGGGACAGGCATATCCTCTACTCTTGCCTGGTTTTGCCGGAGGTAGGGTAGCAGCATTTGGGTCCGGAGGTAAATGTTCATCATGAGGGAGTCGCGACTGGCGCCATTGCTCGCCCTGGCGGTGCTTTCGCTGGTGTGGGGATACAACTGGGTAGTGATGAAGCAGGCCGTGCGCTATGCCGATCCGGTGGCTTTTTCCGCCATGCGTTCGTTCTTCGGTGGGCTGGTCCTTCTGGTAATCGTCCTGCTGACGAAAAGGCCGGCGGGGATGGGCTGGTTTGCGGGCGTATTGGTCCTCGGCCTGGTCCAGACAACGCTTTTCGTGACCCTCTCGATCTGGGCACTACTTTACGGTGGAGCCGGCAAGACAGCCGTGCTCGTGTACACCATGCCTGTGTGGCTGATGCTGCTGGCCTGGCCCGTGCTCGGGGAGAAGATCCGGGGCGTCCAGTGGTTTGCGGTGCTTTTCGCCCTCGGAGGTCTGGGGCTGGTAATCCAACCGTGGAAGCTGCAGTCAACACCTATCGGGGCGGCACTCGCTCTTTGCGCCGCCCTCGCCTGGGCTGTGTCCGGCGTGTGGGCGAAACGACTTCGGCGTGCCGTAACGATCGACCTGCTTGCCCTCACTGGCTGGCAGCTGGTTCTGGGAAGCATCCCTCTGATTGTTGTGGCCCTGTTGATGAGCGAAGAACCGGTCAAGTGGCATCCGGTCTTTGTCGGAGCCCTGGCTTACAACATCGGCCCCGCGACCGCGCTCGCCTGGCTGCTGTGGCTTTACGCGCTTCACAAACTGCCCGCGGCAATTGCGGGTATAGGGACGCTCATGACCCCACTGGTCGGCGTGCTTTCCGCCTGGCTGCAGCTCGGCGAGGAACCGCAGGGCTGGGAAAAGTGGGGCATTCTTTTGATTTTACTCGGGCTGGGGATTACCGTCTGGGAGCAGGTAGGGCGGCGGGAAAACCAACGACGACTGACCAGCTGACCAGCTGACTGGCTGACTGGCTGACTGGCTGACCACCTGACCGGAAGGGGAGGCTCGAGTTGGCAGCTCGCCAACCGGGCCGAAAAGCGGCGGATTCTGAACCGCGAATCCGCCCCTGGAGTTTTTACATTTTCAGCCGGCTGCGACCGCCTTCGGCCTGAAAGGCCGAGACATAATAGCCCGGGGCGGAGCGCTTTTTGCGTAGCCCCGGGCCTAAGTCAGCAACGAGCTCCAAGCCCTGAAAGGGCGGGAGAGAAAGCACTCCGCTCCAAGGGTCTCAATCCCACACGTAGCGCTCATCGTACGCGACCTGGTACTTCTGCAGGAATCGTCGGTATTCGTCTTGGAAAGTTCTCCCTCCGGTGGTGTTCGGCCTGCTTGGCGATGTACGCAGTTACCCGGGGCACTTCAGATTGGGATACAGAGAAACCTCCATACCCGGCTTGCCAGTGGAAGTCACGGAAGCGGGGGCCAAGCGTCTTCAGCCATTTAGAAGAACCCGTCTTGACATGCTCGACCGCTTTGCACAAAGCAAGATTCTTGGACAGGGCGAATAGTGAATGGACGTGGTCAGTGGCGCTGCCGATCTTCAACGAATGCGAGTCGATCTCGTCAAATATTCCGGCAAGGTAGTCATGAAGCCTTTCGGAAATCTCGGGATGAAGCACCGGGGCTCGGTCCTTGGTACTGAAAACCAGATGAACATACAGTTGTGACAATGACTGTGACAT
>CAYQYP010000091.1:0-3900 GCA_964421755.1 uncultured Acidobacteriota bacterium
TGAAACTCCGTCTCCCCGACGCAACGGCGCAACTTTACCTCAACCCGGCGGCCCGGAACCGGATCGCCTGGACCTGTTCCCAATGCCGGTCGGCCTGCGAGCACGTTGGCGCGGCCCTCTCCCTCGTCTTGGAGGAGAAGACAGCCCTGGGGCTGGCGGCGCCGCCGCTTATGAAGACTCCGATCGAGCTCCTCACAGATGAACAGCTCGTCGAACGGCTCCTGATGGAGCGACGCGAGCGGGCAGCTTCAGAGCCGATGTTGCTGAACCTCACGGAGCACGCCGGCCCGTGGTCCGACCACACGGTGACCACGCTGAATTCCGGGAGAACGTACCGGGTCGCGCTCCTGTAGGTAACAGGATTCACAGGATTCATACTATAAGTAACGCTCGAGCTGAGAAATCTACGAAGAAATCTGAGGCTGAGCGCTCATAATCCTGTAAATCCTGTTAATCCTGTCAGGAGGAGGACAAGGCGATGAATCCGTTCGACTCTCACCCCGGCCGCACTCCGCTTGTCTCGGGAATACTCGGGCTTCTCCTGCTCGGAGGCCTCACTGCCCTCAAGCCTCCGCCGCCCGCGGAGGCGCAGCAGGCTGAGATTTTTCAAGCCAAACCAATGCCGGCGGGAGAGGCTCCGGGCCAGCGGCCCTACGAGATGGTGCGTGCGGGTCGTAGTCGCCCCTATCCGCCGCTCGTCAGTTTCGATTCGCTGGAAGGGTGGACTGTCGCCTGTGAAAGCGGCGCCATCGCAGAGCTCATCGGGTCGCAAAAACAGCGCGTCTGGGAATCCCCCGTTGCCAGGCTGGTCTACCGGGGAACGTCGCCAAACAGTTCGTTGATCCTGCGGCCTCCCCGGCCGATACCAATCCCTGAATCCTCGTCAGCCGTTACTGTCTGGATCTACGGAAACAACTGGGCTTGGGCACCCGATCCCGAAACGCCGCGGGTAAACATCGAGCTGTTGCTTCGGAACAAGTTCGGGACACAGCAGGCGGTGGAATTGGTCAGTAAGCTTGGGTGGAAAGAGTGGTTCCTGGTCCACCGAGTCATTCCACCGGAGGTGCACAAGAACTCTCCTCTGGATCTGGTCGGTATTCGCCTGACCGGAGCTGCGAACTCCCAGGACCGGGAGCTGTACTTCGAAGACCTGTCGTTCATCCAGGAATCGTTCAAGCCGCTGTCTTTTGCCCCAAGACCCAAGCGCGGCATTGAACCGTTCCCTGGACAGGATACGGGCGCCAACCAGGGACCGGGGCGCCTGCCGTTTCCAACCCGGGAAGAGACGATCCTGCCGGAGAACCAGGTCAAGAGCTTCAAGGCCACGGTCGAACGCACGGGAAACAACTCATTCACTTTCCGATACCGAGGATCGGACGGCTCCGTGGAATATGAAGTTCGACCCGACAATCAGGGATGGGGACCGGTTACCGTCAAGCTGAACAAAGCACGGGTGGCAAGGGCGCTTGTCGGCGCGGGGCCGCTCTTCGAGGATGAGCTTCGTCGTCTTCGCCTGGTTGATAGCGGGCTCGATTCCAATGCTCTGAAAGCGACCTGGGAGGGCGAGACAGTCAAGGGAGCACAGGTGCGTTTTGAATCCCAGATGCGACTCCTGCAGAAGAGCCTGGTCGTCGACTACTTCTGTCATGGGGGCGCCGCCACGGGGCTCTCGTATGGTCGCATCGTCGACGTCTCCCGACCTGAGCTGATCCTTTTACCCTTCATCAATTACGGTTCCCACCACCTGAACGTCATGATGTCACGCGGATCGCAGCCTTGTTTTGCGTCGGTGTGGATGGATTGGTACCGCTCCAACGGTTCCCAGCCGTACGCCGAGGACCGAATCGCGGACGGGGAGGTTCAGTTGAATGGAGGAGTTCGTTACCTGGCTAAGACGGACGGACGCCGAAACGACCTTTTCGAGCGGTTCTTCCTGACCTTCTCGCCGGTGTTCGAGGAGACGTTGCCAACTATTGCAAACCCTCCCGCCACGCGCGGCAAAGAGGCAGGTTCCAGACTGTGGCAGGAAAGTTGGGGTCCCGAGGACTACGCGAAAGAACAGGAACGCTCGGAGAAGCTCAAATCCTACGGAATCGACCAGCTGACGAGATGCAATCACGAGATCACGTGGCGCGACGGTGGAGAAAGCTTCACGTTCAGGACTGAGGCGGCGCCCGGGAAGGGAGGGGACGAAGCGCTTCAGAAGTTCGTGGCCGCTCAGCGGGGTCTCGGCTGGCGCTCCGGGCTGTACACCAATTACTGCGATTTTGCACCGGTCAACGCCTTCTGGGACCCGGATAGGGTCATGCGGCGGACGGACGGGAACCTCGTGACCGCGTGGGCCCGCTGCTATTCGCCGAAGGCCCTCTTCGCCGTGGAAATGGACCGGAAACTGGCCCCTCAAATCCAGAAAAAGTTCAACAGCAGCGCGGCCTACACGGATGTTCACACCTCGGTCTCTCCCTGGGAGCGAACAGACTACGATGCGCGTGTGCCCGGCGCCGGAACCTTCGCCGCCACTTTTTATGCCTACGGGGAGCTTCTCCTCCATGATCAGGAGGTGTACGACGGGCACTGCTGGTCGGAGGGGCACCACCAGTGGCTCTACGCCGGCTTGTGCGCCGGGAACTACGGTCTGACGTACAGTGACCTCAGGCTGTGGAAATACCCCTACCTGCCTCACTTCGACCTGCTGAAAATGCACCCGCTCAGTGTCGATATCGGGATCCCATGGACCGCGCAGTTCTTCCTCGACAAGGAAGGTTGGAACAAACCGGAGAACATCGAATCGAGCATCGATCAGTTTATTGCGGCGACCGCGGCTTACGGGCACATGGGATGGCTGGTCGAGGAAACCCACGGAATTCGCCGGACCTGCCGGTCCTACTACATGCTCCAACAGCTTCAATCCCGCTATGCGATGGCTAAGCCCGAGGAAATCCGTTATGCGACGCCGACCGGGACGATCAGTTCGTCGGAAGCGATGCTTAACGACCAGTGGAAAGCCTCCCGGCTGTACGTCCGATACCCGGCAGGCCTCGACGTCTGGGTTAACGGCAATGCCACCGCGAATTGGATGGTCAAGGCAAACGGGCGGCAGGTCGTCCTCCCGCCGTTCGGCTGGCTGGCCATCCAGGGGAACAGCTTCTACGAAGCCTCCGAGGTCGTGAATGGAAAGCGGTGCGACCGGGTTAGCTCGCCTGAGTACGTCTTTCTTGATGGCCGGGAGTCGATCCAGTCGGTCGATGGCGTCTCAACGTCAGGGAGCGTGGCAGTCAGGCGCGACCGGACGGGAAAAGGCCTCTCGATCGTCGCGATCGAGGCGGTCGACAAGATAGCCATCGGGTCCGTGCGAGGGCGACGCCTGGCTTCTCACGGCCTGGCTTCGGTCATCGATCAGGTCGGGAAAGCAGGAAAGCTGGCGGGTCGCGTCTTCGATGCCGAAGGCCGCGACTTGGGCGCTGCCAAGACCTCGAAGACCGCACAGGGATGGGAAATCGCCGGGCCGAAAGAAGCACGCCGGTACGAGGTCGCGATAGACCAGTAACGGCAGGCGACACCGGGGCGCGAGAGTAAAGAGGGCGGGCGATAACGTCATCCAAGGGTGACCTTTAATGAATTCTGATCTGAGCCTTCGACCGGTTACGGAAAGAATCGATCACATGCTTCTGGGCGTTGCCGAGCTTGATCGCGGGATCGAATGGGCCGAGCGCCTCACCGGTGTGAAAGCAGTCCATGGAGGAAGCCATCGGCGGTGTTCTTAAGGCCTGAAAGGCCGGCACATAATAGCCCAGGGCGAAGCGTGCTTTTCGCGTAGCCCTGGGTCAACACGGTCTCGACCGCGAAGCCCTGTAAGGGCGTAAGATCCTGATAATGTTGCCGTTCTTGCGCCCTTTCAGG
>CAYQYP010000092.1:0-15951 GCA_964421755.1 uncultured Acidobacteriota bacterium
TTGTTTCATGCGCAAACCGGTTGCTAAACGTGGAGTTCGAACCTGGGCCGGACTGACGACGAGAATTTTGATTCGTCGATCCTCAATCCAAAACCCGGCGTTTCGGGAACACTGGCCCATCCGTCTTTGATCGAGTACCCATCCGCCACCAGCACATCGGTATCTGCCGGATCGTTTTCGGCAATGTAAAAGTTCGGGATCGAGCGACCGACGTGAAGGATCGCGTAGAAACCCAGCAATGATCCCCAGTTGTGCGGACCGACCAACAAACCCTGAGGTTTGACCATCGACGCCTCGGCTAGAATGCCTTCGATCCCGAACCGATTCATGTCAGCCTGGTAGACGTCGATGGCTCGCGCATCTATGAACGGTTTGAAGACCTCCAGGTTGTCCTGTGTTTCACCGTCCGCAATCAGTGTCTGAAGCTTGTGCTGGGCGAAATACTCCTTGAGCTCCAGGCATTGATCCACCTGCTCCGGGAACATTTCCTCGGCGAATTTCAAATCGATACTCGGCAGATCGGCGAACAACCGCTTCGTGCGTTCAAGGTCATAACCGTTGTTCGCGTCTGCCCCGAGCAGGACATCCGGTCCCCCGTGCCGGCGAATGATCTGCAGAACCTCCTTGTCGCGCTGGAAACCTTCTTCGGCCGGCATCCATTTCGCTCCCCGGCCGACCTTGATCTTGAAGGCCCGATGGCCGCGGGCGAGTCCTATGTCGATCTCTTCCCTGAATCGGTCCTGCCACCGCCCCGCATGTTCTGGAAGGAGGTCAGCGAAGTAGATCGAGCCGTCGTAGACCCGAACCCGTTCGGTTCCCCCGCTGCCGAGCAGTTCGTAGACAGGTTTACCAAGTGCTTTGCCCACCAGGTCCCACAGGGGCATCGTCCCACTGCCCAACGGACTCTTCAAGGACGGTTGGGCTTGAACGAAGAAGTCGAAGGGATTCCTCGCGAGCAACGAAGCCAGTTTGTCTTCCCCGGCGCGGCAATAGCCGAGTCCCTCGATGCCGGCGTTCGTGAACAGGCGTACCATTCGGTCAGTCGTATGATCGCCGTGGACCCCGAGCCTGGAGTTGTTCCCGACCAACTTGGGCCGCCGGCTGATGAGGTCAAAACCAACGATTCGATTGATTCTGATGTCCTTGGGAAGGTCCTGTGTCCAAGCCCATCGAGGCAGCACAAGCGATGCGAGTGAACTACCCCCAAGAGCCAGAAATTTGCGGCGATTCATGGGTCAGTCCTTTCTCAAGAACTAGCACGGGCACACCGGGTCCGTTTGAGCTCTTGGATGACCGAAAGCATACCCCCGCTGCCGGTAAGAGAAAAGATTCGTGCGGTGCTAATATGGGGACACCGTGAACACCACTATTCAGCGACTCAACTCCTCAACCGGGCCGAAAAGCGGCGGATTCTGAACAGCGAATCCGCCCTACGACCACTCGCCATGCGGAAGCGGTCAGTCGTAGGGCGGATTCGCTGTTCAGAATCCGCCGCTTTTCGGCCCGGTTGCCGAGCTTGACGGCTCGGCGTCAATGCTCCAGTCAGCTGGTCAGCTGACTGGTATCGATAGCGGTGAGGTCGCTTGCGTTGTCAATCGGCAATCCGAAATCCGCAATCCGAAATCAAGGAGGTGGCTTCAATGGAAGATGAGCTCAATCGGCGACAGTTCGTGGGGAAGACGGTCGGCGGAGTGCTTGTCGGCGCCGCTTCGTACCGCCGAATTCTCGGCGCGAACGATCGAATCCGAGTCGCCAATATAGGTTGCGGCGGCCGCGACCTACTGAAGGAAGCTCTTGAGGTCGCAGGGCGAACCAACATCGAGATCGTCGCAATCTGCGACACCTGGCGACCCCGCAGGGAGGAGGCCGTCGCGGCGGTACAAAAGGCCGGTGGACCGCCGCCGAAGGACTTTGTCCACTACGAGGACGTCCTGTCACTCAAAGATGTGGATGCGGTCATCATCGGGACTCCGGATCATCAGCACTGCACGCAGCTCGAGGCTGCTGCCGAGGCGGGCAAGGATGCTTACGTTGAGAAGCCTCTGGCTATGACCATGGACGAGCTCAAGAAGGCCGTCGAGGCAGTCAAGAGAAACAACCGGGTCGTGCAGATGGGGACCCAGGTTCGGAGCTGGCCGGCACCCGCCGCGGCCGCCGCATTTATCAAAGCAGGGGGGCTCGGAAAAGTCCTGAAGATCGAGCAATCTCGCAACGCGTATCGTCCTTACTGGCACGGCACCGGCAATCGCGAGGTCAAGGAGGCCGACGTCGACTGGAAAGCCTTCCTCATGGGGGTGAAGTATCGTCCTTTCGATCCCGATCAATATTCCGCCTGGTATGGCTACCGGGAATTCTCGCGTGGCCCTCAGACCAACCTCATGGTCCATTTCATCGACTTGGTCCACTACTTTACCGGTGCGCCTTACCCGTTGCGCGGCGTTGCTTTCGCCGGGACCTATCGCTGGAAAGACAAACGAACTGCGCCCGACTCGGTGGAAATCGTGCTCGAATATCCTGAGCAAGGTTTTCTAACCCGTTACAGCACCGTCTTCGGGAATTCCGGAAACAGCTTCATGAAGGTCATCGGCACGCGCGGGATCCTCGATATCACAAACTGGCGCGGAGAGATCAAGCTGATTGCCGAAGGATCCGGTGAGCCGGACAAGCTGGCTTCGAGTGCGACTGTTCCCCCTGTCCAGCCCGAGCATCACATGGCTGATTTCTTCAACTGCGTGCGGACTCGGAAAAGCCCGCTGGCGCCTCTGGATGCCGGCTGGGGACATTCCATTGCGACACTGATCGCCGACCTGTCCATCCAGACCGGCAAGCGAATGATCTACGACCCTGCGAAGAAGGAGATACGAGAGGGATAAGCAACCGGTGACTTAGGGCATCTGCGCCCCCTCGGTGTTGAGGTAGACCGCGTAGAGTGACTGGCTGGCAGTCATGAAAAGCCTGTTGCGTTTGGCGCCGCCAAAGCACAGATTCGCGCAGATCTCCGGCAAACGTATCTGTCCGATCAGTTTTCCGTCCGGCGCGAAAACATGCACGCCGTCGTAGCCCTCTCCGCTCCATCCGGCCGCGGCCCACACGTTTCCATCCTGATCGCAGCGGACGCCGTCCGAGCCCCCTTTTCCCATGTCGCAAAAGAGCCGGCCGTTTGCGAGCTTCATGCCGTCAACCACGTCGAACACGTGGATAGGGTGGGGTTTCCCGGGCGGCTGGCCGGTATCCACAACGTAAAGCAGCTTTTCATCCGGAGAGAAACATAGCCCGTTTGGACGGGCCAATTCGCTGGTCACTACAGCGACTTCCCCCTTCGCCGGATCAAGCCTGTACACGCTGGTGGGCAATTCGAACGTGTCTACATGTCCCTCATAGTGCGACAGGATTCCGTAACCGGGATCGGTGAACCAGATGCCGCCGTTCGAATGCACGACGACATCATTTGGCGCGTTGAGGCGTTTGCCCTGGTATCGGTCGACGAGAACGGCGACCGTGCCGTCCGGTTCGGTGCGCGTCACGCGGCGCGTATCATGCTCGCAGCTTATGAGCCGTCCCTGCCGATCCCGTGTATGGCCGTTGGTATAGTTGGAAGGGCTTCGGAAGACGCTGACCTTCCCGGTCTCCTCCGTCCAGCGCAGGATGCGGTTGTTGGGGATGTCACTGAAAAGCAGAAAACGTCCGTCGCCGAACCAAATTGGACCTTCGGCCCAGCGTGCACCCGTCCACAGCCGCTCGACGGCGGCATTGCCTTGGCGGTACTTCTCGAAACGCGGGTCCAAAGCAACAATTGCGGGATCAGGATAGCGAACCGGTGTTAGATCCCGGTCGTGTCCTCTGGCCGAAGTCCAGGGAGCCGCCAGGGCAGTCGCGACGCCAGCGGCTGAGCGGAATAACAGATCTCGCCGTCCTAACAGGTGGGAGCCAGAGCCTTGCTTCATGCAGCCTCCTTGAGTCCGTTCTGTCGAGCACCTGGCAACACCGGTAAATGTACCGATGATTATAGTCCTGAAATGCAGCGATGCGACAGCCAGCCGGCGCCTGCGGATCCCGACGTAGGTCCCGACTTCCAAGTCGGACACTTCAAAACAATCTGCAACATCGAACCTGCTGACGCATGCCAATGTCCGACTTGGAAGTCGGACCTACGAAACATCTCCTGGCAAGACAACGCCTGTCAGCTCGACACTTGCTCACCCCGGCGGCGCGAGCTATATTCCGTGGCAGTGAGCAGTGGCGTTTGCCGAAGTCAGTAATACAGAAGTCAGCAATACAAAAGTCAGGAGTCGTATGAAAAGAACGAATCGGCGTGGATTCATGAACGCCGCCTTGGCGGGCGGAGCAGTTGCTGTGCCGCAGTCGCGCTCGGCCTTCGGCGCCGGCCAGTTGGGTCGAGGGACCAGGGAAAACTATGCGAAGCTCGATGAGGTCCTCAAGAAGCCGGTATTCAAGAGAGAGTCCTTCACCGCCCCCGTAATCATCAAGAGCCTGGAACTGCTTCGTCACCAGAATAGTTTCCTGTGCCGAGTCCGCTCAGCTGACGGCGCAGAGGGCATTTCGGTTGGTCACAGCGGGCTCAGTTCGCTCTATCCAATTTTCAATAACACGCTGCAGCCCTTCTTCATCGGGAAAGACGCCCGCGATTTGGACCTGCTGCTCGAAAAAGTGTACATCTACAACCTCAACTTCAGATTGAGCGGCATGGCTCTGGGGATACCGCTGGCCACGATTGAATTTGCCATTCTGGACATGCTCGGACGTATGGCGGGCAAATCCATGGGGCAGTTGATCGGAGAAATACACCACCCAAGAGTCAAGGTGTACCAGGCGACCGAGTACCGTGAGAAGCCGGTGGAGGAGTCGCTCGAACTGATCAAGCGCGACGTAGCGGAGTACAACGCTCACGCCCTTAAGATAAAAGTCGGAGGCCTCATGTTCATGACGGCGGACATCAACGCCGTTGGTCCGCCTGGAAGGACCGAAACCATGATTCCGCTCATCCGCAAGACCTTTGGCGATCAAATGTTTTTGTATGCAGATGCGAACGGCTTCTATTCGGTGGAGGAAGCTATCCGAGTGGGTAAACTGTTGGAGGAATACGACTACCGCTTTTTCGAAGAACCGGTTCCCTTCGACTGGTATGAAGAGACCAAACAGGTTGCCGATGCCGTGAAGATTCCGGTCGCCGGAGGCGAGCAGGAATACAGCCTGCACGGTTTTCGATGGCTGATCGCCAATGACGGTGTTCAGATCGTTCAGCCGGACAACTACTATTTCGGAGGAATGATCCGGTCAATGAAAGTGGCCCGGATGGCCCAGGCGTTTGGAAAGGAATGCACCCCACACATGTCGGGTGGGGGGCTTGGATACCTTTACATGATGCACTTCGTCTCGGCCCTTCCTAACGCAATGGCGCACCACGAGTTCAAGGGGTTGAAAACCCCGGTGCAGTTCAAGTGTCCGACGTCGCCCCTACAGGTCGAGAACGGGGAGATCAAAGTCCCGACTGGTCCCGGTCTGGGCGTCGAAATCGACCCGGAATTCATTAAGAAACACGAGATCGTGAAGGGTTAGCCGCTGTGAATCCCTTGCGCCTGGCGTTTGCAGGTTCTCTGCTGGCCGTGATCCTTGGCTCGACACTGGCCGTCCAAGTGAAGCAGCCGAATACTGAGTTCGTCGACACGAGTTTCGAGAACGCTTCCCCTGTCCAATGGACCGTCGACACCGGCGGGACCCTGCACGTTCATCTCATGTATGACTACGAGCGGAATTCCCCCAACCGGGCGGCAGGGCATTGGCATTTTCGGATCGAGGGCCGGCCCGGATCAGACGTCACCGTGGTCCTGCACAACTTCGACAACGTTTGGAACGGGACTCCCGGCTCGCCCGTCTCCGACAAGACGATTTGCTATGTGTCGACGGACGGCAAGAACTGGACGGTGGTGCCGGCCGAGAAACTGGAGGGGAACCTGATCCGGGTGCGTGTGCATCTGGACGGGCCGGGCGTGTATCTGGCGCGGCTTCAGCCGTATCGCCTGTCCGACCTGGAGAGACTCCTTGACGAGATCCGGCCCCACCCGTTGGTCGAGATCACCGAGATGGGCCGGACGGTCGAGGGGAGACCCCTGGAGGTCGTGCGAATCGGCAATCCGACCGCTCCCCATCGAGTGTTCCTTCGCGCTCGCGCCCATGCCTGGGAACCCGGTGGCAACTGGGTCATTCAGGGCTTGATCCGCAGCCTGCTCGGTGACGATGGCGTGTCGCGCCGGTGTTTGCACCGTTACTGCGTTTACGTAATGCCGATGGCCAACAAGGACGGTGTCGCCCGCGGGTGGACGCGGTTTAACCTGCTGGGCAAAGACCTCAACCGCAACTGGGACACGCCGCCCGATCCGAAACTGGCACCCGAGAACCACGCGCTCGAGATGTGGATCAAGAAGGCGGTCGAATCAGGCCGCAAGCCGGACCTCCTGATTGATCTCCACAACGACGAAGGCGGCAGGCTCCACATCGCACGTCCGAACATTGAGCTGGAGCGTTACCTGGACGCGATGAAGCGATTGGAGCAACTCCTGCGCAAACACACCTGGTTTACCGAGGGCAGCACCGCCCCGAGTTTTCGCAACCCGGGCAGTATCGGCGAGGGGCTGCTGGAGCGCTACGGAGTCAACGCCTGCGTGCTGGAGCTCAACTGCAATTGGGTCGCCGGGTTGAAGCAGTACCCTTCCGGCAGGGCATGGGAACAGCTGGGCGAGCAGATGCGGGAGGTTTTCTACGAATATTTCGCCGAAATCCACGCCGAAGAATCTCGGAGCAAGAAATGAAACTACGGTGCGACCGCCTACAGCAGGGTGGCAGCATAAACCAGGCGAATGACGATGCCAGAAGCACCCCGGAAGACGCCTACGCGTTCAATGGCTTCGGGTCCTTGAACGGATACTTTCGCAAGAAGTTCGTCGTGATTACTGAAGCGTTGTTCACCCTGAAAAACCGCTTGAGAACGGATGCCAAACCGCTTCATGGCCTCCGTGCTCTTGTGCACCTTGTCTTCCTCGACAATGTAGTAGGTCCAGTCGGATCCGGGCGCGTGATCCAGGACAACAATGTCGGGGGCAAGAGTCTGAGCGTGTTGAAGAGCCCGTAATGGGTCGGGCATCTCGTGAAGAGAGAATTCGAAAAGGACAACGTCGCCTTGTTTGGCGGTGTCGTAGAAATCTGACTGAACGAATTCAAAGGAATCTGCCAGCCCTTCGCTGGCGACGCGTGTTTTCAGTTGTCTTAGCGCCTCGGCGTCTTGGTCAACCGCGATGATCTTTCGCGTTTTTCGGCCGAACTCTACGAATTGCCCGCCACCTGCTCCGACGGATACTACTATTTTTCCTCCGAAATCATAGAAACCAAGAAGGTTCTCGACGATACGACCGATGTCGGTTGCCATGATTGAATCCTCCAGCCGAGGAATAACCGAAGCCCAGGCCAAATGTTCTCGAGGCGAGGCACGCAGCGCGGGTGCTGCAAAAGCGTTCCAGGCCCCAGAGTTTGGCGGAAATGCACGGGGTTGTAAATACAGGGAAGCGATGTTTGCCTTCGCGAACAGACGTGAAGAACAGGCGCCTTTCACCTTGCCGACGGTTGAATTCCAGGGTGAGCGCCTGGAGATCGGACAAAACCGTAAGAAGCAACTGTCGCTCTGAAAGATTGCCTCGTTCGAACCGTCCGGTTTCGAAAAGGGCGAGGAGGATTACCGCAAACGCCGAAGCCCGGAGCTGCGTCGTCACGGCAGATATCGAGACGCCGACCACGGTTACAAGGGTCGGTTCGGGCCAAAACAGGAGTATCGTTTCGGCTATCGCGAGGGATTCGAAGAGGGTTACCGCGAAGCTTACGGCGGCCGGCGAAGATACTGACGAGAAATCACCAAGGGGCGCGACTGGAAAAGTGGATGGAACAGGGGGATGGAAAGGGGACGGTCCCCTGCTCATCCCCCTGCTCATGCCGCCTGTAAATTTAAGCCGTGGTACGGAACAGGCGGACGATCGCCGGCCGAAGTCCACGATGCCGCGCGACTAGACAAGTCCCGCCGGGTTCTCTGTTTCGAACAGCGCCTCCTGGTTATCGCCTGAAAGCTTCTGGTCCGGCCGGGATGGACATCAGTGCGCCGGTGGCGCGATGCTGAATCAACCCGAGAGCCGAGACCTGTCCATCGCTTCTGGCCAGGATGTTGACCGTGCCGTGGAAGCTGACCATTGACATCTGCTCAAAGAAGCTTTGGAACAACAGTTGTTCATTAACGAACACCGCGATCTGTTGCCCCTTCTCGAGCGTGATTTGCCGGGATGCGATTTCTGTGCCCGCATCGTTCACGAGGAAAATATCGAGTGTTGCTGCCAAGGGGCCGGGATTGTACAGAGCGACCCCTGTGTTTTCGTCGTCTGTAACGCTCGTATAAACTTGGTGGCTACGGCGTGGCGGACAGTTGAACACTGAAACGTAGTTACCCAGGATCTCGAATACTTCAGCGCCTTCCAGCCGAGAGTCTGCTTCCCTTTGTGACCTGACCTCAACCGAGCCTGTGTCGAGGTCACCGGAACCGTCTGTTGCAATAGACGCCACGCCCCAATTCTGCAAATCGTAGGGGACGGGGTTCGCCGCCTGCCCTTTGATGACGACGGTTGCCGGTTCCCCGTCTTTGTCCTGGAAAAGAACCTGACCCTCGTCTGCTTCACTGCTGTTGTTTCTCAGAATCAGACGGGTACGGTTGGGTTGTTGCAGCACCTGTCCGTCGGCGAACTGCGGGAAAATCAGAGTGGGAGAAGGCGCGACCGGCGCCGGGCAGTGTTGGGTTCCCCAACCGAACACGCTCGTAGGAACCGCGACGAGCGCCCCGGTTTGCCTTTTCTGAATCAGGCCGGCTGCGGCGATTCCAAAGCCTGCTTGAATCTCCACGGTCCCTTCAAAATCTTCGGGATGGCTCGGAAAGTAGTTTAGGAACAGCTCGTCGACGAAAATGGCCCACTGCTGATTCGGTCGGAGCCTGGAAAGCGTTACGGTCGCACGCTGCCAGCCACCATTGTCCCGCAGTTCAAGACGGATGTTGGTGACCTCGCGGTTACCCGGGTTGTACAGCGCCAGTCCCGTCCTCTCCTGAGAGTCGACGCTGGCATAGATCTGCTGGTTGAGCCGAACCGGGCACTCATCCAGTGACACGAAGTGTCCAAGAACCTCAAAGACCTCCGTTCCTTTCACCACTGAGAACGCACCGAGAGAAGTGGTCACCTCGATAGATCCAGCGGCTAAGGCCCCGGTTCCGTCAGTTTGTAGCTCAAAAGTTCCCCACGGAGCCAGTGCGTAGTCAACACTCGCAACTGATTCTCCGCCAATCAATGTAGGGGAGGGATGTCCGTCCTTGTCCCTGAACCGAATCTGCCCATGATCTTCCAAGTTACCGGGATTGCGGAGTATCAGGCGCGTTCTGTTCGGAAGACCGCCTGCCTCCCCGTTCGCATAATGAGCAAAGACTCGGGACCTGCTGCCGGAAAGATCGACCAGATACATCGAGAACTGTCTGGCCGTGTCGAATGCCACGTAGCGGCCGTTTCCTGAAATCATTGGAGCAATGACCCCGCTGGCGAAGTCTGAGCAGCCGCCGCCGCTGGTGCTCGCTAAAATGGTCCGCTCAAGTACCAGGTCACGGACGTAGAGTTGATTGGGAACGCCAAGCGAGTACGTCCAGGGAGAGTCGAGATCGGTGGCAGCTGATGCAAATGCCACCAGGCGACCGTCCTGTGAAATAGAAGGGTAACGGCTTGAACCGTTGCCAACGGTCCCGTTTGTTGACCGGCTGACGAGGCGAGTCAGTTTAGTCTCTCGGTCATGAAGGAAGACGTCAAAACTATTGTTGTCGTCGTCATCCGCTAGATTCGATGCCAAGGACGTAAACGCTACAAAACGGCCGTGTGCAGAGAGGGCCGGTTCCTGGCTCGGACCGATGGCCTCACCCCCACCACTTGCGACACTCACACGCGTGGTTGATTTCTCTTGTCTGTCGTAGAGGAAGACATCCGCATGGGTATTGGTATCGCCTCCGACCACGTCGGGCGAACTGGAAACAAACGCCACAAACCTGCCGTCGCCGGAGATCGCGAAATCGCACCTGACGCTGAATCCGTCGAACCCGGTTACACCCCCGGCTGGTTCCCCGTCGCTCCTGAGACTCGCCAACTCCGTTTTTCCCGTCTCACGATCGTGAACGAAGATCCCGCTCACGGGGGTGCTCGAAGCTCCGCCAAGGAGGTTGCTGTCGGAGGCAGCAAACGCGATATACCTGCCGTCGCCGGAAATGCGCGGTGGCCCGCCGCCATTCCCTTCAGTCCCGTCGCTGCGTACGCTGACTCGCCGGATCTCTTTGGCGGCCAGGCTATAGACGAAAACATCTATCCTCCCGTTCGTGTCACCCGCCACAAGATTGGAGGCAGCCGAGGCAAAAGCAACGAAGCGGCCGTCCGAAGATATGACCGGATAGTACGATTCCGAATTCCCCTGGGTCCCGTCTGCCGCGACACTGACTCGATTTGTCTGCCCGCTGGTCCTGTCAAGCACGAATACATCTGTCACCTGGTTGGTATCATCGGGCACCAAGATACTTGAATTCGACTGAAACGCCACGTACCGACCATCCTGGGACAATGACGGCATCAAGCCGGATCCGAGGTATTCCGGCACTTCGGCAAGAGCCAAGCCAGTGGAAATGCCGATGCAGGCGACAAACGAGAAAAGGAGCTTCATATTCCCCCCGAGTTTCAGGAGCGGCCTGTCCTCAGTAGTGCTGGATCTCATGAATCAGCCGCGGAGTCTCTGACCGATCGGATCGAGCTGTGAAAGCGGAGAAATGCGGGCCCCGCCGGAAGATACCCGCGTCTCTGGATTCGAGGTGAGTCCAATCGGCCGGTCGGACTGAGCACCCGACTGCCTTCTCTCCGTTGTCCATATCTCGACCTCCGAGTCGGAGGGAGCGTAACAGAGGTTCCCGAAGCAGGCAAGCCGGCAACCAACGACGATGTTAATGAGGCGGATGAACTCCGATCCGGGCACCGAGGGACCACCGCGTCATATCGTCAAATCATCCATAGCGACAGAAATTGGGACGACACGACGGAAGTCGCCTCTGGGTTGGAAAGGGACTGTCCCCTGCTCCTCCCCCCTGCTCCTCCCAAACCTTTGTACGGTCTGGGATCGGTGTGATACTGACACCCATGCTCAGCCGGACTTACCGCCTCCCTATGTGGTTCCCGAGGAAGTATTGATCTGGCACAAAGGAATAACAGAGATCTCCAGGCGCTTGAAACCGGGCTCCAACGGGCGAATCCCGGCGAGACTCATGAAAAGCACGTAAAGTGGCACCACCGCGCAGTGGCTCCACTGGGCACTGGAGTCGGGCGGGCTCGTCCAGGCTTCCAGCAGGGTGTTGTTCAGAAGAACCGATGGAAGCGTTGCCCAGCGCCGGCGCCAGTCCTCCGCGACCACGTCCGCCCGTCCCGCCTTGGCCAGGGCCCAAAGTCGCCACCCGGCGTTCGCCGGATAGGAAAATCCCATCACCTCCGGGCATTCGCACAGCATGCGCACACCTGAAAGCTGCAGCCAGCGAAGGCTTTCGAAGTCGAAAGTCTCGAATCGATTGACCCCTTCCTTGCAGATAAACCGTGTCCAGGAGAAGTGGTAATTGAGGAGAACCGGGCCGCCATGCTCATGTGCCTCATGAACCAGAAGCTCGATGACAGTGCCCGCCGGCGCTTCGACCGATGTCCGACTTCCAAGTCGGACATCGGCACGCGGTTGGCTGGCTCAAGGTTGCAGGTGTTACGAAATGTCAAGCGTAGGTCCGACTTCCAAGTCGGACATCGGGCATGCGGCCAGCTGGCTCGATATTGCAGGCGTCACGAAGTGTCCGACTTGGAAGTCGGACCAACGCCGGACATTGGCATGCGGCCAGCTGGCTCGATATTGCAGGCGTCACGAAGTGTCCGACTTGGAAGTCGGACCAACGCCGGACATTGGCATGCGGCCAGCTGGCTCGATATTGTAGGCGCTATGAAGTGTCCGACTTGGAAGTCGGACCAACGCCGGACTCGGCGCGATTCCCGGCCGATTGTTCTTCCTCGGCTTTCCGGTCCGCTAAGATGGAAGTCTAGGAAACAATCGATGCCATTAGCGATGCAGTAGACGGCGCCCGCGCCGGATTGGTCGCTGTTGCGCCAATGACCGGCTCCATGGCGCTGATGAACTCACTCCTTCCTGAAACAGAACAACGGCCTTTGCCGCCGCGCGAGATTACTCAGAATGTCGCCCGGCCATCCGACGACTTGCTCAGCGAGCTCGAAAGTCAAAGCCGCGCCTTTCTCGGACTCTGCGATGGCTGCAGACAGGCGAACCGTCCATGACCCTCGCTTTCAGTGAAGCTGGCGGGCTGCGGGCGATCAAAGACAAAGGCGTCCGGCACTCGAAGTACTCTCGCGGCTCCACGGTCCAATTCAACCAGGCGGCCTCGACCAGTCGTTTGACTGGTACGTTTGCTTCGGACAAGAGCGGAATCGAGCGAGCGCGCATCTCCGATTGGTTGCTGGCGGCACTCATGTCGGTCTGGTAGGGACAGCCGAATCGCCCCGGGCCGGATGTAGCCGGTGGCGAGCGGAACCTCACTGCGCAGCCGACTTCGCCCACGCTTCCAGAGCCGCCTGGGCAATCACTCCGTCTTGCTCGGACGTCATTCCGCTGATCCCTATGGCTCCGATTAGTTCTCCCTGATGGACGATCGGAAGGCCACCTTCGAACGCCAGGGCACCTGGCAACGCCATGACCTGCGGCCGGGTGGCGACGCTGTCAGAAAATGCCTTGCTGGGTCGCTTGAATTTGATCGCGCTCTCGGCTTTACGCATCGAAACCTCGATGCTGCCGATCTGGACACCGTCCATGCGCTGAAAATAGAGCAGGTTGGACCCCTCATCCACGATGGCGACGGCCACGCTCCAGTCCTTCTTCCGGGCGAACTCCTCGGCCGCCGCGGCGATTTTCTTTGCAGCGTCCAGCGACAGTGCTTTTTTCGTAAGCAGCTGAGCGGAAGCCGAAACTCCGGCAAGTTGAAGCAGCAGGGTCAAAACGATCGTCCGCGTTATTCTTGAGTTCATAGGTTCTCCCTCCGCGCCCTGCGACGCAATGAACAACCGGTCGCGTCGCCTTTACGAAGATGGTGGCAGTTTCCCATGCACGATTGCAATAGTTGCCGCCTCACTCTGGCTCGCTATGCTCGCTGTCGTGAGCGGCTCCTTTGGGAACGTGAAGTCCTCATCCGCGAGTCGCTCGCTCGCACAAGTTTTTGGACTGAGGTTCAAGAGTTTGGATTCCAGTCGGCTGAAGGAAGCTGCAGCGCTCGGCATCCCGGTCATTGCACAAGTTATTAATATCCCAGTTCTTATGAGACTAGAACGCAACTTGTTGCCGGTCGCGGTCCAAAAATTGCTCTCTATTTTCCAACTCTCATCCGCCTTCTTCTCATGTGGTTTGTGAGGTTTACTAATTAGTTGTCGATTAGAACTATTTCCGACGACCGTCGAGAAGGGAGGGCCGATACGCGCTTTGGGGGAGAACGGACGCATAGTTCAGAGTCGGGGTACTGACCGAACGGGCAGGAATCACGGGACCCGTTTGCTGTTCCAGACTCATTTGCTCCTGGCCGTCGAATACCATCTGGAGCTGTACACTTCCTGTAACGTCGATTCCTGTAACCGTACACTTCCAGTGTGACCGCCTGTTGACGCCGCGCGCGGCAGGAGAAGCTGAGGTCAGTCAAACAGCCATCCGGATCCTCCAATCGTCGTTCGGGTTCAGCCCGCGAAAACTGAGTTCGCTAACCGGATTGTCGTTCCAAAACCGACAATCCGCCTTGACAGGGGGGCAAATGAAAGTCTCCACGTTTTTTGTTGGATGTTTGCTAGCCTTGTTTTTAGTCGGGGGCACACTACTCGGTCAGATTCTGGAGGGCACCATCTCCGGGCGAGTGCAGGATGCCAGCGGGGCGCTTATGCCAGGCGCCGAGGTGATCCTCGTGCACGTGGAACGCGGCGTCAGCCGCAAGACCCTCACGAACGACGAGGGCCGATATTACGCCACCGCTCTTCCCGCCGGGACCTACCAAATCACGACTGAAGTGCCGGGTTTCAAACGGGTCGAACGAACTGGTGTACGGCTCGATGCCGGCGCTCATGTTCGGATCGACCTGGTCATGCAAGTCGGCGAAATCACGGAAACAATCACGGTGAGCGGCGGCACGCCACTGGTTCAGACGGAAACCGGGGAGGTGAGTAAGCACATAGAAACGGCGCAGCTTAAGGAACTGGGCGTTCAGGGCCGGAATTTCGTTTCTCTGGCGGCCCTCGTTCCTGGTGTCGCCAACCTCCTTCCGGACGAAGTTGGCGTCGGCGTCACCGGGGGAACCGGAGGTCTGGTCGTCAGCGGCGTCCGCGGCAACTACTCAAACTGGACGGTCGACGGTGGTCAGAACGAAGACGTGGGCAACCAGGCCTCGCTGATGAACTACCCTGCCATGGAAGCGCTGGGCGAGTTCCGCATCATGACGAGCAACTACAGCGCCGAGAACGGAACGGCCGGGTCAGGAGTCGTGGCGGTGGTCACCAAGAGCGGAGGGCAGGATTTTCATGGCAGTCTCTATTACCTGCACCGCAACGATGCGGCAGATGCCGCCAACTTCTTCGCGAGTATCGGTCCGGATGGCGAGAAGAACAAGCCGCCCCTGAAATGGAACAATTTCGGGTATACGATCGGCGGACCCATCTTTATCCCGGGGTTGTACAACGAGGATAAGACGAAGGACTTCTTCTTCTGGTCGCAGGAGTGGAAGAAGCGACGTCAGGGCTTGGTGCTCAGGGCTGCGACTCCGACTGCGGCGATGCGCCAGGGAGATTTCAGCGCGGTCACCACTCCGATTATGGACCCTGTGACAGGAAGTCCGTTTGCGGGGAACATCATCCCCCAGGCACGGCTCAATCCCAACTCCCAGATCCTTCTCGACTTGGGTTTCCCGTTGCCCAACGTAACGACAGGAGAGTTCATCAACTTCAACCAGTCAGGAAACACGCCTCAAGACTTTCGGCAAGAGCTGATCCGTTGGGATCACAACTTCACGGACGACGTGAAACTGATGGTTCGTTACATCAGCGATTCGTTCTACGAGAAGCAGGCGACGACTCTCTGGAATACCTCGGCTTTTCCCAACATCAGCTCGGACATCAGCTCACCCGCGGATAATTTCGTCACCAAGTTGACCCACGTGCTCAGTCCCGCACTGATCAACGAGGCCAACTACAGCTTTGCCGGAAATGACCTCGCACTGGGATTGACAGGTCCGTTTGAGCAGCCAAGCAGCTTTACCGTTGATCCGCTGTTCCCGGAGAACCGGGCTGACCGGATCCCGAACGTCACAATGGGGCAAGGTTGGGGCAGCGTGAGTCTCGGCAGCTGGCCGTGGACGAACTTCAACAGCGTCCACACCTTTGATGACAAGTTGACGTGGGTGCGCGGGAACCACAATCTGAAATTCGGCGGCATGTTGCAGTATCAGCTGAAGGATCAGGACGCCTTCGGCGCGACGCACGGGGACTTCAACTACAACGGGAGGTTCACGGGTCACGCCGTGGCCGATTTCGTGCTCGGCGCGCCTGCAAGTTACACGGAACTGGATATCCAGAGGAGGGGCGAGTATCGCTATTGGCAGACCGAAGTGTTCTTCCAGGACGACTGGAAGGTGACGCAGAATCTGGTCCTGAACCTGGGCCTGCGCTACTTCTACATCCCCGCCCTGTATGAGAGGAACAGAGCCGTCACGTCATTCGTGCCGTCGCTGTGGGATCCGAACCTCGCCCCAGAGCTCGTTCCTGA
>CAYQYP010000093.1:0-22007 GCA_964421755.1 uncultured Acidobacteriota bacterium
GTCATCTACCCGCGATGCGGCGTCGGCGGTTGGGGGTCGAGCATGGTGATTTGGTCGCCTACAGCTACCGGCCGAAAGGTATAGACCGTCCCTTTGCCGGCATACGAAACGACCAGCAGGTTGCCTGAATTGTCGAATGCCAACTGGTGGGGATCCAGCGGATTGTCGCGCACCAGCGTGAGCCGTCGCTGCTCGACCGACCAGGCGTAAATCGAATGGCGGCGGGGGTCCGTGAAATAAACGTCCCCGTCCCGGTTCACGGCCAATCCCGCAATGTTATAGAAACCGCCCGCGATCTTCTCCACCGTCGCGCCGGTCGCCCCGCGCACGGGCTCACCCTTCCGTTGTTGCCCGCTGCCTACTGCCCGTTGCCCGCTGCCTTCTGACCGCTGAGACTGCCGGCTCGAGGCCGGGTCGCCGACCGTAAGCACAGCGAATTCGTTTTCGGGTATCCGCAAGCCGCTGGTCTGGTCAACAATCGTGCTGGTAAAAAAGGCCCGTGCATTGGTGTACGAGTGCAGGTTTCGGAAGCGGATGTTTTCGGACGCCGAGATCCTGACCGCGTACGGATAAGGCGCGTAACTGCTCACAACCCGGTACAGGAACGTGTTCGCCAGGGTCATGTTTGTGCATCGGTCGATTTCCAGCGGCAACGCTTCGCCGCTTTCACCCCGCTCTTCTTCAAACTGCAACGCGTACAGTTTCCAGTTGGATGCGCGTCGCAGAATCACCTCGTTGCGCACGTGGTGTTCGATCGACATCATGTAAACCCGGCCCTCGGTTGTCGTGTCCGAAATGCAGAGACCCGCCTGAGCAAAGGTGCTCGGTGTCCAGATGTCCTTGAACGTGCCACCGCCTCCATTTGTAATCCAGAGGCTGTAGTACTGCCCGTCCCAACGCCGGTTCAGGTCTGGATCCGCCGTGTGGGTGTTGTTGTAGACTTCCTCGCGGGAGCCGTCCGCCCGGTTGGTGCCGTGACCACCCAGAAAGCGGACATCGTTCATCATCGAGTCCTTCCCCGCCATCCACTTGGCTGCCACTGCCCGGCCGTTGATTCCGCCCGTGTATAGTCCGATGCCCGTTACGATGTTGTTCCCGCCGGCCGGCGTCTCCAGGAGAGCTTTTGGTGAACCAGGGCCTTGGAAGGCAGGGGTCGAGTCCGCCAGATCGATCACCGTATTGGCTGGATGGAGCCCGATCAGCACCGTGTCCGGTCGTAGCGTCAACGTGTCGGTTACCCGGTAACGCCCCATCGGGAGGTACAGTGTGCGGTGCTGCGCAATCGCCGCTCGGAGAGCGGACGTGTCGTCCGTCTTGCCGTCGCCGGCAACCCCGAGTGTCCGCACGTTGACCCAGGTCTCGCGCGCGGGAACGTCCGGTATATCCGAGGGCACCATCGAAGGAACGACCGCCAGTGGAGTGGCCTCAAGAGTGGTGGCGATATTCCCCGCCCCCCCGGTTTCGGGCAGATGCAAGCCATGCGAGAACTGCTTCACCACGTAGTTCGGCGCCGGACCGAGTACGGTCTTTTCCGACTCCCGGAAGCTGGCGAGCACCGGCACGGATTTGCAGACCAGATCCTCCATGTTCACCTGCGTGCGTGCGTTGTTCTCGTTGCTGATCACGACAGCAGGGCCCGAGATGTCTTCAAAGCGGCAGTCCTTGAGCCAGAGCTCCTCGGCGAATTGCGGATCGATGGCGACGGCTGTTGGAACCGCCCGGAACTGGTTACGCACCAGGGTTAGCCCGGCTTCATGGGTCTTGATCGCGGCCACGCGCTGCCCTTCGAATACCGAATCGATCAGCAGGTATTGCCAGCTGGGTGAAGTCTTTCCGGTGACGATGCCGTAGTCGCCTCCAAAGAAGCGCAGGTCCTCCCCCTCGTTCCCGATGTCCTCGAGGGCGGCCCTGCCCTTTCCGATCCTGAAATCCATGTGGGCCAGGTAGCAATGTTGCGCGATGTGGAAACGCACAGCCACGGCCGCGGGATTCCTGTCCCGGATCTCCATGTCGATGTTGCTCATCGCGCTGTAGAAGGTGCCCGGGTTGCCGTCGCGAACGGGCTGCCCGGCTGCCCGCGGCCTGCCACCCGAAAAATAAACCATGTACTTGCCCGGGCCCTCTTGGAATTCTGGTGTGTTCTCGCCCAGGATGAACACGGGCCTGCGCATGCCGTAGCCGATGAGCCGGATGCCCGGCCAAACGTAGACGGTCTTCCCCAAACGGTACTTACCCTCGGGAATAAAGACGATTCCGGCTCGGGTTGTTTCCTGAACTCGATCGATGGCCTGCTGGATGCCGGCAGAGTCGTCGTTGACACCGTCGGCCTTCACCGGGAACTGGCCGGGAGTCAGGTAGACGGCTTTGGGATCTTCAAGCCGCGTCGTGTAGTACGAGGCTGCCGAAGCAGGCAGCAGACTCAGGAGTGCGATCGCGATAGTTACGGCGTGTTTTGACATTTGGTCCCCCGTTGTTCCGGGACATGATACCGATTTCGCCTGTTAAGGCGCATCAGGAAAGGACCACAAGGACATCAAGGACACAAGGACAACGCATCTGGTATCCCGGTCGTCCTTGATGTCCTGTGGTCCTTGTTCAAAACTTCGCCACCTGCTCCATCTAAACTCATGTCCCAGGAGATCGCGAATGAAGTCATCATGCACCGTGTTCCTGGTCGGTCTGGTCGTCGCATCCTGCCTGTCGGCAGCTAACTCGGAGGGAGCAGTGAAAAAACTGAAGAAGGAGAATCTGGCTAAGGCGCGGGAATTCATCATGGCAAAGGCAAGGCCGCTCGAGCAGGCCCTTTACCGCCTGCGCTTCGAAGACGGCTCGGCGGCAGACGTCCGAACGGCGTTACGGCAGTTCCAGAATCCGAACGGCGGCTTCGGGAAGGCTCTTGAGCCCGATCTCCGTGCGCCGGAAAGCTCGGTGCTCGCAACCATGCGAGCGCTCCAGGCTCTGGCTGCCGTGAACACACCACGCGAAGACCCGATGGTCACGCGGGCGATGGCTTACCTGACTTCCACCTTCGATGACACCAAAGGCGTCTGGCGGATCATACCGTCGACAGCCGGCGCCTATCCTCATGCTCCATGGTGGAATCAGGAGCAGCTCGACCAGGTTTTTGGGGGGTTCCTCATATTCCCGCGCGCGGAATTACTCGGTTTCCTGTTCGCCTTCGATTCTCCGTCCTTCCCGCTCGATAAGCGCACGACTCTGTTGCGCTCCCTGCTGGACCTTTTGGAAAAGGCCACTGATCCGCAATCGGCAGGAGCCGTGGAATCGTGCGTCCGCCTGTATGAAACCGGGCATCTGCCAGCCGAATACAAGGACCGGCTCTACCAGAAGTTGGCTCCTCTGGTGCCCCGGGCGATCGAGCAGAATCCTCAAAAATGGAGCCAATATTGCCTGAAGCCCACCTGGCTTGTGCGCACGCCGGAATCGCTGTTCCTTCCCCTGGTGGCCGACTCGGTGGAGCTGAATCTCGATTATGAGATCGAAAACCAATCCACCGACGGTTCTTGGGCTCCGAACTGGTCGTGGTACGGCGCCTACCCGGAGACATGGCCGGTCGCCGAAACGGAATGGCGCGGCGTCCTGACTGTGCAGACGCTGGAAACGCTGCAGGCATTCGGGCGAATTGATCAGTGACGCAGCAGACGGCTTATCAACTTCTTTACAACTTCTTTGCGACGGCTTGATGACTGGTTTTTCGGTGCCGTTCTAACGTGTAACCAGATTCGAGAAAGGAGCTCGATTATGAAGACTCTGGTTAAGGTTGGAACGGTTTTCGGTCTGGTACTGCTCACCTGCAGCTGGACATTGGCCCAGGGTGGGGGGCGGCGGGAGGTACGGCACAGCGAGAGGGAGCAGAACAACCTGCGCGAGGTGCTGGGCCTCACCGAGTCCCAGGTCACGGCGATCAGGCAGGAGCAGCAGGCCCGAGAGCAGCGCCTGCATGACATCCACGTGCGGATCCAGCAGTTCGACGAGCAGATTTACCAGGCAGCAGACGAGAGTGGGGATGCTCTGACCGTTGGCAAGCTGGTCCTCGAAAAAGTCGCCCTGCAGAAGCAAGTACGCGCAGAGGACGAGGCGTACGAGCAGCGTGTCAACGTTATCCTGACCCCTGACCAGCAGGCCAGGCTCGCCCAGATTCAGGAAGCTGCGAGCCTGGTTGGGGGGCGCGACCCTCTGTTTTCGCTCGAGATGGGGGGTGGAGAACGTCGTGAAGCCCCCAGGCGTCGTGAAGGCACGCGGCGTCCGCCTGAGCCCATCGCGGTGGAGAAGTAAGCCCGGCCCAGCGAGAACCCGCTTACTCCGCTGGAAAGCGCTGCGAGGGTGTTGAATAAGGTCGGAGAAGTGCGTTCGGCCCACAGGTATTGACGGACTTGTTATGGGCTGATGTCGTGCGGAGGGCGAGATCGAATGGAGCCGCGCACGAGAGTGAACGGCAGTGAGCGAGAGCAAGCGGACCACCAATCATTGGCTAAGTCGATACATTAAACACGAAACAGTGGAGCGAGTCAGGTGGTCCGCTGAAAAGACGGCGCAGGCAGTCAGAGCCCCGCGGGCACGCGCCTTGCCAGTTTCTTCCAAGCCCTGATTGTGTTACGGTGCGAGCGGAACAGCGATGAATCGACGGCGGTACGCTTCGTATCTCAGCCTGCTCTACGTTTCGGCCCTTCTGTTGCTTCTGGGCCTTCTGGCCGTCCTCCAGTACCAATGGACAGGAGAGGCAAGCCTGGCCGAGCAGCAGCGGATGCGCCAAGGCCTCCAGCAATCGCTCCTCTACATTCAGAGGGAATTTGATACCGAGATCTCCCGGGTCGTCGAGGCTTACTGGCAACCTCCACGTTCCGCTGAAAATCTGTCTGCCGACTGGCCAACCGAGCTTAGCCGTGCACTCCAGGAGGCCAACCGCCAGTGGCGCGCCTCCGCGACTGACCCGCGTTTAATAAGCCGCGTGTTGGTAGCGGACAACCCCGACAACCAGCCACCCGCTCTTCTCGCCTTCGATGGGGAGAACAACCGGCTGGAACCGACCGACTGGCCGGAGGCTCTCTCCGAGTTCCGCCGGTCGTTTCTGTCCGGGCCGCGGTTCACGGAACCTACCGGGCGACGGGCTCCTGGTAACACCGGGATTCTGCCATGGTACTCGTTTCTCGACGAAGTACCGGCACTGGTGAGCGTCCTCGTTTTCCGCTCGTCCCCCAGGACCGAGAGCCGAGAGAACGAGATGCGTGAGCGATCCCCGCGGGAGGAAGGCAGGTGCCAGATCTGCCTCATCCTTTGCCTTGATGCCGACTACGTCTTCAGGGAGTGGATTCCCGCGCTGGCCGAGCGACATCTTTCGACTGCCGCATCAGGCGGATACGACTTCATAGTGAGGAGCGGCAGGGAACCCGGTTCGATCTTCTGCAGCTCCCCGGACGCCGATGCCGTCGGCATCGTTGCGCAGCCGGACGCGGTTGCGAACCTGATGGGCTTTCGCCGGGAACAGCCTCGTCGTCGGGAGCCGTTGATTCAGGGCGGCGGGGGTCGAGCCGAGCAGCCTGACGAGCGGGCCGTCGATACGACGAACGCGCCCGCTGCGCGCCGGCGACGGCCGGCACCCGGACCCGCCGACCTCCCGGTGAGCGTCCCGCCAGACGAAGACCGGGCCTCGCTCGAACGCGCGATAGAGAGGCGCCAACAAATCCCGCGCATCACGGAGATGCTGGCTGACCAGGGGTGGCAATTGCTCGTGAAACACCGCGCCGGCTCGCTGGACGCGGTGGTGGGAAGGACCCGCATTCGCAACCTGGCGATCAGCCTCGGAATACTGCTATTGCTGGCGGTGAGCCTGGTCGTATTGTCCGTCACCGTGCTGCGCGCCCGACGGCTTGCCAAACAGCAGATGGAATTCGTTGCGGGTGTGTCGCATGAGCTCCGCACACCAATTGCAGTGATCTGCTCGACCGCAGAAAATCTGGCCGACGGCCTGATTACAGGGCCCGGCCAGGTCAGCCAATACGGCACCTTCATCCTCCGGGAAGGCAGGCGTTTGGGCACGCTGGTTGAGCAGACTCTCGCGTACGCGGGCATCGAGTCGGCTCAGCTGACCCTTCGAACTCAGCCGCTCGACCTTGCGGAACTGGTCAGCCGGGTGGTCCAGGACCTGCGGCGCGAATCCTCGGCGAAGAAGATCGAGATCGGCCACACTGCCGCCAATGGATCAACGCAGATCGAAGGCGATCCGACCTCACTGGATACAGCCGTCCGCAACCTGGTTGAAAATGCCATCAAGTACAGCCGCCCAGGGACAACGGTGCATGTGACTGTCGGGAAGTCGAGATCGGGAGACACGGTGGAAGTGGTCGTCTCGGACGAGGGGATCGGCATTGAGACAGCCGACATCTCCAGGCTCTTCGACCCGTTCTATCGCGGTAGCAACGCGATCCGGGCACAGATCCGGGGGGCGGGAATAGGGTTGAGTCTCGTGAAACGAATCGTCGATGCGCACCGGGGAACGATAGAGGTTAAGAGCAAGGTCTCGGAGGGGAGCACTTTTACGGTGGCTTTTCCCGCCCTGCGCGAATCGGAACCAACGGGCGGCGATCTGTCCGCCGAGCGCGACTGACAGGCATCCCATGGCTGCTAATAGAATTCTGATCGTCGAAGATGAAGAAGGCCTGGCCGTGGCCATCAAGGATCGGCTGGAGGCGGAAGGCTACGGGGTCGAGCGGGCGGCCGACGGCGAGACAGGCTACACGCGTGCGTCTACTGGTGCTTTCGACGCAATCATCCTGGACATCATGCTTCCAGCCAGGAGCGGGTTCGACGTGTGCCGCGACCTGCGTCAGCAATCCGTTCACACGCCGATCCTGATACTGACGGCTCGCGGCCAGTTGATCGACAAGGTGCTCGGTTTGAAGCTCGGCGCCGACGACTACCTTACCAAGCCGTTCGAGATGTTGGAGCTCGTGGCGCGGCTGGAGGCTTTAATCCGGCGCGCCCGTCGCCCGGAGCAAGAAACGCCTTCCCAGTACAGGTTTGGCGATGTGGAAGTCGATTTCTTTCGCACGGAGGTCAGGCGGGCAGGAGCTCCGATCGAGCTGTCAGCCAAGGAGTTTCAACTGCTTCGCCACTTCATCGAGCACCGTGGTACGGTCCTGTCCCGCGATTGCCTGCTGAACGAAGTCTGGGGTTACGACGCAATGCCTGCCACCCGGACGGTCGATGTGCACGTCTCCTGGCTGCGCCAGAAGCTTGAGCCTGATCCGGCTCACCCGCAGTTCATCATGACCGCCCATCGTCTGGGGTATAAGTTCGTCGGCTGAGCGCTCAGCCCGCATTTCCGAGAAGCGCGCGTTCGGCCCACAGGTATTGACGGACTTACTATGGGCCGATGTCGTGCGGAGGGCGAGATCGAATGGAGCCGCGCACGAAAGCGAACGGCAGTGAGCGAGAGTAAGCGGACCACCAATCATTCGCTAAGTCTGCTGCACGGGGTTTTTCAAAAAAGCGGCGATTTGCTCGCGCGAATGGGACGCCATCGGACCTAGCGTGGTCACCTTGAGCGCGCCGGCGGCATTCGCAAACCTGGCTGCATCCACCAGGGAAGCTCCGGACAGGTGCTCGACGATAAACGCCGCGTCGAACGTATCCCCTGCCCCGGTTGGATCCACCTCGTCTATGGCGAAGGCAGGCACTCGATCGCTCCCTCGACTGGTGAGAACCGTACAGCCGTCCCTGCCCTGCTTGAGCACCACGACTTGCGGCCCCATGGCCAGAAGCAACTGGCATGCGGCCTCCGGGGTTGCTTCTCCGGTCAGCATCCTGGCCTCATCCGCGTTTGGAAGGAGAATGGTAGTGTTTTCAATAACGGGCCGGCAAACCGCCCGAATGTCGGCCGCCGACATCATCTCCAGCCGCAGGTTGGGATCAAAGCTGATGCTTGCCCCGGCGCTCACTGCCAGCTCGAGCGCCTTCATGACCGCCGCTCGAGAACTGTCCGAAATTGCCAATGCGCTTCCGGTGACGTGCAACAGTTTCACTCTGCTGAACGCTTCAGCCGTCACGTCCGAGGCGGCAAGACGTCCCGCTGCTCCGGGAGCGAAAATGAATCTTCGGGAGCCATCCGCGTTGTATTGGACAAACGCGACCCCTGTCGGGTGACTCCGGTCGATACGGACGAGCGATATGTCGACGCCTGTCGTCGTAAGCCGCTCCAGAAGGACCTTCCCGAAATCGTCCGCTCCGACTGCCCCGATGTAGGCGGTCGTGAGCGGCCTACCAGCGGCCAAACGAGCGGCCGCGTCGATGAAGATGCAGGGTGCGCCGCTCGGAAAAGGTCCTCGATAGAAACCGCCGACCTGTGTGTGGGGCACGCCGATTTCGGCCCGCATGATTTCCACCAGCATCTCGCCTGCGCAAATGATGTCTGCACTCATAGCATTAGCTCGATGAGACGACCCCAAGGACCACAAGGGCCTTGAGGGCCTCAGGGATAAAGACCTCAACTCTACCGAGGCGGGACAACCGTTACGATCGCCCGCCGGTAGGAAACCAGATTTGGCGAACCGTCGTCCCGCACCTCGAGGATAACGTGAACGGTCTCCGGTTTCTTAACCTGCGGCGCCATGAAGCGGCACCGCTCGGCGTGGGCCTCAATTACGTCTACACTCCCGGCTAAGCTTCCGGCTTCCGGGTATTGGTACCAGGTAAACCGCAGTCGATTCCCGTCCGGGTCGCTCGTGCCTTCGGCGCTCAGAGCGACCTCCTTCCCGCTGGTTACTTCAACGCGGAGGACGCCCTTGGTCTTGTCGCCGTTAACCACCGCTACCGGATTGTGATTCGCGGCCGAGCGGTCGCCTGCAACCGACCAATCCATCCGAGCGGCGAAATCATTCTGGTAATGCTCCCGCCAGCGCCAGACCGTCGCCTGATCAGAGGTGTAGGTCTTGCCGTCGGACGCCTTCACCGTGTCCCGGCTGTCGGCATTGTTGGTCCATATCGGCCGGGTCTCGCCGTAGTTCCGGTAGAGCTGGTATCTCCCACCCCACCCCCCGTAAGCAGGGCTCTCGTGCCATCCGAGGCCGTTGTTCACGAGACCCAGGAACGACGGCGTGTCTCCCTCCATGATGTAGGCAAGCCGGGGGTAGAGAGCACCCAGCGGACCGTGGCTGATGATGTTCTTCCCCAGCCAGGGGTTGTCGACCATGTCAAAAAAGTGACCCGGGCCGTTTCGGTAATGCCGATCGCCGGAAATCCCCGTCCACGTCGCCCGCCAGTATTCCTTCCAGTCATCGTTGCTCGGTGACACGATGTAAAACAGGTCGGGGAATTGTGCGCGCAGCCAAGGGCCGGCGTCATCCTGGTCCGAGATGGTGTAGACGCGCAGCTTGGACACGAATCGGGCCAGCTCTTCAGCCGAGCGCTCCTTGCGGACATCCCGGAGCGCCTGTGCCAGCGTGTTAGCGCCACCCCAGACACTGATCCACACCGGCCGCTCGTCCGGCCTATCGACCACCGCGACGATGTGACGCGATCCGTCGGTGCTCTTCCCGTCCCCGACCGCCTTCATCCCGTATTCGGAGCTCCCCGCCTTCGCAACTTCGCGCAGGTGAGCCACGCTCGGGAAACCGGGAGCATGCTTCTGAAGGTTGTCCCGCACTTCGCCATATGCGGCGATCTGACGCTCGATCAGGTCGAGCCTTGTCCGATTGCGCAGCCATGTGGACGTGGTCGCGATGATTCCCTCGACGTCGTATTCATTGGAATAGACGAGGAAACGCACCATGGACTCTTCGTCGTCGGGTTCATTGGAGATGTCGGTGAGGACAATGACCCGTTGTTTCCCGGGGACGTCGTTCTGGGCAAAAACCAGGCAAGTGGCTGCAATGATGACGGCTGATAACAGAATCAGGGGACGGTACATGGGCTGCATTCTAAGAGATGATCGTGGCCGAAGCAGCCAGAAAAATAGGCGACGCCCGGCGGCGCGCCCGGCCGAACGAGAGGCGCAGGGCATCCGTCGGGTAAGCACGGGCGCATCGTTGGCACAGAATGCACTCACCCGAAGTCAGGCGCCCGCCTCGCAGCTTCACAGTGCACTCTCGGTCAATGGAGAATCTGCCAAGACCCCCTTCTTAGTCCGATCCTCGCCGATTGCCATACGTCAGACCCGCGCCGAACTTGAAGAGCGGATCTTTGGAGTCGAACGGGATGTCCTCTTTCTGGGCCCTGACAGCTTCCATGGACGATGGCAATTCGAACGGCAGCTTGCCGGTCGGAGCGAACTGGCCCGACAGAACCTCGAACAAATTCGGGTCAGTCACACCGAAAGTGCCCAGAAGTGCTACCGATTCAGCCGCGATCTCAGGGATGACATACGGACGGTCCAGATGGATGACGACAACCGTCGGCTTCGCCTTCATGATCGATCGGATGCGCTCCAGTTGCTCAGCCGGTAGCGTCAAGGATATTGGCTGCCCACCCGTATTCAGGGAACCGAACGCGCGCGCGGCCTCCCGGCCAGGACCTCCTCCCGGCGCGGCCCCGGAGGCGGTCGCCGAACCGGTCGTCGACCGAGCCTCACCACGCGCACGGCCGGCCCCCGGCCGTCCGCCTACCGAGACTTTCACGATGCATACATCGGCCTCATCCACGCTGGCGGCCACCGCGCAGCCGTATCGTGTGGCCACCGCGGAGTCGAGCCCGTCCAGGTACACCTTCAGTCCCGTCTTCAAAGGCAGGATTTCGTTGGCGTTTTTCAGGAGGACCACCGACTTGCGCTGTGCCAGGTCCCCCTTCTTCTGAAACTCGTCGCTGGCGACGATTTTGGCCGCCTTCTCAGGGTCGGCGTACGGGTCTTCGAAGATACCCAAGGCGAACCGGACTCTCAGAATCCGGCGCACCGACTCGTCGATGCGCGACTCGCTGAGTTGTCCGTTCTTCACCAGCTCCACGATGTACTCAGGCGTTGAATCATTTCCGATCAGGTCTGTTCCGGCCTCGATCGCCTTCTTGTATCTCTGGCCCACGCTCAGTTTCTCGACTCCCCAGGCCATCGACGTTGTGATCCCCGAATCCGAGTTCACGATACCCTTGAAGCCCATCTTGTTCCTCAGCAGGCCGGTGATGATCTCCCTGTTGAACGCCATGCCCACGTCTTCGCTGGTCATCCCTTTCGGAATCGAGTAGTAGGGCATGACAGCCGCCACGCCATGTACGATCGCTGCCTCAAAGGGAATGAGGTGGTGCTGAAAGTTGTTGCCTGGGTAGACCTGGTTCTTACCGTATTCGAAATGCGAGTCCTGTCCCTCACGGACCGGGCCGCCGCCCGGGAAATGCTTCACGGTTAACGCCACACTGTTGGGGCCCAGACTTTCACCCTGAAATCCTCGGATCAGGGCCACGGCCATCAGCCTTGTCAACTCGGCATCCTCTCCCAAAGTGCCTGAGATCCGGGCCCAACGCGGCTCGGTCGCGAGATCAATCTGTGGATGGTAGGCTCCTCGGATTCCAACCGCCACGTACTCTTTGGCGGCGATGGAGGCGAACTCTTCAACGAGGGCCTCATCCCGTGTCGCCGCTAGCCCGAGCGTGCCCGGCCACTGGGAGAAGCTTCGACTCGCCTCGTCAATTCCAACGCGGACTTCGGCCGCGACGTGATTGCGCGGGTTGGTCACGAAAAACGCAGGGATTCCAAGGCGGGTGCCCTCGGCCAGTTGCTGAACGCTGTTCAGCCAGGTCGCCATCGTCTTCGGGTCGGTATTCACCCGGTTGATGAACTGCGTGATATGACGAATGTTGAGTGCCTCGGAAGTCGCGGGCGGCCGCATTTCCCGCCCTCCGAAAGGACTGGGCGAGTTGTCTGCCTGTTCGACGACTGCGCCGTTCGGCCCCATCGGGAGCGTCGGCCCAACCATCATCCCGGCCTTCTCCTCGACGGTCATCTGGGACACCAGGTCATTGACCCGCTCCTCGGTGGGACGTCGCCAATCCTCATAGACATCCAGTTTTCCGTTCTTGTTGAGGTCCTTGAAGCGCAGGCCGCCGACCTCCAGAATGCGGACTACTCTTCGGCCGAGCTCCGGCTGGGAGGCGGCGGCCGCTTGGCCGGCTTCCGGCGTTCCTGCCAACATGATTGCCACAGCGAACACCAAGGCGGGCGACCAACACTGTTTTCTTTCAGGCGACATCTTGTTCTCCTTGCTGAGAAGAATACGATCTCGGGTGCACGAAATTCCAGCAGGTTGAATTTTTGGCGCTGCTGCCTCGCGCAGGCCGGGGGCAGGATGCCTGCAGCAGGCAGCCGGCTCATACCGAAACCAGTAACGAAGCCGACTTTTTTCTTGACATCGTATAAAACTAGTACTAATTAATTAGTATGCGCCCACGGGCAGAAGTGCTGACCGAGCAGGAACTGGAGATCATGAAGATTGTCTGGGACCTTCAGACGGCGACCGTTCGGGACGTGTACGAGATTCTGCGATCCCGACGCCAGATCGCGTACACGACGGTGATGACCATGATGAAGATCCTGGAGCGCAAGAAGTATCTTCGCAAGTCTTTGCGCGATCGCGCGCACCTATACGTTCCGAGTCAGCCGAAAAACCAGGTCTTGAGGTCGATGGTCACTGAATTTGTGGATCGCGTCTTCAATGGTGCCGGGTCGTCTCTTCTCGTCCATCTGCTGGAGAACAAGCGCTTGACTCCGGAGGATCTCGACGAAATCAGGCGTCATCTGAAAGAGAGCGAGGAACCGCCGGACTCTTAAAGCACGTTTGTGGAGGCAACCGATGAATGAATCCCTGTTGCTTCAGAATCTTTGGGCCGTCGGCCTGCAGACGGCCATCGTGATCGCTCTCGGGTCTCTGGCGCCTTGGCTCATCAAGGCGAGGAAGCCGGACGTGTTGTATCGGTACTGGCGATTCCTGCTGCTCGGTTGCCTGCTTCTCCCGCTCCTCGAGTCCACCAGGGTCGTTCAGTCCGTGGCCGGCCCTGAGGCTCAACTGAGTACCTTGCCGCCCATCGTCGCAACGCCGACGCAGGCAATATCGGACAGAGCCGGCTCTTTCGTTTCCGTGCCGCACCTGGTTTTCCTGCTGGTGGCGGTTGGCGTTTTGGCACGAGGCACGTGGCTGCTGGTTGGTTTTCTGCGCTTGCGCGGCTACCGGGCGAACTCGCAGCCGTGGACTGAATTGCCGCCAGACATCAGGCGACTGTGGCTTCAACTCGCTCCGGCTGCGACCCGGATCGTCACGAGTGATGTTCAGGGCCCGGTCACTTTCGGCTGGCTCAAGCCGGTCATTGTTTTCCCCTCCGGCTTTCCTGCCTTGGATCCAAGTCTTCAGGCGCCGATCGCCTGCCACGAATTCGTGCATCTCAAGCGTCGAGACTGGGTGTGGCAGGTTGTCGAAGAACTGTTGTTAGTCTTCTGCTGGTTCCATCCCGGATTCTGGTGGGTGGTCAGCCGCATCCGTGTGACCCGGGAGCAGGTCGTCGACCAGGAAGTGGTAACCCTGATGCGCGACAAGAAGCAATACGTTCAATCACTTCTGACCGCAGCCGCAACCCCGGTCGAAGCCAGGCCGATCCCCGCAACACTCTTGCTCGCAGAGAACCGGCTGGCCGACCGAATCGGGTTGATTCTAAAGGAGGTTTCTATGAAGCCGGCTCGCCTTTGCGTCTTTCTCGCTTTGGCCTTCATTCTTATAGGTTCCGGCGGGTTTTTTGCGGTCCGCGCTTTCCCGTTGCTTTCGCAGGAGACCGTCGTCCTGGATCAAGGGTCCCCGGCTGTCAATCAGCTGTCCCGTGGTGAAATGATGACCAGCAAACCCGTGGTCAGAGTCGGGAGCCGCGTACAGGACACCAAGGTCGTCCATCGCGTGCAACCGGCATACCCCGCAAGCCCGGAACTGGCCGGCGTCGACGGCTATGTCGTGATCCAGGTGCTGGTCAGTGAACAGGGAGACGTGCTGAAGGCTGATGCACTCGAGGGACACCCGCTCTTGAGAGAGGCAGCGGTCGCGGCCGTGCGCCAGTGGCGTTACTCCCCGACGCTCCTTAATGGAGAAGCAGTTCCAGTCGAGACCAGCGTCTTCTGGGACTTCTCACCACAAACCGGAGCCACCAGGGTGTTCGCGCGGATCGATTCGAATGGCGAGCTCCAAATGGACGGCCAACTGCAAGGCAATGAGTTGGCTAAGTCCGTCCAGCAGGCGGTTTCGGTCGAGTTGACCATTGATCGGACCGTTCCATTCCGGGTGGCCGAGAGGGCCGTGACGAATCTCCAAGCCATGGGGGCGCGGAAGATCCGTGCCAGGAGCCAGTACATCGTCCAATCCGGCAAGCTCTATTGCCCTGTCACGGGAGTTCCGGGAACGACCCCTCCGGAGATCGACCTCGAGGATCTGGAGCCTCAATCCGGGTCTGCGGCTCAAAAGAAAGCGGTTTTTCGTCTCTTCCTTGACGAGGCAGGAAGGATGATGGACGTCGTGCAACTGAGCGGCGATCCGGCCAGTGAGATGCGGATCGAGCTGCTCAAGCGGCGAGCCAACCGCCCGGCCACTCTTGATGGTTCGCCTGTCCCCTGCACACTGATGATTGTGACACGGTGAACTTCGATGCGTTGCAGAGAGCGCATCGGCGAGCAGGCAGGGTCTCCCCCAGGTCCGGCAAGAACGCCGGACCCGGGAGTTTTTACATTCTTCGGCCTGAAAGGCCGAGACATAGTAGCCTGGGGCGGAGCGTTTTTTGCGTAGCCCCAGGTTTTAGACGGGTCGTAGAGCAGAGCCCTGAAAGGGCGTAAGATGCCTGCACACAGGAGCGAGAGGACCATGTCACAGTCATTGTCACAACTATATGTTCATCTGGTTTTCAGTACCAAGGACCGAGCTCCGGTGCTTCACCCCGAGATTTCCGAAAGGCTTCATGACTACCTTGCCGGAATATTTGACGAGATCGACTCTCATTCGCTGAAGATCGGCAGCGCCACCGACCACGTCCATTCCTTATTCGCCCTGTCCAAGAGTCTTGCTTTGTGCAAAGCGGTCGAGCATGTCAAAACGGGTTCTTCTAAATGGCTGAAGACGCTTGGCCCCCGCTTCCGTGACTTCCACTGGCAAGCCGGTTATGGCGGCTTCTCTGTATCCCAATCTGAAGTGCCCCGCGTAACTGCGTACATCTCGAAGCAGACCGAACACCACCGGAGGCGAACTTCCAAGACGAATACCGACGATTCCTGCAGAAGTACCAGGTCGCGTACGATGAACGCTACGTGTGGGATTGACGCCCCTGGAGCGGAGTGCTGTCTCTCCCGTCCTTTCAGGGCTTGAAGCTCGTTGCTGACTTAGCCCGGGGCCACGCAAAAAGCGCTCCGCCCCGGGCTACTATGTCTCGGCCTTTCAGGCCGAAGGCGATCGCAGCCGGCTGAAAATGTAAAAACTCCAGGGTCCGACTTCCAAGTCGGACCTGGCGTGGGGCTGTGGGGGCACTTGACCGCCCCACCCCTTGGGGCGATCATGAATGAATCAAAATGGCCGCAAAAGGAGGACGACTATGTCTTTCGAGCTGAAAAGCGGTGCCTTCCAAGCCAATCAGACAATCCCGAAGAAGCATACATGCGAAGGGCCGGATGTCTCTCCCGAGCTTGAATGGAGTGAGGTGCCTGCCGGGACCGCATCCCTTGCGCTGATTGTCGACGACCCCGATGCACCAGCCGGAACCTGGGTTCACTGGGTCATTTATGATCTCCCACCCGCGTTGCGGCAGTTGAAGGAAGGGGTGCCGGCCTCCGAAACGTCTGAAGACGGGGCAAAGCAGGGGGTCAATGATTTCCGAAGGGTGGGCTATGGAGGGCCCTGTCCACCACCTGGTTCTCCGCACAGGTACTTCTTCAAGCTGTACGCGCTCGACCAGAAACTCGGCCTGAAGTCACGTGCCACAAAACAACAGGTCGTTGAGGCGATGAAGGGACATATCCTGGCCGAAGCGCAACTGGTCGGCCTGTATAAGCGGTGAGTAGGCTTTCGGTTGGTCCGCTTACTTTCGCTCGCTTCGCTCGCTCTCGTGCGCGGCTCCATTCGATCTCGCATCCACACGAGGCTCGCACTGTCCCATAGGCTGGTCACAGACACGTAAACATTTTCAACACTCTCGCTGCGTGCCGGCTCCGAAAGGCGGACTGCGATCGTCCGTCCCTTTTAAGCGCCCCGTTTCCAGCGGAAAGCGGGTAACGCAGACGCCAAATTCTTTACCTTCGCGTCGAAACGACGCCCGCCCACGAATTAATTATTGCGTCCACGAAACGACTGGGAGCCGCGCACGTAGGTAACTCCCGATGGCAATCAGCCGATCACCTATCGGTCATTTTGATGAGGAGGATTGGTGAGAAGAATTCATGCCCGCGGCTTGGTTGCGGGATCGTTGGCCGTCGTATCGGTCGCCGTTTTTGGCGTCCTCGCGCAGGAGAGGGGACGAGTTTCAGCGTCCTCCGCAAAGCAGCAGCACGGGGCGATTACCATCCACTACCCGTCAGAGCGGTCGGTCTTCCCGCCTGACATCACCGCTCCGACGTTTCTGTGGCAGGACCAGGACGAGTCTGTGGCTGTGTGGCGGATCGGGGTTGCCTTTGCTGATCGCTCGGCCCCCCTGGTCCTTGAGTCAAAGGGCGAACTGATCAAGCCGGGACCACTTGACGAAGCCTGCGCGGAGGCAGGTGCCGAGCCGCCCAAGCTGTCGCCGGGGTTAGCCGCAGCACATTCCTGGAAGCCTGATCCAGAGACTTGGACAGCGATCAAGCGACGGTCGGTCGAGCGCCCGGCGGTCATAACGATCCAGGGATTTTCAAGCGACGGCAGAATGCCGGTTTCAAGCGGCCGGGTGAGCATCCGTACCTCCAAGGATCCAGTAGGTGCACCGATTTTCTATCGCGACGTTCCCCTGATCTCGGTCGGCACGGGAGAAAAAGGCGTGATCATGCCCCTGCCGTCCGGCGCCCTGCCTATGATTGCGTGGCGCATGCTGAGCGTTCACGAGCCTGGCAGCAAGCTACTGATGACCGGTCTCCCTACCTGCGCCAACTGCCATTCTTTCTCGAGGGACGGCAAGACCTTCGGTCTCGATGTGGACGGTAGAGCTAACGACAAAGGCCTGTACGCGCTCGTACCTTTAAAGAAGCAAACCGTTGTCCGGAATGAGGACACGATTAAGTGGCAAGCCTTTTCCGATGAGCCTGCGAAGAAGCGCTTTGGGATCATGTCGCAGGTGTCTCCGGACGGTCGGTTCGTGGTCACGTCGATTGCGCCTCCGGGACTGACGGAGCGCTTTCTCGAAAAGCGACTCTACAACGGCTTCTACAAGGACTACGGTTTCGGACAGGTATTCTTCCCGACCCGCGGGATCCTTGCCTGGTGGAGCCGCGAGTCGGGCAAGCTCCGTCCGCTGCCCGGCGCCGATGACCCGCGCTTTGTTCAGGCCGGAGCTTTCTGGAGTCCCGACGGCAAATACCTGATCTATTCGCGAGCTGAAGCCAAAGACCCGTACGTGTCAGGCAGGAAACCCGCTCAGTACGCGAACGACCCGAACGAGACCCAGATCCAGTACGACCTGTATCGTGTTCCCTTCAACGACGGCAGGGGCGGTCGACCCGAACCGGTCGTGGGTGCGTCGGGCAACGGGATGAGCAACAATTTCCCCAAGGTTTCCCCGGACGGCAGGTGGATTGTCTTCGTCCAGAACCGTAATGGGTTCCTGATGCGTCCGGACAGCGAGTTGTTCATTGTGCCGTTCCAGGGCGGCAAGGCCCGGCGGCTGCAATGCAACCTGGGGAGGATGAACTCCTGGCACTCTTTCTCGCCAAATGGCCGATGGCTGGTTTTCGCTTCGAAGGGCCGGTCCCTTTACACCCAGATGTACCTCACTCACATCGACACCAACGGCGACGCCAGCCCGGCGATTCTGATCGAGGACGCAACCGCCGCCAATCGGGCCGTGAATCTCCCGGAATTCCTGAACATTTCGCCGGACGGTCTTGAGAAAATTGAGGCGCCGGCGACGGAGTTCTACCGGTTGTATGATCTGGCGACGGACCTGGCACAGAAGGGTCGCCATGCCGACGCGATCCCGATCTGGCAAAAGGCGGTTGAGTTGGAGCCTCAAGACGCCCGAGCCCGTTACTACCTGGGTGTCTCGCTTCAAAGTGAAGGGCACAACCAGGAGGCAATCGAGGCCCTGCAGAAAAGCGTCGAGATCAACCCCGACAATGCCGCAGCCTACACCGGCCTTGCGTCGGTCTTCGAGGGAATGGGGATGCGCGAGGCCGCCCTGGATGCAGTTGACAAGTCACGCGCGGCTGCAGTTTCCGAGTGGCGGAAGACCGTTGAGATCTACCCTGAGGAGCCGACCACGCACTTCAACCTGGCGCTGGCGCTCGACAAGCAGGGCAACTTGCCCCAGGCGATAGAAGAATACCGAAAGACCATCAGCCTGGATCCGCAAAATGGGTCCGCCTATACGAATCTCGGCATAGCCCTGGCCAAGGTGGGAGAAATCGATGAAGCCATTGCCCAGTTTGAGAAGCGTTTGGCCCTTGGTGAGGGGAGCGCCAGAGCTCATGGCAATCTAGGTGCTGCGCTGTTAGAGAAACGCCGGTTCGAGGAAGCGGTCATGCACTGCCGGAAGGCCGTCGAAATGGATCCGGCCTACGCCGACGCGTATAGCAACCTTGCCATGGCGCTGGCGATGACAAACCGGGTCGACGAGGCGATCCCATATCTCGAAAAAGCGGTGACTCTCGGCCCGGCTGAACCCGAATTCCGTTACAAACTCGGGCGGTTGTTGGCTGCAAAAGGACGATTCGACGTCGCGATTCCTCACCTGGAAGAGGCGGTCAACCTCACGGGTGCGCAGGAGCCACTCAGCCTCGAGCTGTTGGCCGCGCTGTATTCAGAAGTCGGACGATTCCCCGACGCTGTCCGGGTGGCCCGACAGGCGCTGGATATCGCCGTGCGGCAGAACAACCAGGATCTGGCGGCGACGTTGAGGGCGAGGATCTCGGCATACGAGGCCTCTCAGGTGGGCGGACAGAAGGATTAGAATGGTGGCAGAAAGGGGGCGATTCTGGCGTCGGACAAACGCGATTACAGCAAGGGTGGCGCCATCTACGTTGTGTCCGGTGCTGCGGGAGCAAGTGGTGCCCAGGTGGCTCGGACGGCTCTCGCGCAATTCGAAGGAGCGCACGTTCCTGTCATCGTCGTCCCCTATGTAAAGAGTGCGGAGCAGGTGGTCGAAGTCGTTCAACGTGCGGCCGCAGAGGAGGGCACGATCGTCCATACCCTGGTGGATGCAAAGCTACGAGAACTCCTTGTCAGAGAGGCAAGGAGCCGCAATCTCGAAGCGATTGACCTCATGGGTCCGCTTCTATCCCGGATAGCACGTTTGACCGGCCAGGTTCCGCTGGCACAGCCGGGTCTATACCGCGAAATTCACCAGGCTTATTTCGACCGCATCGATGCCATCGAATTTACGGTCGCTCACGACGATGGGAAACAACCAGAGGACCTGCCATACGCGGAGATCATCTTGTTGGGACCTTCACGCGTGGGCAAGACTCCGCTCGCCATGTATCTTTCGGTACACGGATGGCGTGTTGCTAACGTGCCTCTGGTGAAGGAGATGCCACCACCCCCCGAGCTTTTCGAAGCGCCTCGCGAGAGAATTGTGGGTCTGCTTGTCGACCCTTCTCAGCTTATTGCCCACCGCGAACTCCGCCAGCAGCGGCTGGGCACCGGGCGGAAATCCGCGTACAGCGATAACCTTCAGCTGCATCGCGAGATCGAGGAGGCGAGGACCTTCTACAAACGAAAGGCAATTCGAACGGTGGACATAACCGACAAGCCAATCGAGGAGACCGCGGAAGAGGTAATCGCGCTCATTAGCAGGCGAAACAAGTAAGGGACTGCGATTACGCCCCCAAAGCATCCCGCAGGACTTTGCGCACCCGGTCGATCGCCGCTCGAATGGCAGGTCCGACGAGGACCGGGCCGTGGCCGGGGACAACGAAACGCGCGTCCAGCGCCTCCAGGCGATCGAGCGCGGCGAGCCAAAGTTGCCAGTCGCGAGCGCTTCCACTGCCGAGATTCGGCAGGTAACCGTTGACGATGCAGTCCCCGCAGTAAAGAACCCGCTCACCCGGTACGAAGACCGATAGATTCGAATCGGTATGGCCCGGAGTCATAATTATCTCAACGACGACTCCACCCAGATCCATCCGCGTGTCCTGATCGATCACGTGGGATGGATTGCAGACGCGTGTGCCCTGGAAAAGCAGGTGAGCTTCTCCGGCCGCTCGGCGGACAGGGTCGGTCAACGACGCCTCGTATTCTCGGATCTCAGATGCCAGATCGGCTTCACTGCGGCGCACGCTCGGGTGCCCGTAAACCGCGATCCCCTGTTCCACGAAGTAGCAGTTGCCGAGCATGTGGTCGAGGTGACGCTCGGTGTTGATCACCCGCAACTCATTCCCGGGGGACGCCGTCTTTGCGTAACCAAAAAGCGTCGCTGCCGCCTGCCGATGCGGACCGGCGTCGACGACGAGAGTCAGATCGTCCCCACGGATGAACCCGGCGTTCACACTCCAGGGAGGAAGATAGCCGAATCCCGTCAGGGCGAAACAACGGTCAGTCAGTCTCATGGGCTACTACTGCTGCCCGAGGTCCTGGACGATTTGCATCAGAGCTCTGACCCGGCGATTCTTGTCGGTCATCGCTCGTACTTCGTCCATCACCTCCGAGAAATCCGTCCGGGCTTTCTTGGCCAGCAGGAAGCCCTCGAGGTGCGACGAGAGACCATTATAGAACCGCGGATGTCCCGTTCCCATTGGTTGCTCCGCTGGCTGGCCCTGCTGTTCCATTTCACTGAGGTTCCGCACCAGTTCCTTCCCAAAACGGAACCAACCATCGGGCAAGGCCCCGACGCAAGGGATGCACTGCTGCCCCAGGTTCATCATCTGTTGCGCCGCCGTTGTGGGATTGGTCTCCGTCTGGATTCGCTGGAGGATGAGGTCAAACACCTTTTCTGCTTTCTCCGGGTCTTCGCCATTGCAGATGTCCGAAAGCGCCATCGATAGATCCTGCGGATTAGAGATACCCGCCACCGCGGCATCGAGTTGGGGACCGGTGCTCTCCGCGATCGACCGTCTAAGCTCGTTCCTGGCCGGGGTCTCCCACCTGAACATACCCGACAATCCGCCTGCGGCTTTCATCTTCGCCTGGAGGGTCGGCGAGATCCCCGCCAGTCGTTCCGCGAATTCAGGATGGAATTGGTGAAAGCCGGTGAGCTGGCTCAAAAGCGCAAAGTCAGCGCGGCTGACGTTCAGCACGTCTCCGCTCGGAAGCCGGAATTCGGAGTCGGCTCCCCCGGTTTGCGCCAGATCCGAATACCAGGCTGACACGGCAGAAAACAACTGGTCACGGGCATCTGGGAAAGTGCTCATAGCCATCCGGATGAACTGACCGTAACCCATGTCCCGTTGAAGGCTGGACGATGGGGAGATGGCCAGCGTCTCTTCCAGCAGTTGCCTGGCAGCATCTTGTTTCCCTTGCGACCAGAGCTGTCGCAGCAGGGCGCCCCGGAGGCCGAAGTTGGTTCCGGCGGTTTCAGCCTGAGGCAGCTGCGACATCACTTCCTCTGGGTTCTTCCGCATGTTTTCGAACATCGCTCGTTGCGCCACCGGGTCGATGCCCCGGGGATCGGCAGCAGCTCCCTGGGCGCCTGCTTCCGGCCATCGACGCTCCAGCCTGTCTGCCAGCTCAGGGTCCTTCTTCCGCAGTGCCGACGTCAGGTCGAAAGCGGAAACTCGCAACGCATTGAGGCGGCCTGGCAATGTCTCCTGTTCGGCCTGTGCGAGCAGCTTCTCGTAAAGGGCCGAAATCAGTTCGGGCGCTTGCCTGGACTCAAAACGGACGAGCTGTCGACCGAGCATGAAAGGTCCGCCTTCCGCTGTCTCGGGTAGCAGT
>CAYQYP010000094.1:0-28420 GCA_964421755.1 uncultured Acidobacteriota bacterium
TTCGGCAGGTAATCGCGCACGGTTACCTGCTGGGTCGTCGGTCCCAGTCCCACGTTGGCCACTGTGAACGCGTAGTAGGTTTTCGCTCCGACGAGGAGGTTCTCCGGGTACTCCTGACTGATCTCGAGGTTCGGACCGGCAGTCGGGGCGACATACCCGACTCGAATTTCGTTCTTTTTTGGGTCGCCGCTGCTCGGGCGAAGCAAAACCTGCACGCCGTGCTGAACCTGTTCCTCGTCCGGCCGCCCTGAGCCGAGGCGGAAACCTTCCACGCCCCATCCGGGATCCCCCAGAACGAAATCAGCGTAATTCGTGTGGCGGACGCTGTACTTCCCTCGAGCGGGAATAACGGCGCTGTTGCCTGACCCCCACCAGCAGAGAGAGCCCGCGGAGCACGGCGCGCCGCTGAAAAGGCCAGAGAAGTAGTTCCAGCCGTCATTGAATTCCTTAACCGGGTCGCGGCCCTGGATGGTCCACGGCCCTTCGAAGGGTGCTGTTCCTCTCAAAACCTCGGTGAGCGTAAACGTGGGCGCGGACTGGTGGGAAAGAGTGGCGTCATAGCTGCCGATGTTCGCCGAGGTCCTCATATCGTCTGTGTCAGTCGGGCCATCCAAAATCACCGGCTTTGGATTCATGTCGACAACAAGAAGTTGATGCTTCGGGCCGAGGCTCGGCTCGTCCCACAAGTTGTCGACCATCGAGTAAGAGAACGGGTAACGAGTGTTGCGGTAGTAAATGAGTGCGCCAGGGATGTTGTAGGGGATGCGCTCCACCTGCATGCCCTCCTCATTTATGTTTTTGACCACCGGAAAAGCCTTCAGAGCGCTGTCGTACTTGCTTTCCGAGCGCCACTCAACCAGGTAGTAACTCGGATAGTCTTCGGCGATAGGAGCGACCAGCCAACCGGGTGACGAATTGGTCCAGTTTGGAAAACTTCCGGTCCCGGATGCCGCTTCAAAATCGTCGATCGGGGTGCCGTCCAACTTCATGTCGTCGACCCACCAACCGTAGCCGGTCACATATTCGTCAGTCCTGTAAGCCAATCGGACAGTGACGGACTTGCCGGCCCATGGCGAGAGGTCAAACCGCAGCGGCGAGAAACCCCAGCCTGTCAGGCCATGCCCGTACTTGTTGTTCGAGTTGGGATCATCCTCCCGGAACACACCGTCCAGGTCGTCCAACGCGACCCAACTGGTGCCGTCCTTGACGAGCACGAAACCATAGTCCCAGTCAGTCTCAATATCCCAATTCGAGGCGAACGTCAGCAGGTTGGGCGCTCCGGCGGGCAGGGTCAATGTCCTATCCAGCGTGATTACGGTGATTACACCCTCTTCCGGCCTATAGCCGGTATAGGCTCCCTTTCCTGCGCCCGCGTAATTCATCATCCAGAGCCTGACCGGCGGCACGTTGATCCGAACTCCTTTGTATGTCCCGGCCGGGGTGTCCTCGAGTTGCCCAAGCATGATGTCGGCTTGCGGGTCGTCGTGATCCCGCTCGATCATCGGTTCGTGCCAGTTACAGAACTCGTCGTCGCCGCACATCGCCATGTAGCGCATCCAGAGTGACATGCCCACCGGTATGCTGCCATTCAAGGGACCGGCCGAGGAACCGGATCCCCACTCGTCCCAGCCAGCTACCGAGTTGTTCATGTCCTTCGTGTACAAATCGGGGAGACCGAAAAGGTTATGTCCCAGTTCGTGGACTAAAACGCTCAGGCCGGCGTTCTCGGGCTGTACCGTGTAGGGGCCGACGACGATGTCGTCGTCCGTCGTCGAGGGATTTCCCTCGTAGACTTTGAAGCCAACTTCCCTCCACTCAGGGTAGTCACGCAGGTCGCTGCTGTGGCTCCAGATGGCAAGCGCGTCGTCCGCCGTCTTCGCTTCTTCCTGACCTATCCCCGCATGGATCAGCCAGAACGTGTCAACGATTCCATCATCGTTCTTGTCGAACTGGGGCCAGAATGCGCTGGCGCTTGTGTCCGTGAAGTAGTTCGGATTGGCTTGGTTAAACTTGTTGAGCGTATCGACGACCAGTTGTGCGACCGGCACGTCGCCACCGCCGTCGTTGGAAGAGAGGCTGGGAGCGCCATAATACGCCTGGCTATGGTCGACCGTGATCCATCCGACGACCTTTCCGGTGAAACTCACATTGCCCGCACCCGCAACGTGATCGTAATAATCCTGAACGGTGTAGCCGGCCAGGTTGATTCCTTTCTGCCCGTCTTTCGGGTCGGTCAGGTCCATTCGGACTCTTCCCGCGCCTTCGTATCCGAAGATCATCTTTTCGTAGAACGAGGCAACCGCGGTTTTTTCTGGCGGGTACCAGACTGAAAAGTTGTCCTGCGCCCCAGGCTCCGGCATCTGTCCTTTGGCCGGTCCGGTCTTGGTTACCGCTTTTTGGACAAGCTGATCATTCTCGACCGTGACGTATTGAACGGTATCTGTTCCGCCAAAATCCACGGCCATCGCCAGGATGGCCGCCGAAACGGGCTGTACCGCCGCCTGAGCAGCGGACTCGGGCATGCCGTTCACGGCCCTGGAGATTCCTCCCCGGCTCTGGTTGAACTCGCGTCGTTCTCGGAATTGTCTGACCGCGTCGGGCACCTGGTAACCACTCTCTTTGTCGAAGCGGTTGAAGTAATCGCCGACGGCCTTTTCCACCTCTGCCGCCGATGTGCCTTCCTTGATGACGCCGGACTGGCGTAACCAGTACTCCACCAATTCCGGGCGCGGGTGAACCAGGTGCTGGCGCCCGGTAGGCATTGTCGCGATCGGTTTCATGGCCTTCGGCGCGACGAGGACCGGTTTCGGGATCTTAACGGCGTCTTGTTCACCGAAGAGGACACCCGAGCCGAGAAGGAAAAACGAGAAGGACAGCGCAACGAGCGCCACGAGACGACGAGATACGGTCATAGCTCCCCCAAATTCTTCGACTGGAGCACCCCTACCCCCAAGGGAAGTTTCAGAAGTTACGGAGGCTGACGACCGTCCGGTTCACTGCTCGTCCGAAACTGTTGCATCCAGCCGCAGAGGCGAATCTTATAGCAAGAAGCCCGGCATTTTCACCAAATTAGTGGAGAAAGGGAGTTGTCCTGGACCGCGGACGAGACGAGGCTGTCGACAAGAGTGGACCGACCGGGCGGGACTCGGCAGGAATCGCGCCGCATGCGAAATCGTCAGGAGCCGCGCACGAAGCGAGGCTGTTGAAAAAGGGTCGGAGGCGCTTTTTTTGGAGTGCGGCGGCAGAAGGACGCCGGGCTTTATCAGGAGTCCTGGCGACGCCGCTTTGGCCTGTCCGATATCGTGCAGGCGTCGATCGTGCGCAGGGGAAAGCGGCGTCGCCTTGAGGCCTGATAATGCGTCGGCCTCTCGTTGCCGCCGCACTCCATAAAGCACTCGGAATACACAGACGAGCGAACATTTTCAACAGCCTCGAAGCGAGCGAAGCGAGCGAGAGTAAGCGGACCACTCAACATGCCGACGCTGCTCATTGAATTATCACGACTTAACGGCTCGGTGGGTGGTCCGCTTACTCTCGCTCGCTTCACTCGCTCCTGTGCGCGGCTCCATTTGATCGCTGCCTTCGCTTGACCAAGCTTAAGGGCCGACATGGAGTCCCAACCGCCTCGGGGACTTTCGACAGCCTCGAGACACCCGCGCTCTTAGGCCATGTGGACGCACTCGTTCACCGGCGCGTTTCGGCCAGAGTAAACTTCGCGAGCAATTGCTCCGTCGCCCGCGCCATCTGGGCCAGGGAATGGGCCAGGTCATTGATACGATTGAGCTCCGCCAGCATCTCCTTGGCAGCGGCGCCCACTTCCTCGGCGGCGGCCGAATTCTCTTCGGTGATTGCCGTCAACGCCTGCATGATCCCGCCGACTTTACGGGAGAATGCCTGCATCTGGGAGACGGATCCGGCAATCGACTGGAGACGATCCTTGTTGATGTCGACCGAATCCCGGATGCCGGTCAGAAGCTTGCCCGCTTGCTCGGCCAGATCCGCGCCCGCCTGCACCTGTTGCAGCTCGGAGGACATCAGGCCGAGTGCCTCGTCGATTTCCTGCTGTACGCTCTCGACGATCTGTGTGATCTCCCGAGTCGCCGAACCGCTCCGGTCGCCAAGGCTCCGGATTTCAGAAGCAACGACCGAGAACCCCGCTCCGTAGTCGCCGGCGTGGGCAGCCTCAATCGCCGCGTTTATGCCGAGTAGCCGGATCTGGTAAGCGATTGTACCGATGGTTTTGACGATGGTATCAATCCGCTCCGAGCTGGCAGCGAGCCGTTCTACGGTGGTTGCAGTCTGGGCAACGGAGCTGCGAATCGCCTGCATGCTGTTTAGGGTTCTGCCCACGGATTCCGTTCCGAACTGCGATGCCGAAGAGGCGTCGGCCGCTACCTTGGAGCCATGTGACGCCTCGCTGCTGACGCCGTCAATCCGGTTAACCAAGGCATCCAGCGACTCATTGGCCTGATTGACCTGGTCGTTCTGTGAAACGGTCGCCCGGGACACCTGGTCCATTGAGATCTTTACCTGTTCGGTTGCGACCGTGATCTGGTCAATGCTGAGAGCCAGGCCCTGGCTCACCTTCATGAGTTTCTCAGCCTGTTGGAGACTGAGTAGAACCATGCTGCTCAGTCCGCTCGGCTCGGCGTTGTACGTGATTATCGGTATCCCGCGTTCCGATGCCCGATTGATGTGCGGAACCATGGCCCGGTCAAAAACACCCACAACAATGGCGTCGTATCCCTGTTGCACGAGCGAATCGAGGACCGGGGCGTACACTTCGGCGCTGACTTTGCCCTCCAGCCTGTTTCCTTCGGGCACGATCCATTCAGCCGCGGCATTGTAAGGACGGATTTCGCTGTTCGCGTCCTCGACGCCCTGGCGGACGAAGTCCCAGAAGGAATTCGGAGCCCGACCAAGCACGCCGATTCTCAGGGCCCGGTTCGCCGCCTTCTTGACCGGCCGCGAATACCGGTCATCCGAACCTTCGGGCCGGGCGGTCCCCCGCCCTTCCTGCCAGAAACGCTGATAATTGTCACGGGTGGCGAGCTCGAGCTCGGTCAGCAGGCGGGGAGTAGCCGGTTGCCACCCTGCCACAAGGTGATTGAAAACGTGAATGACCGGCTCGTGTCCCTGCGCGTAGGGGTCCTGTCCCAGAACCGCGGTGATCACGCCGTCTCTGACGCATCGCATGGTGTCGTCGCCGAAATCGTGCGCGACGATTTTCACCCGGCCAGTCATGCCGGCCTCTTGAACCGCGAGAGCGATTCCGGCCGGAACACCTCCGTGTGTGTAATAGATTCCGTCGATCTCACGCCGTTCGGCAAGGATTTTGGCCGCGGCAACGCGGGCGTCTTCGACAGTCATGCCTTCGGTCGCCTCGCAGTAAAAGTGGACACCCGGATACTCGCGGGCCAGCGCCTGGCAGAAGCCCTTTCGCCGCAGCTGGTGCGAGACCATGGCGGGGCGGTATAGGACCGCCACTGTACCGGTTCCGTTCAGTGCGCGTCCCATGGCCTGGCCGCAAAGATGCCCTTCGAGGAAGGAGTCGGCCCCGACGTAGCAGAGCCGGTGACACGGAGGCTCGGTCGCCGCGTTCAGGTCCGTGGCGCATTTGCACATCCCCGCCTGCATCTGGTTAAGGACATCCACCAGGCGTTCGTAGCCAGGGTAGTCCTCCCGTCGCAGCGGCTCGGAAACCATCGAAACACGGGCGGAAAGATCGCCGCTTCCGAGTTCAGAGATCCCCTCATTCAGGGCGACCAGGTCCGACCGGACCAGTTGATCGGCAAAGTCAATAAGGCTTCCCAGCGGGTCCTTGCTCGAGCGTGAGTTGTCCACAAGCCACCGGCGGCGGCCGGCGCCTTTGATATCCGATTCAATCATCTCTCCCCCTGTCCGGATCAAAATATCGCGAGACCCGGTGGGAAACAATAGGGAACCGCAGCCGCTCGTGTGGTTTGTCGTCAAAATGCGTTACAGTGGTTAGATGCACCCAGAGTGCGATCACGGAGGTGTCGATGCTCTTTCCGATCGGAGATGACGACCGGCATCTTTCCGGGCCCGCGTACATCACAATCCTGCTGATCGTCTGCAACATCATCGTCTTTCTCCTTCAGCTCGCCAATCCCGCGTTGACCTATGGCTGGAGCGTCGTACCTCAGGAGATCACGACCGGGCAGGATTTGATCGGGCACACCCAAATCCAGTCGGGAGCCGAGCGCGTCGAGATTCCCCAGGCGCCGGGGCCGTCACCCATCTACCTGACGCTCCTAGCGGCGATGTTCATGCATGGCGGGTTTATGCACATCCTGGGCAACATGCTCTACCTCTGGATTTTCGGCGACAATGTCGAGCATCGCTTCGGTGCCATGCCTTTCCTGCTTTTCTATCTGGCATCCGGATTCGTCGGGTCCATTGTCCACATCGCCGTCGACCCTCAGTCGACCATACCCAGCCTCGGTGCCTCCGGCGCCATTTCTGGAGTGCTAGGCGCGTATTTGGTCCTTTTTCCGCGGAACCGCGTCCACGCGGTCATCCTCTACTCGGTGGTCTCCATTCCGGCCATCGCTGCGATCGGACTCTGGATTGTCTTCCAGTTCGTCAATGGCCTCGGGGCTATTGCAGCGACCGAGCAGACCGGCGGTGTGGCCTACGCCGCGCATATCGGCGGCTTCTTCGCGGGCGTGATCATGGCCCTCGTGATGCGGTCGATCATCCGGGAGGAACGCCCCAGCGTACTGAGCCGCGCCGAAAGCGTCGACTCGCGGAGACTCTGGTAGATCCGGTAAATCGCCTGCACTTGATCGGCGAATGCTTCACAAGCTAGAATCCGCCTCCAAGGGGGACGGACTGTGCGGCACGGCTCGAGGATTGTTGTTTCGCTCCTTCTCGTCGGACTCTTCGTCGGACGGGCAGACCTGCTCGCCGCCGACCAGTGGGTTCGGGTCAGATCCAAGAACTTCGTTCTCGTCGGCAATGCCAAAGAGAAGAAGATCCGCCAGGTCGCGGCTCATCTGGAGCAGTTTCGTGCCGGGCTTGGCACCCTTCTCGGACTGAGCGGAGACCCGTCTCCGATCCCCACTATTGTCGTCGTTTTCAAAGACGACAAGGCTTTCGAGCCCTTCAAACCGATGCAGGGCGGAAAGGTCCTTCCATTGGCGGGTTATTTCCAACCGGGGGAGGATGTGAACTACATATCGCTCAGCCCGGAAACCGCTCACGAAAGTCCCTACGCCGTAATCTTCCACGAGTTCGTCCATCAGCTCGTCCACGAGATGATCCCCGACCCGCCTGTCTGGTTCAATGAAGGACTAGCCGAGTACTACAGCACCTTCGAGGTCGGTCAGGACGGGAAAGAAGTGCGGATCGGCAGGCCGATCGCCAGCCATATCCGGCTTCTGCGAACCTCATCTGGTTTCCCAATCAGCGCCCTTCTGAATTCGAGCCGCCAGCTGTTCAGTGTGAATGACCGTGAAAGCCGCGGATACAGCTATGCCCAGGCTTGGGTCTTCGTCCACTACCTCATGCTCGGCAACAAACAGAAGCGACAGCCGCAGTTCGTGGAGTTCGTCCGGGCCTGCGTCGACGGAGGAGAGGAGCCGGACGAGCATTTTGAACGGGTGTTCAAGGCTGACTACGAGACAATGGAGCAGGAGCTGCAGAGTTACGTTCGCAGCCAGTCATTCCCGTATTCGATATATCAACTGAAGGACCGGCTGGAGTTTGAATCGGAGATGACCGCCGAGTCGATTCCGGAAGCGGAAGCGGACTTCTACCTGGGAGATCTCCTGCTGCACTGCAATCGGCTCAACCAGGCCGAATCGTACCTTAGGCAGGCGCTATCTCATGACCCTGGTCATGCGAACGCCCACGGTTCGTTCGGGCTGCTCCGGCTGCGTCAGAACCGGATCCCGGAGGCTCGCAGGGAGCTGGAACAAGCGGTGCGCAGCGACGGCGTGCGTCCGGCCGCTCGCTATTACTACGTCCGCAGCATCATGCAGTCGGAAGACAGATGCTGCGATCCCGAGACCAGGGAAATCGTGCTCGCTCAACTCACCAAGGTCATCGAGCAGATGCCCTCGCTTGCCGAACCGTACAACCTGCTGGCTTACATGAACCTGACCGCCGGCAAAGACCTCGATCAGGCCATCGAGCTGGTAAAGCGCGGAATCATGCTGCAGCCGCGCCGAAGGGCATTCCTCCTGACTCTGGCTCAGCTTCAGCTCAGGAAAGAGGACACGGCCGCCGCCAGGCGGACTATCGAGACGCTTCTGGCCAGCACCCGTGAAGAGAACCTGCTCTCATTGGCCCAGAAGGTGATGGAAAACATCGAGGAATTCGAACGCTACAAGCAGATCGAGGCCCAGGCTCGCGAACAAGATGAAGCTGCGGCCGAGGCCGTGGAGAAGATAGAAGAGCATGCCGGCGTCGAGAAGACCGCCGGAGACGCCACCCAGCCGCCGGCGCAGCAGCTGACCGAAGCAAGGCCGCCGACGCCGTCCAGGAAGGCAGCCGGCCCGGCGCCAGGCCGCACGGTCACCGAAAGGCCAGACTGCTTCCCGCCCTTCGTTGACGTGACGGGTCATTTGAAGATCGAGGGCACGCTCGTCAGGGTGGAAACCCTGACCGGTTCGGTCGACCTGGTCCTTTCGGCCGGAGGCCGGGAATACGTCTTCCAGACACCCGAGGCGGGCAGTCCCTTGGTTTTCAGTTGTCGTGTGGACCTCGGGAAAGACTTCGATTATTCCGAGCTCCATCACGGGGCGGCTGTTTACTTCCACCCTGCTCCGGGTACCAAGTACGCGGGGCGGGCCATCGCGATAGAGATCCTGTCAACCCAGCCATTGCGGGATCGGTAGAAGCAACTGCGAGACAGCCCGCCAACCGGCCGACCTCTCAGCCGACCTCCGTTGTCTGGAACTTCAGGCGGTTTTCGCGGCAGATCGCCTGGATCACCGCCCGTCCGTGCATGGCACCCGTCGGGACTCCGCCCCCCGGCTGCACCCATTGACCGATCAAGTGGAGGTTCCGAACCGTCCGCAGCTTCTTTGGGATCCTCATGCGGATCGATTTCGTCGTGATCAGCCACCCTTCAAATGAACCCTGCCAGTTTCCCGTATAGCGCTCGAAAGTCATCGGTGTCGCCACGTCAACCATCTCGACTTTGTCTTTGATCTCCGGGAAACGACGTTGCAGAAAACCCACGAACTGATCTGCTATGCAACGCTTCTGTGCCTCATACCGGTCGGTTTCGCTCGCGATGTCTTTCCACGCGGCGTAGTCCGTCGGAAACATGCTGATCAGAACGGATTTTCCGGGCGGGGCAAGGGACGGGTCGTAACAGAAATGCCGCAAATAGACCTTGTCGATCGGGCGACCGGGGATCGAAAAGGAGCAGTCGGGGCGACAGATTATGCTGTGCGGCTGATCGCTCAGGTCATAGCCGATTCCGACAGCGATGTAGACCAGCGGCGGAAATGGCTTCAACTTCTGGAAACACCGATGGACTCTGGGGTCCAGGTACCGTTCGTCCAGCATCTCATACAAAGTGGAATGGCCGTCAGCTGCCGAGATCACGTAGTCGGCACGGAAGTCTTCGCCATCCGCGGTCGTGACACCGACCGCCCTCCCGTCCTCGACAAGGATTCGCCGGACCCGGCTCTGGTAACGCATGACTCCGCCGAGGGAGAGGTAACGCCGCTCGATCCGCCGGGCGAATTCCAGTGATCCACCGAGCGGATACCCGGCTGCGCGGTTATTCATCATGCCGAGCGTCCAGTAGACAGCCAGCATCGGAAAATCGGGGAGGTCAAACACGGCAGTGAAACAGCGTCGAACAAAAGGGTCCTTGAACCGAGCCGCGTAGCTCTCGAGTGACACTCGCATCGACCCGATCAGCCTGTAGAAGAAGGGAACGGCCCGGACCGTCCGCAGTAGTCGCGCAGGCAGCCCCCGAACCTCCTGGGCAAACATCTCGTCGGATCGGGCGAAGAGGCGGACGCGGTCCGCAAATCCTCGGATGGCGTTCCGATCTCCCGGGGCCAGTTCGAGCAGATGCTTTTCAAAGCGGTCGATATCTGTGTAAACGATGAACGTTTTTCCGCCCGGTTCTTCCACCCGGACGAATTCCTCGTGGTCCACCACCCGAACCCCGTCGAGCGCCCCGAGCTCTCGCCAGTTGCGATGAAAGCTGTTGCGTCGAGACGAGCCGCACAACCAATGGAGGCACCCGTCCACAACGTATCCGTCCCGCTCCCAGGAGGTACAAAGTCCCCCGGGTTTGTCGTGCAATTCGAAGATTGTGGTGTCGAACCCGTTCATGCGCGCGTAACAGCCGGCGGACAAGCCGGCGATACCGGCGCCGATGATGGCGATGCTCTTCGGCATAGGCCCTCCCCGAATGCGGAATGTTGAATGCGGAATGCAGAATAAAAACCGCGCAATGGAATCAAGACAGGGCAGTAGACCCGCAATTCCCCTCCTGGCAACGGCATTTTATTCCGAATCCGCATTCCGTCATCCTCGTTTTTCATTCCGCATTCCGCATTCGGCCTACCCGGTATTCCGGAGTCCTGCGGCGATTCCGTTGATCGTCGCGCCCAGGGCATAGTCCAGTTCCTCTCCTTGCTCTCCGCGACGCTTGCGCGCCAGGAGGGCCACCTGGATCAGGCTCATCGGGTCAACGTATGGGTTTCGCAGCCGGATCGATCGAGCCAGCACAGGGTTTCGCTCCAGCACCGTCGCCTGGCCGCTTACCTCGAGGATCATGCCCACGGTTCGCTCGAATTCTTCGACGACAAGACCGAAGACTCGGTCCCTGAGCGGCTTGTCGGAAACAAGCTCGGAATAGAGCCGTGCTATTCCAAGGTCGGCCTTCGCCAGAGCGATCTCGACGTTTCCGATCAGATCCGTGAAGAGCGGGAAGTCCGCGTACATCTCCCTTAGCAAGCCGATATTCCGGTCCGACCGGACAACGAAAGCGTCAAAGGCATGCCCAACGCCAAACCAGCCGGGCAGGACATGTCGACTCTGCATCCAGCCAAAAACCCACGGAATGGCCCGGAGGTCGTCCAGGCCGCGCGCCTCTCCGCGACGCGCCGGCCGGGAGCCGATCTTGGCCTGTTCCAGCTCCAGGACGGGCGTCGCCTGCTCGAAATAGGGCAGGATGTCCGGGTTATCGGCAATCTTCTCCCTATAGAACTGAAATGAACCGGCGGACATCCACTCCATCGCCTCGGTCCAGCTCTCCTCGAGCGGGGTCGCTCGCCATTTGTGCGCGGTTGCGGCTTCCAGTGAGGCAGCGATCATCAATTCCAGATTCCGCTCGGCAAGTACCGGGTCGGAGTACTTCCAGTTCAAAACCTCTCCCTGCTCCGTAATCCTCAGCGCCCCCGAAAAGCACCGAGGCGGTTGGGCAATGATGGAGCGGTGAGTGGGGCCCCCGCCCCTCCCGACCGTCCCGCCGCGTCCGTGGAAAAGGCGGAGCTTCACCTTGCACTCGGCCGCCGCCCCGTGCAGCTCCTGCTGGGCCTTGAAGATTTCCCAGGTGCTCGTCAGCATCCCGCCGTCCTTGTTGGAATCCGAGTAGCCGAGCATGACCTCCTGGTTGCCGTCCCAGGATTCGAGAAAAGGCCTGTAGTCCTCGTGCGTCCAGAGTCTTCGGCAGATCCCCGCGGCGTTCCGCAGGTCTTCAATTGACTCGAACAGGGGGACGGGCATGAGGCCCGGATCATCGTCGCTGGCCGTCATCTGGATGCCTGCTGACTGGCCGAGCCACAGAACCGCAAGGATGTCCTCCTCGGCCCGGCATCCGCTGATCACGTACGTGCGAATGGCTGCAGGCTCGTAGCTTCGCTTCAACTGCGCGACTTCGCGGAGAGACTGGAGGAGTCGATCGGTGGATTCGGAAGGGGGTCCGGGAAGTGCCCCAGCAAGGATCGTTTGGGCCCGGCCGAGTTCCTCGAGCGCTTCGCTGTGGACCTTGCGGTGTTCACGAAAATCAAGCGTGCAGAGATGAAACCCGAAGGCTCGCACCTGCGTGAGCAGGGGATCGAGGAGCACTCCGGCGATTTTCTCCCCGCGGTTTTCACGCAGGCTCGTAGCGATCGTCTCCAGGTCGGACAGGAACTGGGCTGCCGAACGGTACGCCTCGGGAAGATCGGGCTGTTCCCTGGTTGCCGACAGGCGCTTCCAAATGAACCACAGGAAACGCCGGTACAGTTCTTCCGGAGCGCCGCGACGTCCCCCGGGGTAGGACTGCTCGTAGCGATTGAGTTCCTCGAGCAGGTGAACTGAAACCGGGATCTGTTTTTCCGAAGGGCTCAATCGTTGAAAAAGCAGGTTTACCCGGCCGATGTAAAACGAAAGGATCGTTTCGCGAGCCCGCACAACGGCGTGCCTCGTCGCGCCCGCATCGACGTGCGGATTGCCGTCCCGGTCGCCCCCGATCCAGGAACCAAAAGTGACTGAGCGCGGCAACCGGGCGCCGACGTCCAAGCCGAAAACGCTGGCGAAATCGGCGGCAAGGGTCCGGTAGACGCCTGGCAGCGATTCGATCAGTGTGCTCTCGAAGTAATCGAGCCCCATCTCCACCTCATCGGCGACCGTGGGGCGCCGGCGCCGGACTTCATCGGTTTGCCAAAGCGCGGTGATACTGGCGGAGATGGTTGACTCCTCGCGCCTGGCCTCCAAGCCGGTGAGGGGCAGTTCATCCAGACGTTCGAGGGCCGAAGCGATTCGTTGTCGCTTGAGCAGGACCGTGCGACGGGCGCTTTCGGTGGGATGAGCGGTGAAAACCGGGGTGATCTCGATACCGCGAAGCCAGGCGAGAACCTGCTCGCCGTCAATGCCGGCTTCCCGCATTCGGAGCAGGGTACCGCGGAAGGAGCCCGGCTGAGGGGGATTCTCCTCGTGGAGCTCGGCCGCCCGCCGCCGGCGCTTTCGGTGGTTCGTCTCGGCCAGGTTGGTCAGTTCGAAGTAGATGGAGAAGGCCTTGGTAAGGCGGTATGCGGCTGAAGCCGCGAGGCGAGTGGCCAGTTGAGCGCCCAGCTGCGTAAACTGATCTTCGCCGGTGAACTGCGGACCGGGTCGCGCGGCATGTTCCTCCCTGTGCCGGATGGCCCAAGTGCGGAGTTCCTCGACCGCCTGAAACAGTGACTCCCCGCCCTGTTCCTTCAGGACTTCGCCGAGCAGCTTGCCGAGGCACCGAACGTCGCGGCGCAGCGGGAGTTCTTTTTCCGGACTCTTTAGACTCGTCAGCTCGGCCAACCGGGCCGCCTGATCTTCGGCGGCCCATAGCGGCTGTCGCGCATCCATACAGTGAAAATATCACTGTTCGCAGGACTACTCGGACTTTTCCTCGAAGCTCAGCTGGATCGTCGTTTTGCCATCCGTGTTGTTGGCCGTGACGGTCAGGGTCCTGTTCTCGTCCGCAGACTTGCCCACAACCATGGCAAACGTGTCAGAGGACGGCAGCTGGGATTCATCCTGCAACACGAACCCTTGGTCGTTCATCTTCTGCTTGTAGAATTCCGTCACCTGCGACACGGAGTCGGCAGTGGTGTAGTTGATGGAACCGCTTTTCCCGCCCTCTTTCTGGCCGGTGAAACCTCCCTGGGCGGTTCCGCCTGGGTATGGCGTCACCCAGGGGGGTAGCTGCTCTGCCGCACCCGCTCCGAAGGTTACCGATTCGTTGGAGTCTTCGCTTTCAATGGAGAATTTCCCTTCCCTGGCATCGTCCAGGGTCATGGTCGTTGTCTTGCCGGTTTTCTTGTTCTTGACGGTTATGCTGCCCGTCGCCTCGTCGAGCTTCACGACTTCAATGTCGGGGTTTGCCATCTCGATCGCCTTGGCAGCCATCTGCGCCCCTGTCTTCGGCACTTTGTTCCACACATAGGCGCCCAGGGCGACCACAACCACTATGACAACCACGATAAGTCCGCCGCAGCCGATCAAGGCGTAAAGCCACCACTTCGATTTCCTTGGCGGCGGCTGCACCGAAGCCTGTCCCGGCGGTACAGGAGGAACCCAGTTGTTAGACATGCATCCTTCTCCTTGTTGATGAGGCGGCTGACTGCTCGCCTTCGCGCCGCTATTCTAGCCGCAGTTTCGGAAAAGTGCACCCCACGAGTAAGATGTTCGTTGCCCAACCGGCGGGACTCGGCAGGAATCGCGCCGCATGCGAAATCGCAAGGAGCCGCGCTCGGCGACGGCCTTCTGGAGTGCGGACGTCCCGTCCGCACTCCAGAAGGCCCGCCAACTTTTTCGAAAGCCTCGACAGCGAGCGGGGCGGCTCCATTCAATCTCGCGTCTGCAGCAGGTCGGTACTCCGAACCTCTCGTTACTTCAGCCAATCCGGCAGCGCCATCCCTTCATCGGCATACAGCTTCCGAAGCCGCTCGTCGTAGTTCTTCTTCGCCTGCTGTTCCCAATGCAAAGCAATCGACGGGTCTTCGGCGGTCTCACCCCGGTCCCCTGTTTCTGCAATCCAGCGATCCAGGATCCCGCGCAACTCGGTTAGCTGTTCTTTATACCCGGGCGAACCCGCAAGGTTCTTGATCTCATTCGGGTCCCTCGTGATGTCATACAGCTCCTCCGGAGGTCGAACCGGTGCCATAAATTGCGCCTGGATCGGATTCAGTTTCCCGGCAGCGTGCAGGCGCCGCATAAGGCGCATAACCGGGTACTCCGTTTCCTTGTACCGGTTCAGCTGCGAGTAAGGCCGTTCCGGGTAGAAGTTGCGGATGTATTTGAACTGAGCTGTGCGCACGCACCGGATTCGGTCGACAGTCTCGTCGCAACGATCTCGGGCCGCCACGATGTAGTTCGGGCGTTTCCCACCCGACCTCAGGAATGGCTGTCCCTGCATTTTGGGCGGGATCGGGATTCCGGCCAGGTCGAGCGATTCGGCGCCGAAATCGATGGCACTGACCATTTGGTTGTTCACCTCGCCGGCGCGAAATCCCCCGGGCCAGCGAATGATCAGGGGCACGTGAATGCCCTCGTCATAGAGCCACTGCTTGCCTCTGACGTGAGGTCGTCCGTTGTCCCCGAAGAAGAAGATGATTGTCTCTTCGAGGAGTCCTTCGTCGGCCAGCCGCTTCATGACCCGTCCGATCTTGTCGTCGAGAAAGCCGATGCTGTCGCAGTAAGCCGCCCAGTCGGCGCGAGTGATCGGATGATCGGGGTACTGCGGCGGCAGGGTGATCTTGCTGGGATCCGTCGGATCCTTCTCGTTCTTCTTGAAAGCCCGATGGGTCTCCGAGAAATTGATTTGAGCGAAGAACGGCTGCCCGCTCTTTCTCTGGTTCCAATCTGTCCCGTCAAAAATCGGTTCGGCCGGGGTGAAGTTAAAGTCGGTCTTCCCTGTTCCGGGGACTCCCGGTGCGGCGGTCCTCACGTTTGCTGTGAAGTAACCTGCGTCGCGAAACCACTCTGTGATAACCCGGACACCCTGAGGCAGACGATACCCGTCATCGCGATGGCTCCGGTGATTGTGCGCATCAATCGAGGTCTGGTACATCCCGGTCATGAAACCCGAGCGCGACGGCGAGCAGACCGGACAAGCCGTAAACGCGTTCGTAAAGCGCATGCCCTCCGCCGCCATCTTGTCGATATTGGGACTCCGCACCTCGCTATTGCCGTAACAGCCCAGGTCGGGACAGAAGTCCTCGGCAGTCAGCCAGAGGATATTCGGCCGGCGCGCCTGGGCGTGGACGACCCGGGCGGAGACTGCGGCGGCGGAAAAACCGGCCACCTGCGTCAAAAAGGACCTCCTCGATTCTCTCATCTGGTTCACCCCTTCCCGGCGCCTATTCTAAGGTCACTCTGCGAATACGTCTCGCCAAAACGGCGACTTCTGCACCTGAGAACGGCACTCAAACCTGCCGATAGGGTCTTTCGAGCTCAGTTGATTCGACGTGCGCAACAGCGTGCAACGCGCTTCTGTTTGTGCAAACGTATGCAAACGCAAAGCAGCCAGAAATCAAGTAATATGTCCTCGAAACCAATCGAAAGGTTTTGAAATTCCGTCCCCGGGTGAGTTACCTTTGGTTAAATACAAAAGTGTGCTGCCCTGAGGAGCACACCAACCTTTTGAGAGGACGCATGCCCGAAGTCGCGCTAAGCCTGCTTCAGCAGATGGTCTCAACGACCCCAACCGATTACTGGAACGATTCCTGTTCGGTGGAGGAATTGACCTACGGGATCGAGCACGGAGCTGTCGGGGCAACGACGAACCCGACCATCGTGCACGACGTGCTGAAAAAGGAGATGCATCTCTGGCGGGACCGAATCCGCCAGATGATAGTGGACAACCCGACCTGGTCCGAAACCGACCTAACCTGGAAGCTCATCGAGGAAATGGCAGTCAACGGCGCCCGGCTGCTTCAGCCCGTATTCGAGCGCCACGGGCGCAAGAAGGGACGCCTATCGATACAGACCGATCCGGCCAACTATCGAAACAGCGAAGCGTTAGTCAGACAGGCGCTTCGCTTTCACTCCCTCGCACCCAACATGCAGGTGAAACTCCCGGTGACTCGCGCTGGGATTCAGGCCATCGAGGAAGCGACCTTCCACGGGGCGAGTATCAACGCGACCGTCAGCTTCTCAGTCCCGCAGGCGATCGCGGTGGCGGAGGCGGTCGAGCGGGGGCTCCACCGTCGGGAAGTGACCGGGACAGACACGTTGGACATGTCGCCGGTATGCACCATCATGGTCGGACGTAATGATGACTGGATGCAAATCATGGCCAAGAGAGACGCGATCGACATTGATCCGTCCTATCTGACATGGCCGGGCATTGCCACCTTCAAGCGGGCATACGGGATCTTTCAGGCACGAGGCTACCGCGCTCGACTGCTGGTGGCGGCATACAGGCACCTGGGTCACTGGTCGGAACTCATCGGCGGTCATTTCATTCACTCGATGCCCTGTGGATGGGCGCGCAAAGCAAACGCGTCCGATATCACGATCCAAAACACCATCGCACAACCCGTTCGGCCGGAGATTGTGGAAGAGCTTTACCGCAAGATACCGGATTTCCGGAGGGCTTACGATCCGGACGGCATGACGGTGTCGGAATTCGACGGCTTTGGAGCGACGGTGCGGACGCTTCGCGGCTTCACCGAAGCCGTCCATGATTTGATGGCGGTCGTACGCGATTTCATGCTCCCCAACCCGGACGTCAAGCCATGAGGCAGTACGGGGCAGACAACCTGGTGATTCACCCAGGCGGCTCGACCGACCCGGGAGTGATCGTGGAGGTGCGCCCCGAGCAGGCCGGCTGGAACACGATTTCCTTCCAGGTCCGACGTGCGGCGCCCGGCGAGAATTGGGAGTTGGACACGACAAACTGCGAATTCGCTCTGGTTCCCCTGGGTGGTCAACTGAGCGTAGCGTCCAATCGGGGGAACTGGGTAATCGGCGGCCGTGCAAACGTCTTCGCAGGCCTGCCGCACGCCCTTTACCTGCCAAGGGGCACGAGGGCCAAAGTGACGGCCAAAAACGAGTGCGAACTCGCCGTCGCATGGGTCAAGGCCAATCGTGATTTCCCGCCCCGCGAAGTCCGCCCCGAGCAAGTCGGCGTCGAAATCCGGGGCGGCGATCACGCGACACGCCAGATCAACAGCATCATTCCTCCCGGATTCCCGTGCGACCGGCTGGTTGTGGTCGAGGTCTACACTCCCGGAGGAAACTGGTCGAGCTATCCGCCACATAAGCACGATCGCGAGAGGGTCGACGCCGCTGGGAGGCTCGTAGAAGCGGATCTTGACGAGATCTACTACTATCGATTCGATCGCCCCGAAGGTTACGCGCTTCAGCGCATCTACACCGGACAGGACTCACCGCTTGCCAAAGCCGGCTTTCCCATCGACGCCACGGTTTCAGCACGCGAGAACGACGTCGTCTTAGTCCCGGAGGGCTACCATCCCGTCTCCAGTCCGGTCGGATTCACCTCGTATTACCTGAACGTTTTGGCGGGAAGTGCTCAGAGCCTTGCCGCCAGCGACGATCCACAATATGCCTGGATCAAGGATTCCTACCGGGGTCGCGATCCGCGCGTGCCCCTCTACGATGTCACGGAGGCAACCAAACGATGAGTCAAAATTCCGGACGCCGCCTCACCATGTCGCAGGCCCTGCTCGCTTTCCTGAAACAGCAATATGTGGAACGGGACGGAGAGCAAACGCCGTTTTTTGCCGGCTGCTTCGGGATCTTCGGCCACGGCAACATCGGGGGCCTTGGCCAGGCGTTGCAGCAGATGCCCGACTTCCGGTACTACCAGGTGCGTAACGAACAGGCTGCGGTCCACGCCGCCGCCGCCTATGCCAAGGTGAAAAACCGTCTGCAGACGTTTGTCTGCATATCTTCAATCGGACCAGGCGCCACGAACATGATCACGGGCGCAGCCGTCGCCACGATCAACCGCCTTCCCGTCCTGCTCCTCCCGGGGGATATCTTCGCCCGGCGTAACGTCGCCCCGGTTCTGCAGCAGCTCGAAACCGAGCATTCGCAGGATATGTCGGTCAACGACTGCTTCAAACCGGTCAGTCGGTACTGGGATCGAATAAACCGTCCCGACCAGTTGCTCATGTCGCTTCCCGAGGCGATCCGCGTCCTGACCAGCCCAGCGGAAACGGGCGCGGTCACCCTGGCACTGCCGCAGGACGTGCAGGCCGAGGCCTTTGAATACCCGGCCGCCTTCTTCCGGAAGCGCGTGTGGCGTATCCCGCGCAACCGCCCCGACCGCCAGGCAGTGGAACAAGCGGCACAACTCATTCGCTCGAGCAAGCGGCCGATGATCGTGGCCGGCGGCGGGGTCATATATTCAGGCGCGACAGACGCGCTTCGTGATTTTGTCGACCGGACGGGCATCCCTGTCGGCGAAACGATGGCCGGCAAGGGAAGCCTCCTTTACGACAATCCGCTGAACCTGGGGGCGATCGGTGTAACCGGGACGCTGGCAGCCAATCGCGTTGCTAAGGACGCCGATCTGGTGATCGGCATCGGGACCCGTTACACCGACTTCACCACAGCTTCCAAGACCGCTTTCCAGAACCCCGCCGTCCGCTTCATCAACGTCAACGTCACCGCCTTTGATGCCGGAAAGCACTTCGGGTTGTCGCTGATCGGTGATGCCATGGTCACGCTGGAGGAACTGACGACCCTCCTGGAGGGATACCACGTCGACTCGGAATACAGGCTGAAGAGCTGCGGGCTTCACGAAGAGTGGGAAACCGAGGTGGACCGCATCTACGCGATCCGCAACCGGCCGCTGCCGAGCCAGGGAGAAATTCTGGGAGCCGTCAACGAACTGTCCAGCCCGGACGCAATCATGCTCAACGCGGCGGGCAGCATGCCTGGAGACCTCCACAAGCTCTGGCGGACACGCCACCCGAAGAATTACCACATGGAATACGGTTACAGCTGCATGGGTTACGAGATTGCCGGAGGGCTGGGAGCCAAGATGGCCGCACCCGAGCGGGACGTCTACGTGATCGTGGGCGACGGCAGTTACCTGATGCTTTCGTCCGAATTGGTGACCTCGATCCAGGAGGGCTACAAGCTGATCGTCGTTTTGATCGACAACGCCGGCTTCAAGAGTATCGGCTCGCTCAGCCGATCCCTCGGACAGGAGGGCTTCGGCACCCGCTTCGTTTACCCGAAGGACGGTGCCCTGCCGGGCGATTCGGCCGGCGACAGTGTCCAGCCTCTCGCGATCGATTTCGCGATGAACGCCCGGAGTCTTGGAGCGCATGTCATCGCCTGTGAATCCTACGACGAGCTCACCGCGGCGCTCGGGGACGCGGCAAAGACGGACCGGACGACCGTCATCACGATCAAGAGCGACCGCTACGTCGGGGTGCCGGGCTACGACTGCTGGTGGGATGTGCAGGTGGCCGAGGTCAGCGATATGGCCTCGGTCCGTGAAGCCCGAAAAGCCTGGGAAGAGATGCGGGCAAAGGAACGGTATTTCCTCGAATCCGGAGACTGAAGACACGCTATGGCTGATACCGAGAGGCTCCAGAACTTCATAAACGGTGCCTGGTCCCACCCGACAGGGGCCGAGTATTTGAAAGTCAATAATCCCGCAACGGCAGAGGTCCTCGCCTGCGTACCACTGTCTCCTCCCGAAGAAGTAGACCGGGCGGCCAGGAGCGCCCTCGCGGCATTTGCAGCGTGGCGGCGAGTTCCTGCTCCGACCCGCATACAGTTGCTCTTCAAGCTCAAGGGGTTGCTCGAATCGCACTTCGAAGACCTCGCGCGCACGATTACTCTGGAAAACGGAAAGACCCTCGATGACGCGCGCGGCGAAGTTCGCAGGGCGATTGAAAACGTGGAGGTCGCTTGCGGGATCCCCACGATGATGCTCGGTGACTTCTCCGAGGATGTCGCCCCGGGTGTTGATGAGTACATGATCCGGCAACCGGTCGGGGTCGCCGCTATCATCTGTCCTTTCAATTTTCCCGCCATGATTCCTTTCTGGTATCTACCGTACGCTCTGGCTTGCGGCAACACCGCTATTCTCAAGCCGTCCGAGCGCACGCCGATCACGGCGCACAAGCTGGTTCGGCTGGTTGAGGAGGCGGGCGTCCCTGCGGGGGTCGTTAACCTCGTGAACGGTGGCGCTTCCACGGTCAATGCCCTGCTCGACCATCCAGCCATCCAGGCGGTGACCTTCGTCGGGTCCACCGCGGTTGCCCGCCACATCTACAGCCGCGCGGCCGCGAACGGGAAGCGGGTGCAGGCACAGGGCGGCGCGAAGAATCCGCTGATCATCCTGCCCGATGCTGACCTGGAGACCACCACTAACATCGTCGCCGACAGCGCTTTCGGGAACGCGGGCCAACGCTGTCTGGCTGCATCGCTCGCCGTGATGGTGGGAGAAGCCGATCGGATCTTCCAGCCGGTACTGGCCGAGGCCGCAGTCAAACGGGTCGTCGGCTATGGTCTGGAGCCTGGGGTCCAAATGGGTCCTGTGATCACGCCAGAGAGCCGGCAGCGCATCAGGGGTTTGATCAGTAAGGGCCTTGACGAAGGAGCGGAAGTCCTGGTGGACGGACGCGACGCCGTGATTCCGGGCTACGAGGCAGGCAATTTCCTGCGCCCGACGGTGCTTGCCGGGATCAAGCCGGGAACGGCCATATCAACCACCGAGATCTTCGGCCCCGTCCTGGGACTCATTCGTGTCGAAACGGTGGAAGACGCGATCAACCTGGTCAACAGCGGCGAATACGGGAACATGGCGTGCGTTTTTACGACAAATGGGGCCGCCGCCCGCAAGTTTCGTTACCAGGCCGAAGCGGGAAACATCGGCATCAACATCGGTGTTGCCGCCCCGATGGCGTTCTTCCCTTTCAGCGGTTGGAAGAACAGCTTCTTCGGGACCTTGCACGCTCAGGGGAAGCACGCGGTCGAATTCTTTACCCAGACCAAGGTGGTCGTCGAACGCTGGATGGACCGATGGTCGCGTAAGTTCTGAGTTTCGATGTCGAGCGCCGCTCGCCGTTTGTCGGAGCCGCGCACGCAGCGCTTTTCAGCGGAGTAAGCGGGTTCTAGGGCATGTAGCGCTACTACGACTGACAACTAACGACTGACTTACTGTTGTCCTTTTCAGAGGGGAGACACACATGGCGGCCGATACGACAACACAAGCAGGCAAGATCAGGATAGCCAATGCCCCCTGTTCATGGGGCGCCCTGGAGTTCGAGGGGATGCAGGGAAAGGGCATCCCGTGGACGCAGATGCTCGATGAGTTGCGGGATACCGGATACATCGGCACCGAGTTGGGCGACTGGGGATTCATGCCGACCGAACCCGCCGTGCTTCGCAAGGCCTTCGCCAGTCGCAAGATCGCCATGGTGGGGGCGTTCGTCCCGGTGGCACTCAAGGACCGGGCGGCTCACGCAGGCGGGGAGGCCGAAGCCGTCAAGGTGGCCCGTCTCCTCGCCGGTGTGACGGATGCGCCGTCCAACCAAGGACCCTTTCTGGTTCTAGCCGACCAGAACGGAACCGATCCGTCGCGCACCCGTAACGCCGGGCGGGTGACACCGGATATGGCACTCGCCGATAACGAATGGAAAGTCTTCGCGGCGGGGGCCGAGCGGATCGCTTCGGCGGTTCGGCGGGAGACCGGGCTCAGAACCGCGTTTCATCATCACTGCGCCGGCTACGTGGAGACGCCCGCGGAGATCGCCAGGCTGCTCGAGCTGACCGATCCCGAGCTCCTCGGGCTGGTATTTGACACAGGTCATTACGCCTACGGCACGGGAACGGGCGGGGCGAGCGTAGTGACCGAGGGGCTCGACCGGTTTTGGGACCGCATCTGGCATGTGCACTTCAAAGACTGCCAGCCCGCCATTGCGGGGGCCGCACGGCGGGAAGGCTGGGACTATTTCGACGCGGTGCAGCGCGGAGTCTTCTCCGAGCTGGGATGCGGGGAAGTGGATTTTCCGACCGCGATCAGCCGGCTGCGCAAAAACGGCTACACAGGATGGATCGTCGTCGAACAGGACGTCCTCCCGGGCATGGGCTCACCCCGGGAAAGCGCCCTGCGCAACCGCGACTACCTGCGTTCGTTGGGGATCTAGATGGGTTGGTCCGATCCAAGTCGGACATCTCCGGCAGCCGCCGCGAGCTGTCTGTGGGGACCAAGTCCCGACTTGGAAGTCGGACCAACGGAAAAACAAGAAGGAGAAACTTTCATGCGCGCAATGCTTAACGTTGGTGTGATCGGTGCGGGACGCATCGGCCGGGTCCATGCTCAGAATCTGGCTCATCGTATTCCAAACGTGCAGTTGCTCGCCGTGGCGGATCCCAATGAGCGGGCGGCACGCGAAGTCGTCAGAGTGTCCGTTTCCTGTCACGTCCACGCCGACCACCGGGAGGTACTATCCAACCCCCAGATCGATGCAGTCCTGATCTGCAGCCCGACTACCAGCCATGCCAGCATGTGCCAGGAGGCGGCTCGGGCGGGTAAGCACATTTTCTGCGAAAAACCGATCTCGCATTCGCTGGAGGAAATCGACGAGACGCTCCGGGTGGTGAATCAGGCCGGAGTGAAGTTCCAGGTCGGATTCAATCGTCGTTTCGATGCCAACTTCCGACGTGTCCGCCAGAGCATTGAATCGGGGGAGATCGGAGTGCCATGGCTCCTGCACATCATTAGCCGCGACCCGGCACCACCCCCCGTTGACTACATTCGGACCTCCGGCGGGATGTTTCTCGACATGACGATTCACGATTTCGACATGGCCCGTTACCTGGTCGGTGACGAAGTCGAGGAAGTTTTCACGATGGCGGCTGTGCGCGTCGATCCGGCCATTGGCGAGGCGGGTGATCTCGATACCGCGCTGATCTCTCTCCGGTTTCGAGGAGGCGTGATCGCATCCATCGATAACAGCCGCAAGGCCGTCTACGGGTACGACCAGCGGGTGGAAGTCCTGGGCAGCAAGGGGGGGATCTCAACGCTGAACAATTACCCCAACCAGGCGATCATCAGCGACGGGACAACGATCAGACGGGACTTGCCGCTGAACTTCTTCATGGAACGCTATACGGAGAGTTTCGTGGCGGAGGTATCGGAGTTCGTCGAAGCTGTCTTGGGCGACACGCCCGTGCCCGTCTCCGGAGCGGACGCGCGGATCCCGGTCGCGATGGCCCTCGCCGCAGCCAGATCACACAAAGAGCACCGCCCTGTAGCCCTCGCGGAGTTTGAAGCATCGCGGGAACCGACCGTCGCAGCGGCAGCCAAGTAAAAGGGCATCCGATCAGTCGGATCCGACTGATTCCGGCGGATCCGACCGATCGGATGCTCGTTTTTTTGTCCTTTTTGACCCTCTTTGCCGCGAAACTGCTTCCCGGTCGGCTCGCTACAACATTTATAATCAACTATTTATGGAAGTTTTTTGTAATAGCCAAAAAAATTTGCAGAACGCTTGTCGTCCGAACTATTTTTTGTACGGCAAGCCAAGAAGCTCGAAACCGATGAGGGGTCTTCCGGGGGAGTGGACCCGTTTCGGGCTGTCCAGTCGCAAACGGAGAAGCCGGAACGCGACGAGGCGGAGAACGCGAGGATCTAACGACCCCATATCCTTCGCGCCTTAGTGTTCCGGCTTACCGCTTTATCCTTCATATTCCCTCGTCTGCCCTCACAACGGCGATTAGCGCGCCAGCGCGGAAACAAGCCGGCGGCGACGAGCTTGTCGCTCCCCTGTCCGGGTGGTATGATCCGGGCCTGACGCCGCGCTGATATGGAAACTGCTTCATCTTCCTCCCCTTCCCGCACTGCGTGGCTCATTGTGGCGCTGCTGGTCCCGGTGGCGCTGCTCAACTACCTCGACCGGCAGATGCTGGCCTCGATGAAGTACTCCGTGATGCAGGATATTCCCGACATCGCGCTGGAGGAAAACTGGGGCAAGATTTTGGCGCTCTTCAAGTGGGTATATGCGCTCCTGAGTCCCATCGGCGGATATCTTGCCGACCGTTACAGCCGGCGCCGGGTCATCGCGGGCAGCCTGTTGATCTGGTCAGCGGTGACCTGGGCCACTGGCCACGTGACGAGCTACGAACAACTGCTCGCCGCCCGAGCGGTCATGGGCATCAGCGAGGCGTTTTACATCCCGGCGGCACTGGCCCTCATCGCCGATTTTCACCTCGGACCGACCCGCTCGCGCGCGATTGGTCTTCACCAGATGGGTATCTACGCCGGGGTCATACTCGGCGGATTCAGCGGCTACCTCGCCGATAACCCCACCTTCGGGTGGCGGTTTGCCTTCGACGTCTGCGGGATTATCGGCGTGCTTTACGCTATTCCGCTTTTCCTGATGTTGCGCAACCCTGTCCGACCCGCAGGATCCCCGACCAGCCCACGCACCTCGCCGGGTGGGGCTCTGCGTGAGTTGCTCAGTAACGGCTCGTTCATCCTGCTGGTTCTGTACTTCACGCTGCCGGCGCTGGCCGGCTGGGTCGTTCGCGATTGGATGCCCGCAATCCTGAAGGCGGAATTTAACATAGGCCAGGGCAAGGCGGGAGTATCCGCAACCCTCTACTGGCAGGTCGCGGCCATAGCGGGTGCGATTATCGGTGGCTGGATGGCGGACCGCTGGATGAGACGCACCAAACGCGGGCGGATTTTCGTCAGTGCCATCGGCATGTCGCTGATCGTCCCGGCCATGTTCGGCACCGGTTATGCGCCCCAGACCGGCCACCTCTGGGTCGCGATACTCTTCCTGATCCTGTTCGGACTCGGATGGGGGTTTTTCGACTCCAACAACATGCCCATCCTGTGCCAGATCGCCCGGCCGGACTTGCGGGCCACCGGCTACGGCATCATGAATCTCGTCAGCATAAGTTGTGGAGGCTTTGCGGACTGGGGATTCGGCATCATGCGGGATCGGCAGGTCCCTCTCTTCGGTATCTTCGGAGTATTCGCCAGCGCCGCGATCCTGTCTATCGTGCTTGTCCTGCTGATCAAACCGCGCGAGAACCTTGACTCCAGTGCCGTGTAGCGTCGCGCAATCGGAAGAGGCAAAGAACCTGATAAACTTTGCCTGAGTCACATTAAGTACAAGGAGTCGAGAATGACGGCATTACTTCTTATTAACGCGAGACGTCTTGTGGCCGGCTGGGGCCTGATCCTTTTGATCGTCTGTTCCGGAACCACCCTGGGCGCTGACGACCAGCAACCGGGGCGAGCGCGCAACGTGGTGTTGATCATCGGCGACGCCGGCGGCATTCCCGCGCTGCACGCTGCCAGCCTCCATCACCACGGCAAACCGAACGGGTTGTTCATTCACACGATGCCGCACCTGGCGCTCATGGATACCTCGGCGGCTAATGTCTGGGTGACCGATTCGGCCGCCGGAATGACGGCGATTGTCACGGGTCAGAAAACGAACAACGGAGTCCTCTCCCAGGCGGCCGACGGCGCCCGGGGCACGCAGGATGGAACAGCACTCAAAACGATCCTCGAGTATGCCGAGGAGCGCGGTCTCTCGACCGGCGTCATGACCAACGTGCCGGTCACCGATGCGACGGCGGCCGCCTGTTACGCTCATGTGAACGACCGTGCCAAGACCCCCGAGATCGTCAGGCAGTTGCTGGCGCCTCGCTTTGGAGACGGTGCCGACTTCGTCGTTGGTGCCGGGCTGCAAAAGGTCTCGGACGCCGCCAAAGAACTCGGAATCGACTTCCCGGCAGAGGTGAAGAAACGCGGCTACAGCTATCACGAGACACCTGAACAGGCAGCCGGCGTTGACGGACGGCTGGTCGCGGTTTTCAACACCATGAACTTCGACCTGCCTCCGCTGGTGCAGCAGGCGATCAAAACGCTCTCCCAGAATCCCAAAGGATACTTCCTGATGGTCGAGTGCGATGTACACACCGACAAGCTCAAGTTGGGACTCGACCACGTGGCCGTGCTTGATCGCATCGTTCGCGAAGTGACCGAGCGCGTCGGTGGGGACACGCTCGTCATGTTCACCGCAGATCATTCGTTTGACATTCGGGTGCGGGGCGGCCAGCCAGGAAAGCCGATGCTTAACGGCGAGATCCCGGCCGACGGAGGCAACCCGCTGAAACCTTTCATCCGCGTCGACGACGGCCACACCGGCGAACAGGTTCTGGTCGCGGCGAAGGGTCCTGGTGCCGAGATGGTCCGGGGCTTCATCGCCAACAGCGACCTGTTCGGGATCATGCTGGCCGCGCTTGGATGGCAAGCTGGCACAACCCAGCCGGTGATGTCACAGCGGTAATTACGAGGGGCAGAGGGGCAAAGAGGCAAAGAGGTAAAGGGGTAGAGCGAAAGAGGGGAAGAATCCTTTCACTCTGCGCTTCCTGGTCTCCCCTTTGCCCCTTTGTTCCTTTGCCCCTTTGCCCCTTTGCCCCTTTGTCTTTCTGCCCCTTTGTCCCTCTGCCCCTTTGTCCCTGACTTCCTGTTTGGCGCATAATACTGTCAATCAGGTGGCAGATCGCCGCCAACCACAGGAGGAGATCCCTCATGAAACGAATCGTCACCACTATTGTCGTCGTCTCGCTGTTGGTTTCGCCGATTCTCTCGCAGGCGCCTGCCGGTCCGCCCAAGCCGGGACCCGAGCAGAAGGCCCTCGACTACTTCATCGGGACCTGGGCCTTCGAAGGCGAAGAAAAACCCAGTCCATTCGGACCCGGGGGTAAGTTCTCCGGTTCCGAAACAGCCGAATGGTTTCCGGGAGGCTTTTTCGTGGTCAGCCGGTCAGATTCGATGGGCCCCATGGGCGAGAGCAAAGGCTATTCTGTCCTGGGTTACAACTCCGAAACGAAGAAGTACACCTACTACATGGTCAGCTCAATGGGCTATCAGATGTCGGCTGAAGGCACCCATGCCGGAGACACCTGGACTTGGTCCCACAAGGATACGATGGGTGGAAAAGCTCTCAGCGGCCGCTTCACCATGAAGATAGTCTCTCCGACTTCCTACACGATGAAGTACGAGCTGTCGACCGACGGAGGGCCGTCTCAGGTCGTGATGGAAGGCAAGGCCACGAAAAAGACCAGCTGAGAATGCCTGGCTGGAGCCGACCCCAAGGACCGCAGGGACCCAAGGACCTCAAGGACGACAAGGAGGCGATTCTTTCTTAGATCCTTGATTTGCCTGAGGTCGTTAGCCCGGATTTCTCACGCCGTGCTCGGGGCAACCGCCGTGAGAGCCGCGCCGCCGCCGACACAGCGAGGGTGTTGAAAAAGGTTGGAAGCGCGTTCCCCCGGCTTATTGACAGTTTTCAACGCCGAAGGCGTTACGTAGCAAAGCCCGGGGTTGCCCGCGTTGTGTGCGGGCAACCCCGGGGTTGACGGCGGGAAGGATCCAACCCTGAAAGGGTTGCGTAGTAGTGCGGTACGCAACCCCTTCAGGGTTGGATGCGTACGCACACCCCTACCCAGGGTTTCCCGCACACAACGCGGGCAACCCTGGGCTTTGCTACGTGACCCCGTTGGGGTCATTTCGGCAATCCGCTTGACGGAAATAACACGTAAGGTTACATTTTCAACACCCTCGCAGCGAGGGTGTTGAAAATGTCAACTCTTCTATTAATAGGCGGATAGACCGGCGAGTTCCCGGGGGGCGAGATCGAATGGAGCCGCGCACGACAGCGAGAGAAGCGAGCGAGAGTAAGCGGACCACCTGACTCGCTCCACTGCTTCGTATTCAATGCATCGACTTAGCGAATGATTGGTGGTCCGCTTACTCTCGCTCGCTTCTCTCGCTTTCGTGCGCGGCTCCATTCGATCTCGCCCCCCGCACGACATCAGCCCATAGCAAGTCCGTCGGCTACCGCCCAAGCAACTCAAGCAGCAGCCTCGGAGAATCGGTCATGATCCCGGTCGGATGAAGATCCAGGGCCCGGCGCAGATCGGCAGGCGAAGGACTGCCCAGAGC
>CAYQYP010000095.1:0-16411 GCA_964421755.1 uncultured Acidobacteriota bacterium
TCTACAATTTCGGTTACCTGACAGACCGTCTCAATGACGCCGACGGCAACCAGATCAGCTCCCTCACCATCGGAAACGGTCCCGGGCAAAGCGTCACGCTTGACCTTGATGTGGATGTTTCCACCTATGCGCTGGCTCCCGGGTTCATCTGGGTGGCCGCGAAGAAAGTGCTTAAGGGGAAATACGGATTCTATATTGCCCCTACATTCACGAACACCAGCATCAACGCTCTGCTTTCCAGTGCCACCAATGCCGGCCGGAGTGCGAGCGCCGGGCAGTTCAATGTGGGGGACATATTTGTACAGCCGGTGTGGTTAGGCTGGACCGGGAAACACTACGACATCTCTTACGGGTATGGTTTTTACATCCCGGCCGGGAAGTACGAGACGACGACTGTGAGCCTTCCGATTGTCGGTCCTGTCACTGTCGAAGGGGCAGACAATACCGGATTCGGCTTCTGGACAAACCAGAACCAGGGAGCGGTGTACCTGTACCCCTGGGCCGATAAACGGATGGCTGTTCAGAACGCGTTGACCTGGGAAATACACCGGAAGAAGAGGAACTTCGATCTTACCCCGGGTCAGAACCTCACGTGGAACTGGGGGGTGAGCCAGTTTCTTCCGCTGAAGAAGGACAAGTCGGTCCTGCTTGAGGTCGGCCCGTCCGGCTACAGCAGTTTTCAGGTCTCAGATGATTCCGGCGCGGATGCCCGCAACCCCGCCGTGCACGACTCTGTGCATGCGGCTGGAGTGCAGGTAGGGGTGACTGCCGTCGAACGGGTCATCGCACTGAACTTTCGTTGGCTTAACGAGTTTTCCGCCACGGATCGTTTCGAGGGCAGCTCGATCGGTTTCAATTTTGCGGCAAGGTTCTGAGCGGCCCGAAGAACGAACTGTCAGGAAGTGACAGGCACCTCGCCGGCGCCGGGGGTTCTCTGGCGCCTCGGGTGATTGGCAGCCTCCCCCCGCGAGGAACATCGGCTGACCGTCACCATTGACAGTTTCTCTGCTCGGTTCCGGCCCATATGATCTTGCCAATAGGATCTTGCTCGTTCGTTATAACAGGAGAGATTCGATGAGTCACAATGAACGCCGAATACATCTGCCGATGCCGAATACCTCGCGCTCCAAGCTGATCACCTACGACGCGAAGGATCCGGACACAAAGTTTCCGCCGATTGAACAGCTGCGCCCGCCCGAAGGAGCGCCAAACGTGATGATCGTCCTCATTGACGACGCCGGGTTCGGTTCGTCCAGCGCGTTCGGCGGCCCCTGCCAGACTCCGACCGCGGAGAAACTGGCGACGGGCGGATTGAAGCTCAACCGGTTCCACACCACCGCCCTGTGCTCGCCGACGCGCCAAGCGCTTCTCACCGGCCGTAACCACCACTCGGCCGGCATGGGCGGCATTACCGAGATTGCCACCGGCGCGCCGGGCTACTGCTCGGTGCTCCCCAACAGCATGTCTCCCCTGGCGAAAACGCTGAAGCTCAACGGTTACTCCACCGCGCAGTTCGGCAAGTGCCACGAGGTTCCCGTGTGGCAGACCAGCCCTGCAGGCCCGTTTGATGCGTGGCCGACTGGGGGCGGCGGTTTCGAGTACTTCTACGGGTTCATCGGCGGCGAAGCGAACCAGTGGTATCCGACATTGTATGAAGGGACTACTCCGGCAGAGCCGGAGAAGACCCCCGAGGAGGGTTACCATCTGATGGAGGACATGACCGACAAGGCCATCGCCTGGATCGGCCAGCAGAAGGCCCTCGCTCCCGACAAACCCTTCTTCGTTTACTTCGCGCCTGGCGCCACCCACGCGCCGCACCACGTTCCCCCGGAGTGGGCCGACAAGTATAAGGGCAAGTTCGACCAGGGTTGGGACAAGCTGCGCGAGGAAACCTTCGCCCGGCAGAAGAAGCTGGGCGTGATCCCGGCGGACTGCCAGCTCACCGCACGCCCCAAGGAGATCCCGGCGTGGGATGACATGCCCGAGCCGTTCAAGCCCGTGCTGCGCCGGGAGATGGAGGTGTACGCGGGTTACCTCGAGTTCACCGACCACCACGTCGGTCGATTGGTCGACTCGCTGGAGAAGCTGAACATCATCGACAACACGCTGATCTTCTATATCATCGGCGACAACGGCGCCTCCGCCGAAGGCTCAATCAACGGCTGCTTCAACGAGATGAGTTACTTCAACGGCCTGCAGGCACTTGAGACGCCCGAGTATCTCATTGCCCGGCTCGATAAGCTGGGCGGGCCCGAGTCCTATAACCACTACGCCGTGGGCTGGGCGCACGCCTTGGACACGCCCTACCAGTGGACGAAACAGGTCGCCTCCCACTGGGGTGGCACCCGCAACGGCGCGATCGTCCACTGGTCTAAAGGCATCGAGGCCAAGGGCGAGATTCGTTCACAGTTCCACCATGTGATCGATGTCGCGCCGACCGTCCTCGAGGCGGCGGGGCTCCCCGAGCCGCTCTTCGTGGATGGCATGCAGCAGGACCCGATCGAGGGCATCAGTATGCTTTACTCGTTTGACGACCCGAAGGCGCCAGAGCGCCACGAGACGCAGTACTTTGAGATGTTCGGCAACCGAGGCATCTACCACAAAGGGTGGACCGCGGTGACAAAGCACTCGACGCCCTGGATCATGGGCCCGAGGGTTCCGCTCGACGATGATGCGTGGGAGCTCTATTCCGACAAGGACTGGAGCCAGTCGAAGAACCTTGCCAGGGAGATGCCGGATAAGCTCCGCGAGCTCCAGCGCCTCTGGCTCATCGAGGCGACACGGTACAAAGTGCTGCCCATCGACGACCGGCTAACGGAGAAGATGAACCCGGACACTGCCGGACGGCCAGTACTCATCAAGGGGAAAACCCAGATCCTCTTCGGCGGCATGGGCCGCCTTACGGAGAACTGCGTCCTCAGCATCAAGAACAAGTCGCACTCGATCACCGCTGAAATCGAGGTGCCTGAGGAGGGCGCCGAGGGTGTCATCATCGCCCAGGGGGCGAACATAGGTGGCTGGAGCCTCTACGCCAGGGACGGCAAGCTAAAGTACTGCTACAACTTTGGCGGATTCGATCATTTCTTCGTCGAGGGGCGCACTCGTATCCCCCCAGGCGAGCGCCAGGTGCGTATGGAGTTCGCGTACGCCGGCGGCGGCCTGGGCAAGGGCGGCAAGGTTACCCTGTACATCGACGGCAAGAAGGTCGGCGAGGGTGAAATCCCGTCGACCCTGGCGATGGTCTTCTCCGCCGACGACGGCTGCGACGTCGGCAAGGACACCGGCGCCCCGGTTTCCCCGGACTACGGCCCGCGAGGCAATGCCTTCAACGGCCGGGTGAAGGGGGTGCAGCTGGCGATCGCCGATGCCGCGAAAAAAGTGGACCACGTCGTCGAACCGGAGGAAGCCATCCAATTGGCAATGGCACGCCAGTGACGTTTGCAGATCGACGCGTGCAAGGACGACCCGATCATTTCATCCATCCCGAGGAGCGCCTGCGCGTCGTTATGGCGCGCAGGTAAGCGCAAGGTTCTCGACCTTGCGGCGGTCAATCTTCTGTGTTAGCTGGCGTGCCATGGTCAAGGCACCCTCGGAACGTTTGGCCGTGGGGTGGTGCCATCCGTGGAATGGTTCTTCAGAAGGCTTGAGACACACCAGACGGTCATGACCGAATGAAGTACGATGGTTGGCCAAAGGCCGATGCTGGATAGTCCTAAGCCAACGCCCCCATACACGAGGACCGTGACGATGGCAGCGTTGTAAAACACTATCGCGCCGACTAACCCTCTCGCGGCACGGCTCTGTCCGTCGTGGCGCGAGAGCCAGCAGGCGACTCCCAGGGCAAACAGCGCTACTCCGGCAACACGTGCGACAGTCGACGCAACAGGCGTATCGAGCGGTGATCCGAGCAGGAGCGTGACCAGTAGGGACGGAAGCGCCATAAGCGCAAGTCCGGCCCCCACTTCAATCACGGCTGTCACGGTGAGCAGGTTGTTCATGTCCACCCCTTTGAGCCCAGTTCTCCTAGAATCCGCTTTCGTTTGTCCAGCGCCGGATCAGGGAGCGAAGCGGGGGGTCTCTGTCGTGGATATTCATAAACTGCTCGGAAGCCGGGTGACGGTGCAAAGCACAATCAGCGGCGGCTGGACTCGGGCCAACCGCTTGACGACACCGCAAGCGCCGGCTTTCATGTGTCGCCAATGCTCGCAGCACAAGAAAGACGCCTCGAAGCCTGAGATCACGGAGCGAGCTTCTGATAATCGCTCGCGGTGATATTCACTACGATCTGCTTGGCCGCCACATTCAGATTCTTGTTCGCCGCATAGCTCGTGCCGTCGGGAAGAGTCTGAAAGTCCACCGCGAGAGTCACCTTTTCTTTCTCCTCGTCCAGGTACGTATCCACGTTGAGCTTGCGGATTGCCTTGGCGGCGGTGTTGAGGGTAAAGGAAACGACATCCCCGCTCTTCACGAAATCCTTGAACTGGAGCTGAATCGCATCGGGCCCCAGCAGGTTTAGTGAAGCGTCGCCGCCCGCCACGTTGGCTTTGATCAACTCTGGCTGAGGCGGGACATACCGTTGAATCAAGGCCCCGACTCGCTCCATGTAATCCTTCATCTCGTCGGTCTTCTTCTCGACCACTCTCTTCTTAAGACCGCGCATTTCTTTTCGTTCCGGAGGGGCGGACAAGGGAGTCTTTTGCACCTTGCCGTCCGGCCCGTAGCGGCACTGCTCGATCTTTGTGCTTTTCACCTCACCCTTCAAACTCAGCTCTGTCGGAGTGGGCTTGCTTACTGAGTTCCAGCTTCCATCCTGGTACGTCTGCCAACCGGCACTGGTGTTCTTGTAGACGCGCCCGTCTTTCCCGGCATACATGTCACCACTCGCGGTGTTGCCGGCGTAGACGTTACCGCGGACCGTGCTTGCTGCCGCCGCCTGTCCCCCGGTTGTCGATTGAGCTCTGGCGACGGTTCCCCGAGAGGTAGTCGCATGCTGTGTTGCGACCGCCTGATTCTGCCCCGCGACCACCGAGCCGCTCCACTGTCCGTAGGGACTCGATGCCTGCCGGGTCGCCGCGGCCGTTCCCGTGTCTGGGTTATATGCTGAACCGCCGGCGGCTGTGCCGTAAGGAGTGGAAACCCTCGCGCCCTGAGCATATGTCCCTGTATACGGGTTGTAGGCTTGGCGGACACTGGCGCTGCCGTAGGGACCATACGCGGTGGCGCCCCGGGCGTAGGTTCCAGTGTACGGGTTGTAAGCCGCTCCGGCTGCCGCGCCGCCGTAGGGTCCGTAAACACCATGCGCCACACCGTACGCCCCCGTATAGGGGTTGTATGCGGCGCGGGCGCCATACGTGACGGGATACGGGTGGTAGATTGGGTAACCGTAGGGCGGACGGTAGTAGTAAGGCGGGTAGTAATACCCCGTGCCGCCGCAAATCACTGCGCCAACGGTGACACCCACGACGAACGCGCCCATGTATCCTGCGGTGTAGCTGGACTGCACCGTGCCGCTCGGGGTCTCGGTTTGCGTCACGTAGGTGACGTTGTACACGGGGGAACTCGGCGGAATAGTGTATATCTCCTGGGGAATGGAGCTGGCCGTCTTCCACGGTCCTTCCGGGCCCGTGGACATGAACCAGATCCCCTGGAGGCACAGGTAATAGACGTCCCCAACCTTGATGACCTTGTCGGGCGTATTCGCCGCATAGGACATAGAGGTCCCCTCGATCGGCTTGAACTCGGGATCCCCGGCGTAACTGACCTTTGCCTGCGCCGCTGCCTTGGCGGGATCCACCTCGATGGTGGTCGGAATCTGTGCCAGCAGTACCGCGTCCTTAGCTTGTTCGGTGCCCGGAACCGACGCGAGCACCCGAGCCACGGGACTGTTCGTAGGAATTTGGGCAAAATCGGGAGGCAGATCGGCGCTCGCAAATGTCCATGGGCCTTGCAGACTCGTGGCGCGGAACCAACGGCCGGCCGCCAGGTAGTAGTACGTCATCGTGGGAACGTAGACCAAGAGGTCACAGTCGGTGTTGCTGACATAAGTCAGTTTGGTTCCCGGAATTTTCGTGTAGACGGGCTGCCCCTTGATAAGAATGACCTCCGCAGGGCTGGTGGCATAGGAAACCGTCGGCGCGGCAGAACCCGAGCTGGCCGGGGGCGGAATCCCTTTCGTCAGTGGCGCCCACTGGGGATCCTCCGGCAGCTTGGACATTTCTTTGGGAAGAATTTTGGTCAATGTCCAGGTGTCTTCCAGCCGGGTCGCGGCCAACCATTGCGTGTCAGTGAACAGGTAGTATTTGGAGCTGCCCTTATCGAAGAAGAGCGGCCAGTTCGTGTTGACCACAAATTCCAGGCTGGTTTTCGGGATCACCGAGCGAACCGGAGGCCCATCCAGTTGCAGAAGAATCGTCGGACCGTAACTCACGAAGATCACCGGCGGAGCGTTCTTTACCGGTACCCCGGACATCGTCTCCTTCTTGGGGACGCACGCTATCAGGCGGTCGAGCGACATGGTGACTGTGTGCCCCGGTGGCAGGAACGTCCGCACCAACTGGTCCATCTCCGCGGCACTCGCCGGGTCCAACGAGGGGAAATGGGTGCCCTGGATAGCCAGATCGTGAATAACAACGCTGTGTTTGTCGACACTGACGTCCGTGCGGGCATGGAGGGTTACTACGCCAACAGTCGTTTTGCCGCCGGCGGGCGTGAGGGAAAAGGCCATCCGGAAGTTTAGATTCTTGAAGTCCGACCAATCGTCAACTTGTGGCTGGTAGTAGACAAGTTGGCCCTTCTGGTTGGTCAGTTGTCTCGGCCATCCCGGATCCTGGGCCAGGGACACCGGAACAAGATTCACGGTCAGGATCGGGACAAGGATGAGAGTCAGCCTCTTCATTATCGGTCTCTTTTCACTCCGCCAGATCTCGAACTCGCAGTTTAGTGTGGCCGGACCTGGAGAGTCCGGCCACACTAAGAGCGAGTTTCATGATTGCGGGGCGCAAGTAGGGGCAGCGGGACTCCATAAAAACCAGGCGGCTCGCGCTGCGCGGGGCTGAACTACTCTGCCTTGGACGTCTGCTCAACCCGCGTTTTGACCGCCACGGTTTGGGCGAGCTCGAAGCGAAGCTTCTTACTACGCATGTCTTCCCTCCTGTTTCTGCACACGTCTTGCCGCCAGGCGAATCGGCGGCGCGTCGAGCTTCTGATGATCCGTCTCGACAGTCGTGTGTCAGACCCTGACATCACACAGTGATTTTGATTAAACATCTGTCCCCTCGGTCTTACCTGTGCGCAGATGAGATTGGGAGTGGATATTGGCGCGGAGTGTAGGTGATGTGTGTGCTATCGATGGTAGACCGGTTTTTTACGCCAGTTCAAGCGGGCCGATCAAAAATGCGAGTCACTCACTCCCCGCTCAAAACCAGCGGGCCGGCCGCTTGTAGGCCCGGCCCGCCATGGGCTAGACTAACCTCACTCGATTCCATTGCCGGCGACCGTTTATTCTACCAGTCTGTCACTCCCGATGAGCTTTCAGCGGACCAGACCAACGTGATGCGGCAGGCCTTGGCGGGCATGCTGTGGGGCAAACAGTATTACTGTATGCGCGTCGATCAATGGCTCGGGCAACACGGCATCGACCCGATGATGCGGGTGCCTCGCGACGCCCGGAACGCGGACTGGTTCCACATGCTCAATGACGACGTCATTTCCATGCCCGACAAATGGGAATATCCCTGGTATGCGGCCTGGGACCTGGCGTTTCACACCGTCGCTCTCGCCATGGTCGACCTCGACTTTGCTAAGTCCCAGCTGGAGCTGATGCTGAGGGAGCTGTACCAGCATCCGAACGGCCAGATGCCGGCTTACGAGTGGAATTTCAGCGACGTCAACCCCCCGGTGCATGCCTGGGCAACGCTGTTCCTGTTCAGCATCGACGAAGAGCTTGGCGGCAAAGTCGACGTCGAATTCTTGAAGCGTACGTTCCACAAGCTGTTGCTGAATTTCACTTGGTGGGTGAACCGGAAGGACCGGACTGGCCGAAACGTTTTCGAGGGCGGCTTCCTCGGGCTCGACAACATCGGCGTGTTCGATCGCAGCAAACCGCTGCCGACTGGCGGCTGCCTCGAGCAGGCCGACGGCACCGCCTGGATGGCTCTGTTCTCGCAGAACATGTTCGAGATCGCTCTCGAGCTTGCCGAACGCGACTCCACTTACGAGGATGTGGCGGTGAAGTTCCTCGAACACTTCTTCTGGATCGCCTCCGCCATGGACCGCATCGGCGACAACAAGGACGAACTGTGGGATGAAGAGGACGGATTCTTTTACGACCTGCTGCGTTTTCCCAACGGGGACGCCTGCCGGTTGAAGGTCCGGTCCCTAGTGGGTCTGTTGCCCTTGTGCGCAACCACAGTGATTTCCCGGCCGACGGGCCAGAAATTCCCGCGAATCGCGGAGCGGGCTCGGGACTTCCTCCTGCGCCACCCCGGCGTGATTGCCAATGTTGCGTCGCCGCGCGTTCCCGGTGTTAAGGGCCGCCGGCTTTTCGCGATCGCCAACGAGGACAAGCTGCGCCGCATCCTCCGGTACATGCTGGATGAGAGCGAATTCCTGAGCCCTTACGGCATCCGCTCGTTGTCACGATATCACCTCGATCACCCCTACCTTCCGAGTGGAGTGCCCCACAGGGTCGGGTCGGCAAATGACGTTGTTCGAAGTCGCCCGTGAGATCGCTAACCGGCTGTCGAGCATCTTTCTGCTCGACCGGAATAACCGGCGTCCCGTCTTCGGCGCCGCTCCGAAGTTCCAGACCGATCCGAACTGGCGTGACAACATACTATTCTACGAGTATTTCCACGGAGACAATGGGGCCGGCATCGGCGCCAGTCACCAGACCGGGTGGACCGGAGGTGCACGTCCCAGAACTGAATGACAGCAGCTTGCGCGCCTTGGTATCCCGCCGTTGGCCGCTTCCCCAGTCACCCATGTCGAATGGCTGGATCTCTTTGCATGGCGTATCTGCCTTCGCATATGATTGGTACGCGTTGTGATGCAGGCGTTTGCTCTGAGAGGACGCGTTCCATGTCAATAGATCCGAGACAGATCGAAGTGCCTGACGAGTCAATGGCCGAGGTCCTGCGGCGGAAGTCCCCCCCAGAACGACTGCGGATAGGGTTCGATATGTGGGTTTCGGCTCACAACATGCTCATGACTCATATCCGGCATCTGCATCCTGACTGGACTATGAAAGCCGTAGAGCGCGAGGTGGCCAGGAGAATGTCCCATGGGGCCGTATGAGCTCCTTGAGAGAATCGTCGGCGTTCTGACTCGCCTCGACATTTCCTATCTGGTGACGGGCTCGGTGGGCGCGATGGCCTACGGCGAACCTCGCTTGACCAATGATATCGACATCGTCGCGGCAATCGAGCAACGTCATGTTCCCGCCTTGGTCGCTGCCTTCCCGGAGCCGGAGTTCTACATTTCTGCAGAGATGATCGTGGATGCGATCCGACATCGGACTCAATTCAACATTATTCATCCTGCATCCGGCCTCAAAGTCGATGTCATCGTCCGCAAGGAAACGGCCTTTGACAGGAGCCGCTTCAGCCGCGTCCGCCGCATAAAGCCAGCAGAAAGCTACGTCGCTAACTTCGCCGCGCCAGAGGACATCATCATTATGAAGATGCAGTATTACCGGGAAGGGGGATCCGAAAAACATCTACGCGATATCGCCGGTATTTTGAAGATCAGCCGAGATCAGGTCGATACTGCCTACATCGCCGATTGGGCTCGGCGACTCGGCGTGACAGACATCTGGGAGACTATCCTCCGAAGAGTCGGTGAATCGTAAGCTTCACGAAGAGCGGATCCTCGACCGCCCCGACGACGATCTTGATGTTCTCGACGCCTTCCCTGCGGGCGCGCTCCTTGACCACGTCGAGGATCGAGGCCGAGATGTCGTTTGCGTAGACTACGCCGCCGGAACTGACTCGTCGAGCGAGGGGAAACGTTTTTGAGTAGACTCTCTACACAATATATAGTAGACTGTCTACATAATGCGTCCAGATGCGCCTTCCCGCGTCGAACTGCTGCAAGGCACGCTCGACCTGCTTATCCTCCGCACCCTGCTCGCCGGACCCGCTCACGGCCACGCGATTGCCAAGCACATTCAGCGGAGCTCGGAAGACCTGCTCAAGGTCGAGACCGGGTCGTTGTACCCAGCGCTCCATCGTCTGGAGGCGAAGGGCTGGATAGCTCCCTCCTGGGAACTTTCGAACAAAGGCAAGCGGGCCAGGTTCTATCGCCTGACGCGACTGGGGCGTAGGCAACTTGCGGCCGAGCAATCAAAGTGGGAGGCCTTCTCTCGTGCGATGGCATTGATTCTGAATCCGGTCGATCCAGAGGCACAATGATCTCTTTCTTTCGAAAGCTGCGCTGGTTAATGCAACGGTGCGACAAAGAAGCCGAGCTGCAGGAGGAACTTCAATTCCACCTCCAGGAGGAAGCGGACCAGCGCCAAGAGGAGGGGTTGACGGAAGAAGAGGCGCGATGGGCGGCACACCGGGAATTAGGCAACGTTGCCCTGGTGGAGGAGGACACTCGAGCGACTTGGGGCTGGACGCGTTTGGAGCAACTCGCCCGCGATGCCGGCCACGGACTGCGCCTGGTTCGCCTTAACCCAGTCTTCTCGACCATCGCAATCCTAACACTCGCGCTCGGCATCGGTGGGATTACCGCGATGTTCAGCGCCGTCTACGCGATACTGATTCGTCCATTGCCTTACACCAACGCGGACCGTCTCGTCATGATCTGGGACGAATTGAGCGGGGAGGGTCGCTCGGGGCACATGCCCACGCCCGCCGAATGGTTGGAATGGCGGCGACACAACTCGGTTTTCACCGACATCGCGGCCACCCAACCGGGAGATGCGATACTCTCTGGCGATTCCGAGCCCGAAGAGGTCCCGGCGCGAAAGGCGACAGGGAACTTTTGGAGCGTATTGGGCGTTAAGCCACTGATCGGGCGGGTGTTTACGGAAGAAGAAGACGTGAAAGGCGTGCGCGTAATCGTCATAAGCCATGGGCTGTGGCAGCGGCGCTACGGCGGCTCGTCCACTGTACTGGGCCGCAAGATCACCGTAAACGACAAACCGTACGAAGTGATCGGCGTAATGCCGCGCCAGTTCTACTTCATGCCCGCTCGTAGCATCGACATCTGGATGCCAGCTTCATTCCCTCCCTGGATGCGCACGAACTTCACATGGCACGACGCGCAGGTGGTGGCGCGGCTGAAGCCCGGCATGACGCTGGAGCGCGCGAGGGAATCGATGGCGGCGTTGAGCCGGCAAGTAACGGCGAAGGATTTCAGAGGCCCCCATTCGGTGATAGTGACGCCGTTGCGGGAAGAGCTGACGGGCAAGACGCAAACGGCGCTGGTTGTGTTGCTGTGCGCGTCGGCGGCGCTCCAGCTGATCGCGTGCGTCAATCTGGCGAATCTGCTGATGTCACGCGGGGCAGTGCGAGCCCGGGAAGTCGCAGTGCGCGCGGCCCTTGGGGCGGGACGCGGTAGACTGATCGCTCAATTCCTCACTGAAAGCCTTGTGCTCGCCGGACTCGGTACCGTCGGCGGCCTCGCGCTCGCTGTGCCCGCGATGCGATTTCTCGAGACGCTTGTGCCGGAGACCATGGGCGCAGCGCGGCTGGCGCTTGACTGGCGCGTGCTGGCGTTCTCCGCTGGAGTAGCCATTGTCGTTACCTTGACCTTCGGACTTGCGCCCGCGCTGCGCGGATCGCGGATCGCCCCGCAGGACCGGCTGCGCGAAGGAGGCCGCGGGAGCGCGGGCGTGCGTAGCTACTTGTTTCAACATTCGCTCATCGTTGTCGAAACGGCCCTTGCCGTCGTGTTGCTAACGACCGGCGGCCTGCTGCTCCAGACATTCCAACACCTGCGGCAAATCGATCTTGGTATCCGGAGCGGAAAGCTACTGACTTTAGAGACTCCGCTGTTCCGTTATGAAGACTTCGACAGGCGAGTAGCCTTTGTCAATGCTGAGTTGGAGAAGATACGAGCGATCCCTGGCGTAATGAACGCCGGCGCGATTTCGCGAATTCCACTAACGGTCACCGACCAGGCGACCTTCTATCTCCTGGAGGGTCAGTCCAGGGACAGTGTCGCCGAACAGGTGGCGCTGACGCGCGTGGTTAGCCGGGACTACTTTGCGACCGTCGGAGCACGTCTGCGAGAGGGGAGGTTCTTCGACATAGCCGATCGAAAATCGGAGTCGCCGTCGGCCGTCGTCAACGAGTCTTTTGCGAATCACAACTTCCCGGAGCGCTCCCCGCTCGGCGCGCGGCTCAAGTTCGGACGGCTGAGCGAAAAGGGCCACTGGTACACGATCGTGGGCGTCGTGAAGGAGATACGGGATCGTGGCGTAGTTGAAGAGTTGAAGCCCGCCGTCTATCGCGTGCTCGAGCAATCGGACCAGACCAACGATCTGCCGAGCGGCATCGTGGTCCGCACGGCCGTTGAACCGGCGTCGATTATCCCGGCGGTCCGGCAGGCGATTTGGTCAGTCGACAGGAATCAGCCCGTGGCTCGTATTCAGACGATCGAAGAGATCGTGGATCGTCAATTGTCTACATCCTCGCAGAGTACAACGTTATTGAGCGCATTCGCTCTGCTCGCGCTGTTGCTCGCATCGCTCGGCGTATACGGCGTACTTTCTTACGCCGTTACTCAGCGAACCAATGAGATCGGAGTCCGCATGGCCCTAGGCGCGACGTCGCGCGACATTCTGCTTTCGTTCGGCAGGCGTGGACTGGCCCTGACCCTAACCGGGCTTGGGATAGGCCTGGTGCTGGGTGTCATGGCGGCGCGCCTGATGACGGCTCTGCTCTACGGCTTCCAGCCCCGCTACGCGATGGCCGCAGCCGCAGTGTCCCTCGTTCTTTTGGCGGTCGCGGCGCTGGCCAGCTTCATCCCCGCACGCCGCGCGTCGCGAGTCGATCCGCTGATCGCCCTGCGAAATGAATAGGGCCGCGGCCCTTTCAGCAGTTGGAATTTGGCCTCGCTGCTTATCGGAGGTGTTCGCTGCTGTAGATAATTTTGTAGCTATGACAAGCTGGCCGACCAGAACGGCAAGCTTTTTCAGGGCATGATGAGAACGCTCCTCCGAAGGCGGGAGCATCTTTCCGCCGAAGGTGATGGCTCGTCTATTGGTCTCGTCATAGACGAGGGAATGCCCATAGCGAACCAGGGCGGGGCAGCCCGACGGGACATAAGCGACTGTGACCGCCCGAGAGGCGAGTCAGACAGCGGCCCACGCGAGGCGGCCCCTTACCTCCCCTCTGAAATTGCGGGCTAACTCCATGATTTATCCCGGTGTAACGCAACTGATTTTGGCCACTTCTCGCTTGTCCTAAGTATGACGAATTGAGCGACCAACCCTTCTCCAGGAGACGTGAAGCGGAAGACCTGGAACAACGATTCGTTTTATCCGACCTCGCGACCGCTCCACCCCCTACCACAGACAGCCTGTCCCCGACCGAGGCGCTTTCCAAGGGCGGAAAAGTGGCCTTAGAACGCAAAAACGGGAAAGCGTTTAGCTTTAGTTGGTGGGTGCGGCACCCGACCTGAAAACCTGCGGACTGCTGAACGGATTCTTCACTAATGGCTTCCCCACCTCGGTGGATGCACCACGACCACACACAACGCACGGGCCCCGCCGCCGGTAATAGTAGGCCAAGGTCGCCACCGCAAGCGCTACACCCCAGACTGGGAACAGCAAGGTGGGGCCGACCCCGACGAATAGTTCCCAGATGATTCCTATCCCCTTTGCCCCGCCGGCCGCCACCGAAGCCGCCATCCGATTTAAGCCGGACCAAATCACGATGCCACCGACCGCCAGCATCACCGATACGATCGAGGCCGGGACGACCGCCAGCGCGATCGGGACCCGGCGTCCAGCCAGGCCGATCATCCAGCGCGGGAATACCTCACCCCAGCGCTGCACCAATCCGAGCGTGAGGACGGGCCCCACCAGCATGAAGGTAGCGAGGAAGAGCCCGGAGATCCAGATCCCACTCTGTTGACCGCGACGCAGGGCCTCCTCGCTCATCCCCAGCGGGAACCCCAGCGCCCAGGCGTAACGGGTGAAGGCGTAGAAGACTGGCGCCACCATCGACACATACACCGCGATCCGGCCCCAGCGCGCGGCTTGGTCCGGTCTCTGCCACCCCTCCGGGCCGTCTCTGCGGCCGCAATACACGCAGGCGTCCCCGCTTCGGCGGGCATAGCAGACGGTAGCTGCCAGCCAGAGAAACCCGCCGATAATGCACAGCACTTGGTGGATCGTAGACCATTCCGTCCAAGCGTGCAGGTATCCCCAACCCTTCTCGGCAGTGAAGCGGCCGAGGACGGCATAGGGGATATAACCGAACAGGACCAGCAGCTTGAGGCCGGGCATGAGCAACAGGAGAACCCCGGCGAGCAGTGCTCCGGCAGTTATGAACAGAGGCCGGAGGGGGCCCCTCCCTGCTCGCACCCCACGCAGCATCGCCGCTCCCAACGCCGTCGCAGGAATCCCTGCCATGATCACGACGATCCAGGCCACTCCCGGTCCGAATCGTCCAAGCAGCGGCGCCATAACGTCGGACGCGGTTTTGGCGGTGAAAGGGAACCCGGGGCCCCCCCCCGCTACCACCCAGTAGATCCCCAGCGCGGCGTAGCCCAGTGACCACGCAACTGCCGCGTACGGCACCCAGCGGTGCCAGCCCCGAACGCCTTCACCACGAGTGGGCACGACACTGGCCATCCCGCTCCCTTGTTGTTCGCGCATTACTCGCCTCCCTTTGGTTCCGCGAGGAGATGATCGTTGAGGATCGTTCGCTTCACGACCGGCGACGCTCCTAAACACTCAAACACCGCTTGTCGGCAAAATGTGACACCGCCGAGTCTTGAAAGGGGTGAAACGGGGGTGCCTATTTAAAGGCCCGCATCAACTTGACGATACAAAGTACTTTGCATTAGACTCGCATCGCATGGGGGACACCCGCCGAGAGATGAGAAGATGTGCGACATGACCCGCCCTCTGGGCGGGGTCGGAGGGCGAAGGATGAGACTCGTGTCTTCGAAGGAGAGCAGAAGATGAAGGGAGCCAAAATAGCCGGCGGGGCATTCGTCATCATGCTCGTCTTCCTCGTCCTCGCCCTAACTTGGTGGGCACTCGAGCAGTACATCGGCCCGGGTGCAGCGACCTCGCCGGCGCCCATCCCCACGAACGGGCAGGCGGCGGAGGCCGCCGAGGACTTCCTCTATGGCCGCGTCACCACGGATGACGGTGCCACCTATGAGGGGCGGCTGCGTTTCGGAGGCGACGAGGAGGCGTTCTGGGGCAACTACTTCAACGGCCTCAAGGACGAAAACCCGTGGTCTGACTACGTCCCGCCCGAGCGGCTCACTCGGAAGCGCCCCCCGATCGAGATCTTCGGGTTCGAGATCTTCCGCGGCGAGCGTCAGATCGAGCTCCACCGGCCATTGATGGCGCGCTTCGGCGACATCGCGCGCATCGAAGCGCGCGGCCGCGACCTCTGGGTGACTCTGAGGAGCGGAACCCGTTTCCACCTCGATCGCTTCGCCGCCGACGATTTCGCCGACGGGCTGCGAGTGTGGGACGGCAGGCGCGGCGTCGTCGACCTCGACGAATGGCGGATCCGCGCTATCGAGCTCCTCCCCAGCGGTGGGCGGGAGGGCTCGCCTGACCGGCTGCACGGTACTGTACGCACGGGGCACGGCGAATTCACCGGCTTCATTCAATGGGACCGCAAGGCGTGCGTCGGTTCCGACGAGCTCGTCGGCCAGAGCGCCGAGGGTAAGCTGACCCTTCGTTTCGACACCATCCGCTCGATCGCGCGCCGTCCCCGCGACAGAGCGCTCGTGACGCTCCACAACGGTCACGACATCGTACTCTCCGACACGAGTGACGTCGGCAACGGCCACGGCGGGATCTACGTCGACGACCGCCGCTACGGACGCGTGCTGGTCTCCTGGAACGCCTTCGAGCGCATTGACTTCAGCGCTGGCGGCAGCGGGCCCACCTACACCGATTTCCCGCCGGGGAGCCCGCTCACGGGAAGCGTTACCACCCGCGCGGGTCGCAGCCTCACCGGCCGGCTGGTCTACGACTTGGACGAGAGCGAGACCACCGAGACGCTAGACGCCCCGTCCCGGGGCGTGGACTACACCCTCCCCTTCGGCCTGATCGCCTCGATCGTACCCGCAGCGCGAGAAGAGCGGGGGGCCCAGCCCGTGAGGGTGACGCTCCATGACGGAGAGGAGCTGCAGCTCGAGCCCGCCGGCGATCTCGGCGAGGCCAATGCCGGCATGCTAGTCTTCGTCCAGGGCCGTCAGCGCCCCG
>CAYQYP010000096.1:0-10583 GCA_964421755.1 uncultured Acidobacteriota bacterium
AAAGTTCTTAAGGCCTGAAAGGCCGGCACATATTAGCCCAGGGCGAAGCGCTTTGTGCGCAGCCCTGGGTCTAAGGTAGAGGCGGAGACAAGCCCTGAAAAGGCGCAAGAACGGCAACATTATCAGGACCTTACGCCCTTACAGGGCTTCGCGGTCGAGGCCGTGTTGACCCAGGGCTACGCGAAAAGCACGCTTCGCCCTGGGCTATTATGTGCCGGCCTTTCAGGCCTTAAGAACTTATTCTCGTGCGCGGCTCCTTGCGATTTCGCATGTGGCGCGATTCCTGCCAAGTCCCGCCGGTCGGTCCCGCTTTTTCGACACCCATTGTCGTGCCGGGCTGCGATCCCACTCGACCGGTTCTCTGCTACGCGGGGGTGATCTCGGTGAAGAACGGAACGGAGCCCGTGATACTCGCTGTCCCGACCAGCGTGCAGGACGGCACCTTGACACCGAACGAACGGGAAATCCAGCCGGAAATCGGCTCTTCCGATCCGCTGTGAAGCTGTATCTGCAGGCGGGAGTCGAACTGGAGCGCGAGCGACTTGTCTCCGCAAGTCGCGATATAGAGGTTGGGCCTCAGTTGGTAAACCCGGCATCCGTCGCCGAAGTGAAAGAACATTTCGACCTGGTGGTTCTCGCGGCACTCCAGACGATCGATGATCGCCAGCGTGCGGGATTTTCTGAAGAGGCGCATCCGACGGTGGTGAACCACCGGATCAGGCAACCTTGCGTACCCGTCGTGACATCCTTCCACCTCGACGCAACCATCGGTCTCCCCGGCCATTTCCAGTTTGCACGTCACCGGATGACGCCAAAGGAACACGCCCGCCTGTACGGCCTGATCCTGCCCGTCAACGCGTATGGTGTTGTGGGCGGCGGTAGAACGGAAGTATGAACGCCACGGCGAATTGTCGTAGCAGTAAGTTCCGGGGTCCACGAGAAACTCGTGGCCTCCGTAGCTCAGCCAGAAGCTGAGGGCGTCCGCATGGGCATGCGCATACAGCGGAGCGAGCCCGAAGGGCGCGACATCGAAGATGACCATTATCTCGTTGTCCCCACCACGGTCACTGGAGAGCACGTGATAGCCGCCCACGGGAAACGAGATCAGCGCCTGATCGGCCGGGGGTGAAACCTGGAGCGGGACGGACAAAAGGGACTGTCCCCAAAGGAGCAAGGTCGTCCGGAGATCCCCCGTCATGTTGTCGCAGTTGTTCGTCGTGGCAGCGGCCCGCAGTGAAAGCAACGATCTGGCGCGCCGCTCCCGCGCGTCGCCAAGGTTTATGACCTGCCCGTCATCGCCGTCGCCGAAGAGGGGGAAATGACCTGCTCTGTCCGTGATCGCCCCGAGAAATCCCAACATTGAGGACAGGCGCTTCCAGTAGGTTTCGGGGAAGGAATCGCCCGAGCTCGTACCCAGAGCCGCGGCGAGCAGGAAAAACTCAAAGACAAAGAGCTGGTAGTCGATCGCCTGTTCCGCGGTAACCCCGTCGGCGTGCACCTGCCTGTCGAGCTCCTCGATCAGCCGCGTCCGCGCGTATTCGCGCCATTCCCTGCCGTGGCGGGGCCCCGGCCAGAGAGTCGAAGCGGTGTAAAGTCCCGACATTTCTCCGATCAGGTGGTTGTTGGCCGACGAGTTCGTGGAATGGAAGTGCCGAATGAAGTACTGATGTAAAAGGATGTTCCGCTGCAGCTTCTGCGAAAAGCCGGATGCGTTGATGACCGTGCCCTCTGTCAGAAATGCGAGCACCGACCATGAAATGAGCCGGATGGCCGCCTCCAGTGGACTCTTCCAGTTCACGCCCTGCATGAACGGGTTGTCGTCGCACCACGATTCTATCTGCTTTTCGACTTCCTGCCTGTATGCCTGGCGCTCCGTCCAGAGCGAGGCGAGCATAAGAGGGACCAGGTGCTGAAGGCGATTCAATTCCCAGATGTATTTGACGTTGCCTGCGACCGCAGGATCGCGGTGGTTGATCCAGCCGCTGTATCTGACCGGTGCCTGGGTTCCGGTCGAGTAGTCTCTGTGCCAGTCGATCGCCTTGCCGAATCGGAGGTCCTCCAGACCGAACAGAGTCGTATGTCCGTTCAGCCAAGGCGCTGCCATGCAGACGATTCGATCCTGGGTGTCCCAATTGACACACTTGAGGTGTCCGTTCACACCCTCGATTGGTTGCGTTTGGACTGGCAAATCCTCGACCTGGCGCGCGACTGTCTGATGCGACACGCTGAGCACGAGGTGATTGCCGAATTCACGCAACCGGGATGCGATCTCTGCCGGCCCCATCGTCCGAAGACGGTTGCTGATCCATTGGAGCCGGTTCCTGAAGGAGGAATAACTCGTCATCCAGCCGAACCTCAGTCCCGCGTTTAAGCGACTCAATAACGGCAATGGTGGCCTGAGTAACACCGATCAGTTGATCGTACGGGATTGGCGGTGACCCTCCATCCCTGATCATCCGAACGAAAGCCTGCAGTTCTCCGGACTGACCCTTGTCGTTCTTTCCCTTTAACCTGATTGTTTTGTTCCCTTTGTGGACAACGGCCTCGCGGAAGTTGTCCAGGATCGCTGTGCTGCCCCGCCCAAAAACCTCGAGGTACTCTTTGGGCGTCCGGTTACTTCCGTTGCTAACGTAAGCCAGCGTCCCGACTGAACCATCGGCGAAGTGGAAGGTAGCGAGGATGTCCTGGAACCCGTTGGACCCGTCGCCAAGCGAACGCGCGAACACCGACTGCGGAACAGAGTCCGTCAGGAACGCCATGACATCGATGAAATGGCCCGCTTCCCCGACAAAGCGCCCACCTTGCCCTTCCTCGAAGAACCAACTGCTTCCGGTCGGTTTACCGGCATGCACGCGATAGTGCATGGCCAACGGTTCGTTCCCTGCCCCCAACAGCGCTTTCATCTCGCTCAGGACCGGTGAGAACCGCCGGTTAAACCCCACCTGGAGGCCTTTCCCCGTTTCCTTCAGCGCCCGAACCACATCCCGGGTCTCGGATGCACGGATGGTCAGCGGCTTTTCGACAAAAACGTGCTTTCCGGCCTTGAGAGCTTCGATTACGTAACGCGCATGTGAATCGTGACGAGTGGCGATCAGGACCGCCGCAATTGACGGGTCGCGAAGGATATCCCCTGCATCGGTGCCGGCCCGTTCAAAGCCGAATTTCCGCCCTGCGTCCACTGCGTTCAACGGCGTCCGGGTGACTACCGACCGCAATTCGATGTCGGGGGATTTCTGCAGGACCGGGAGGAGCATGCTTCGAGCGTAGTTCCCGGCACCGATGCAGCCAATCCCCGGTTTCGCCCGTCCCTGTATCGTCGGCGTCCGGAGTTCCAGAATCGCCCGCGACTCAGCCGGAACCTCCGGATACTGGAACAGCACCGCCAGGTAATCACCGGGCTTTTCCACCATCTCGCGATAGACTTTTTCCGCGTCGGAGAACGGATAGACCCCGGTGATCAGAGGACTCAAATCCACCTTGCCGGAAGCCAGCAGGTCAAGGAATCCCTCCACATTTCGGTTTTCAGTCCACCGCACATAGCCAATCGGGTAGTCAACGCCCTGTGCTTCGTATTGCGGATCGTATCTCCCGGGTCCATAGGAGCGGGAATACCGGACGTCGATCTCCTTTTCGTAGAAGATCTTCCACGGCAGCTCGAGTTTGTTCATGCCCACGGCGACCACAGTCCCCCGATCACGGCACATCTCACCGGCGAGCGAAAAGACCGCCGGTGGAAGGCTACCGGCCGCCAGGATGACGCGGTCGACGCCGCGATTGCGGCTCACCTGCCCCGCGGTCTCCATGAAGTCCGCGTGGTCCGTCGTTGCCCAGGCACCCCGTTGCTGCGCCAGCAGGCACCGCGAAGGGGAGAGATCCATGCCGATCACCCGGCAACCGGCCGCAAGCAGGATCTGCGTGATCAGTTGTCCGAGCAGCCCAAGTCCGATCACCGCAACGTTCTCACCGACGCGGACATCGGCCTGGCGGACGCCCTGCATCGCGATCGCCCCGACCGTCGAAAACGCTGCGTGCTCAAGCGAGACGCCGTCCGGGATGCGAGCGAACAGGTTCCGGGGAACAAAGACGTACTCGGCGTGGTTGGCGTACTCCGCACCGCCGCAGGCGACGCGATGGCCGGCGCTGACCCCGGAGATGCCGGCCCCGACTTCGGTCACGAACCCGGCTGAGCTGTATCCGAGCGGGGTGAACTTGTCCAGCCGGCTCATCACCTTCTGGTAGGTGGCCTTGATGCCCACCTGGCGGACCGATTGGATCACCTGCTCCACCTGGTCCGGGCGAGCTTTCGCCTTACCCAGGAGGCTCATACCGCCCTCCCGGACTTTCATCGTCTCGGTGCCGGTGGAAATCAGTGAAAAAGCGTTGCGAACGATCACCCCGCCGGACGAAGCAAGCGGAGCCGGGGCTTCAACCAGACTCAGAGTCCCGTCTTTATAGTTCTGTGCAAGTTGTCTCATAGATAAGTCATTCAGCCGTGATCGCCACTACATCGTCCGTCCGAACGCGTGCCTGGCGTCTGCCGAGCAGCCGTTCCCCGATCCAACTGATGCAATAGCCGGTCAAAACCATGATGTAAGGCTCCACTGGTATTCGGTAGCGCAACTGGGTGAAGAAAAATGAGTAGGCGACGGCAAACGACAGCACGACGCCGGCGACCAGGGTGACCTCGGCCAGTCGGCGCTCGTACAGCATCAATCCGGCGCCAATCAGGGCGAGGAACAACACCGGACCGATACTCAGAACGCTTGCCCAGAACGTCAGGGAGTTGCCGCCGAAAACCGTCTTCTTCACAACTTTCGAGCTCTTCTGATGAAAAACGTCACGCATCCGCTGGTCGCTCATGGTGACTCGCTCCGGGTAGATGCCCCAGAAGCCGACGAACTCAGAAGCGTACTCGGACAGGAATCGTCCAGGATCGTCGAGTGCCCGCTGCAGGCGCCCCTTATGCACCTCTTCCATCGTCGTGGCGCCCGCCTTGTTGACAAAACTGAGCGATCTCGGATCCGAAACGAGAATCCGGCCGAAGAAGTGAAGGCTGATTCCGCTCCACAGAACAAGCGGAAGCGCCAGACCGGCCACGAAGACACCGAGCGCCCGGACTCGCGATCCCGCGGCAAAAAAGACCAGCCAAGCCGCGAGGACCAGGATCGTGGCCGCAACAACGGGCTTGATCAGGACGGCGATAAACAAGGGGATGCCTGACAGCAGCAGCACTGAGTACCGTCCTCGAGCACGGACGTCTCGTCCGCACTGGGTTCGCGGACGTCCGGTCCGCGCTTCATCGTGGCTCCCCTGCAGGAAGAGCAGGACCCCGAGGGCAATCAGTGTCGTCATCAGCGTCTCAGGGTAGACAAGCCCGGCGACGAAGACGGCCAACGGATAGAAGGTCCAGAGCACACCGGCAATCAGGCCGGTCGGTATCCCGGCGATCCGGCGGCCGATCGCGGCCAGCATGACGGCGATCGAGGCCCCCAGCAGCGACTCCACGATTCGGACAGCCAGGATGCTGTGCCCCGCCACGTAGTAGATACCGGCCAGGAAGATCGGGTAGACCGGCGAGCGGTTGTATTCGCCGAAGTGTCCGTTCTCTATCAGGCTAATCGCCGCGTTGTCGTAACGGACCGAATCCCAGAAATAAAAGCCGGGTTGCAGTGTCGCAACAAAAATCAGGCGGACAAGCGCCGCAAGAAGAAAAAGCGCCAGGATACAGACCCGCCAGCGCGGGAGTGTCAAACTCATTCTCCGAATTCCTTCCCGTTGCTCAGGGATACGTTGGTCCGCGTTTGCCCGCCGGGGAAACCGTACTTGGCCGAACGGGCAGCCACGTGACCCCTCACGAGGTCTGCGATAAGGCGATAGCCTCTCGCGTTGGGGTGGCCGTCGGACTCGAAAAAGAGCGTTTCTCCAGCTGCGGCGCGTCTCTGGAATACCGGCGTCATATCCAGGTATTCAATCCCCAGGCGACGAAGTTCGTCTTTCACGCCATCGGCCGGGTCCCTCACGGCCTGGCCCATTATCGGCAGGTAGACCTGCTCCTTACCCGGCTGTATAACGATCAAGAGGGTCGACCCCGACTGTCTGACTTCCCGATCCAGTTGTTCAATAGCGTCAGCCACCAACCTGAAAGTCTTGTGTCCCGGCCTGCTGCCCTCGGTCCGTTTCAGGTAGCCGCTTGGCATCAGGCGCACCGACGATCCATCTTTCAAGTGCACGACCTTCGGTTCCCCGGAGCTGCGCACCCGGTAAGCCTGAACGGTGGCAACCGACAGGTTGTAGAGGTAACTTTTCCGGACCAGCCAGCCTTTCGCGGCATTGACCGGGTCTCGGAAGGGGTTCTTAGCGCGCCGCCCGTAGTTGCGCCAGACCATGTAATTGCCGCCCGCACCCGATCTCTGCCAGCGATCGAACATCTCCGCGTCCCAAAAATCGTTGTCCGGGAAAAATCCGAGAACCACCAGGCGGGGACGCAAGGGCGCCCCGAACTTGCGGTAGACGCGCAGGTATTGCTCGGGCCCAGCGCCGATCAGTCCGAGATTCATTACTCGAACACCCGACAACTGCTGACCCAACTGCTCGGGCCAAGCGCCGGAGTCGTCGACCCCGTAGCCGAAGACCAGGGAATCACCCAGGACCACGACGTCTGCCCGGGTCGGCCAGGGGGCGTGGTTCCTGAATCCGTGCGCATCGGTATGGTGGGTCGCGGTGAAATCCGGACCGGCGAGCTTTCCAACGCTGTTTGGTGTATGCAAGTGTCCCGTGTCGGGGTCGGCGATGCCGACGTTGTTCAGGTCCACTTCCAGATACTGACGGCGCTCGGGCGGCAAGAGACTCGGAAAGAGCCGAAGGACGACTTCAGCGAGCGCCAGGGCCAGAAGGAACCCGGCGGACAGGAGGACCATGCTGAAGATCGCTCTTTTGAGCTTCAGGGACAAGGCCATCATCTCCCCTTAGAAAGACCTCTGGGTCTCACGGGTCTCCAACAGCTCGGTGAGCAGCCGTGCCGCAGGTCGCGGAACGCGCCGTTGGGTTTCAAAATCGACTCCTACCAGGCCAAACCGGGCCCGGTAGCCGTGATGCCACTCAAAATTGTCAATCAGGCTCCAGTAAAGGTAGCCGATGATCGGGACGCCCGCGCTCCGGGCGCTCAGCAGTTCGGTGACGTGTTGGCGAATGAAGTGTTCGCGCGCCGCTTCATCGTCGGTCGCAATTCCATTCTCCGTTACCATGATCGGCAGGTCAAACCGCGCAAAGCGCTCCAGTACCAGCCGGAGCCCCGCCGGATAGACCTCCCATCGGATCGTGCTCCGGCGACCCTGCCCCAAGTGATGATCGTGGCCGCAACTCTTTCCGAACACTCGGTTTGTGAGCGAACCCTCGGATCGGACCACCAGCCGGGTGTAGTAATTCAAAGCCACGTAGTCCAGCGTTCGCTTTCCCGGCCGTTCGCCAATCAATTTGAAGAAGACCCGGTTAAGCGCGTAGTCTCGCGCCCGCGCGGCCAAGGCGTCAGCTGTTGAATCGGGACGACACGGCTGCACCACCGGGGCGTTATGGGCAAAGCTGATCCTGATCCGCGAGTTCGCCGCTTTACCGGCGAAATAGGCCAACCGGTGGCCCTTGGCCAGGTTTCGCATGGCGCGCCAGGCACTGCGGGGGCTGTTGCGCATGAAAGGCGGCCATTCTCCGTTGACGAAGGACTGCATGACCAGAACGGTTGGCTCGTTTATCGTCAACCAGTAAGTGACCGTGTCCAGGGCTCTGAAGACCCTCGCCGCATAATCTGCGAATAGAGCCGGGCTATCCGCGTGAAGCCAACCTCCCTGTCCCGCAAACCACGCCGGGTTGGTGAAGTGATGTAGCGTGACCACGGGCTCCATGCCTCTGTGCCGGATTGCATCGACCAGGCGCCGGTAATGATCCAACTCGCCGGTATCCCAGGCGCCGCGTTTCGGTTGGATTCGACTCCACTCCAGCGAGAACCGATGCGCCGTGTGACCCAAGTCGCAGGCCATATCCAGATCCCGGGGATACAGCCTGTACTGGTCGCAAGCGGCGCCCGACTTGAATGGCAGGGATCCGTTCGCCTCCGCCTCCCACCAGTCATTCCGGGTGTTGAACCCTTCGACCTGGTGGCTGGACGTCGAACATCCCCAGAGAAATTGCCTGGCCATATGTGATCTTAGACAGGATTCACAGGATTGACAGGATTCAACGAAATCCTGTCAAGAAAACCTTACGCCCGGGGCTTTGACCAGGCGGCAGAAGTCGTAACCTGCCCACCGGCCCCAATGCCCTGGATCGCCGTCTGTCGACCGCCGGCCGGCAGACACCACCGCTCGGTCAGCTCTCCGACACCCTGGCGCATGAAAAACAGCCGGCCCCAGAGCTCAAGCGCCAGCAGGTTGAAGAACCCATTGACGTTGGCCCGCCAGTTCACCACTGCATCAAGCATTGCCGTTGGCTGCATGTCCAGGTAGTTCACGCAGAACCCCGATTTGAACAGCTCGACATCGGCCAGCGGGCCGATGTAATCGCCCAGCGGCAACGGGAAGCCTACCTTCTTGCGGAAAACCACCTGGTTCGGCAGGTATCGCGCAGCTACCTGTTTCAAAATCCACTTGTCCTCTTTGCCCCGAAGGCGAAGCGACAGCGGCAGGTTCAGAACCGTGCTCACGAGCCGGTGGTCCATGAAGGGAGCACGGGCTTCGACCGAGGCCGCCATGCTCATTCGGTCCAGCCGGCGCAGCAACGGCGTCAGAAAATTCGTAATATCCGCCAGCATCGCAGCCAGCACGGCCCGCTCGGATTCCTTCTCGACGAACTTGTAGGCGTCCAGGCAGCGCAACCGAAGGTCCTCTCGAGAGTAACGGTCCAAGAATGAGGTCGCGTGCTGAAGCAGTCCGCTGTATTCGGAAAAAGCGGTTACGGGTATGCCGTCGAAAGCGTAACCGACCAGGGATACCGTCCTGCGCAACTTCCCGGGCAAATACGAAGCGAGTTTCCGGAGCGTGAGTATCTGTCGGTATCGGCGGTATCGCTGCATGTAGCCGCCAAACAGCTCATCCGCGGCCTCTCCTGACAGTAGGATCTTGACGCCATGCCCGCGCGCAAACTCCGAAACCAGCAGGAAAGCGACGGAATTCGGGTGGGTCAGCGGAGCATCGGAATGATAAATAGCCCTCGGCAGATTCTCCCGGAACATCTCCGGCACCATCGGGAGGGTTAACAGCTTGAGACCGAGCTTATCCGTTACCATGCGAGCGTAACGGTTCTCATCGATTTCCTCGTAGCCGACGACGGAGACATTGAATGCTGTGATGTCCCTGATCTCGGACGCGGCGAGCGCGGTAACGAGGCTGGAGTCGATTCCGCCGCTGCACAACGTTCCCACGGGAACATCGCTTACCAGGCGATCTTTGACGGCGGCGACGACCAGCTGCTCGATCTCGTTGACCGTCTTCTCCACGGGTTGAGCTCGCAGGCGACCGTAAACCGATGCATCAATCTGGGATTCGGCCGAGTAGTACCGGCGGGGAGCTTCGACCCGTCCTTCCCGGATCATCATGTAGTGCCCGGGAGGAAGCGAGCGCACACCTTCGATGAGGGTGTCCGGCGATCCGAAGTCGACGTTGCGGTACAGGGACCATTCGGCGAGACGCTGCTGATTCGGTCGAAGCTCACCCAATGCGGGGAGCATGGCCTTCATTTCCGAGGCAAAATACAGGCGGCCGCTTCGCTGGGCATAGTAAAGGGGTTTCTTCCCGAAACGGTCGCGCGCCAGGATCAGGCAGTCCTGCTGCCGGTCGTAAATCGCCAGGCCAAACATGCCTGTAAATCTTTCCAGGCAGGCGGGGCCCCACTCTTTGAACGCGTGGAGGACGACCTCTGTGTCGGTCCGCGACCTGAACTGATACCCGAGTTCGCGCAGCTCGTCCCGCAGTTCCTGAAAGTTGAAGATCTCACCGTTGTATACGATCCACCAGGAACGGGCCTCATTCGTCATCGGCATATGCCCGGCGGACGAAAGATCGATGATACTCAGCCTGTTGGACCCGAAAACCACACGCCCAACGGTTTCGACGCCGCTGTCATCCGGGCCTCGATGGTGCTGAACATCGCACATGCCGGCAACCAGACCATGCAGGTCCTCCCGGTCGCCCGGATTTGTCAGACAGACTGCTCCGGCTATTCCGCACATCTCAAAACTCCTCGGAGGTTCTTGGTCCCTCGTGATGGTTCGGTGGTAGTTTCCTCGCCCCGTGCCTTTCTAGGTAGACGCGACGCACCAGGAAGAAGATTCCGAGAATGACCCAAAGAGGCATCAGGTAAAGCGAGTCCTCGGGCCACATCAGATCAACCTCGAAAGACTTCCATGAGAACGGGAAAAACAAATAGTAGCTGCCGGCGATGTGCTCCTGGAACACGTCCAGGCCAACATGCAGGTACGCCCCTAACAAAACATTGAAGAAAACCCCGCTTCGGACGCGCCGGGTGACCAGGAGGCTGATGACCACGCAGATGAGCAGGAGGCCAATCGGGGTATGGAATGGCATCGTGATCCAAAA
>CAYQYP010000097.1:0-13004 GCA_964421755.1 uncultured Acidobacteriota bacterium
TTCCTCCTCGGGCGTGATCTGGATGGTCTTTCGGCGCGCCTTGGTTCTGATGGCGGCCGGTATCTGCTTCGGCGTAGCTGGCGCGCTGGGGATTACGCGTCTCATGGCCAGCTTGCTCTATGGAGTGCGGCCTACCGATGCTACAGCGTTCTTTGGCGCAGCAGTAGTGCTGACCTTGTTAGCACTGTTGGCGGGCTTGGCGCCGGCATGGCGCGCGACCCATGTCGATCCCGTGGCCGCCTTGAAAACGGAATAGACCAAGGGGGCCTCAATTCTCCACTTTTCGTCAAGTTCGATCCCTCTGGGACAAAGACTCAATTCCTTAGGCCACGGGCGGGTGCGCTATCGGGGCGAGAGGCTTATGCCCCTCGAAACTCCTCCGGGACTACTTCGGGCGCTGGTCCTGCTGGCTTTCCTTCTGCTTCTTGGTTTCAGACAAACCTTCCAGAAGCTGTTTAAGCGCGTCCGCGGGTTTCGGCTTTGGTGCCTGTTGCGTCTGCCCGGGTTGCGGCTGGGTTCCGGCCTTGCCCCCGAGGAGACTTTCCATCAGTCCGGACAAGCCGGCGGCCGGGTTGCCCGAGCTCGGAAGCAGCCCCTTCAGCTTCATCTTCGCGAACGACTGGGTATCGGGCGATACCTTCGGCTGCTGGAATGTTCCTGTCACTATTAGCGGGACGACCAGTTCGCCCTGTTGATTCGCCAGGGCGGTCTTCATGAAGCCGCCGATTGCTTTTCCGCCCACCTGGCTGGTCATTGCCTGCGGCACGACAGCATTTACACGCAGGTTGAGCACCTGGCTCACGAGATCCGCAGTGCCGCTGATCGCTATGGTGCCCGCGTCGAGGGCGGCGCTCAGATCCTTCGTTTGAGCGATGCCGTTCGTCACGGTGATTTTCCCTGTCATCTTGGAGATATCGGTGAATCGACTGCTCGCACCTACCGGCTTAAGGAACCCGGCCACTTTCGAAATCTCCTGGCTCATGTTCGTGCCCGTGAAGCGGAGCTTGCTGAAATCTACGCCGGTTTCCCCATTAAGGGCACGGAGGACCGAATCCCCAGTCAGCGACTGAACCGGGCCGGAAAAACGCATATCCATCTTCAGCATCCCATTTCCGGTCACGCTGTCCAGAGCCTTTACCCCGTAAGCCTTGGCAATGCCCAGTATGGCGGGCAGTTGGGCGTTCGGCGCCTCCATTCTGGCATCGAGCCGCGGCGTGTCCGAGGTGTACTGGGAGACCGCAACGTTGCTCCGGACCGCTGTCCCGCCCGACACAATGTTGAAATCGTTCGAGCGGATGTCGGTCGGCGTCAGTATGAAGCTCACCGATTTGATTTCGACCGGCTCGGGAATTTCCTTTCCGCTCACCCGAATGTCGCGGGCCGAGAGATTGCCGTTGAGGACCGGTTTGTCCGCCGGACCGGTGATTCGAGTGTCCGCGTCCACGATTCCCCTGACCGCCATATCGGGCGAAAAAGCCACCCCGAAGGCGGAAGCTAACCGCGCGGCCTCGGCCAGCGACAGGGCTTTCGCCTTAATCGTCAGGCCAAGTTGTGCCGGGCTCTGCTTCCCCTCGACCGTGCCGCTGATCTGCAAAGCCGTTTGGCCCAGCCGGATCGTCGCCTCGCTGATCGTCAGCAGATCCGAGCTGAGGTTGTTATTGAGGCGGTAGCTGACAGCTATCGGGTACCCGACAACTCGACGACGAGCCGGCTCAGACTCACGGAAGTTACGACCAGTCTGCTCCGAAGCAAGGGGAGAAGATTAACCGAGACTCTGAACTGTTCCGCCTGCACGAAGGGCTTGGGGTTCCCGAAACGGGCGTCGTCTGCGATCGAGAACTTGTCCACCTGGAAACGCGTGGGAAAGAGGCTCAGGTGCATTTGGCCAAGAACCACCGGACGCCCCAGCCGGTTTTCGAGCTGACTCTGGATGGTTCCGCGGTACCGATTGATGTCGAAGGTTGCCCAGAAAACGAGACAGGCGATGATAGAAACGGCGACCAGGATGCCGATGACAATTGCAGCTTTACGCATAATGTCCTCTTGCTTGGTTGGCACCTCGATGTTAATACAGATTTACGCGGCCCGGCGGACATCTCCACTGGCACTCTCACCCCAGCAATCGAAAGACTGCCACATCGTCGGAAGTGAGAGTAGTATGAGGGATAGGGTTCTCGGCCTGAAAGCGCGCGGGCGCTGCAATTCCGAGGGCTTTAGTTACCCCCGGAAGTGTCGTTCCGACGCCGACTCATCGTTTAGGAGGTAATCATGGACTTGCTTAATTCTCTGCTAACGGCTTCCGGCGGCGGCCCGTTGCGACAACTCGCCCAGAACTTCGGCCTGAGCGAAGAGCAAACGGCCTCCGCGGTTTCTGCGCTGCTGCCGGCCGTCGGAAAAGGTCTGGCGCGGAATACTTCCACGCCTGGCGGTCTCGAGGCCTTAATCGGTGCGCTCTCCTCGAATCGGCACCAGCAGTACCTCGAACAGCCGGAACTGCTCAACCAACAAGAGACGGTGCAGGACGGCAATGGAATCCTGGGACACATCTTCGGCAGCAAGGAGGTGAGCCGGCAGGTTGCGAGCCAGGCTTCCGCTCAGACTGGCCTCAGCTCCGACCTTCTGAAGAAGATGCTTCCACTGGTCGCAACGCTGGCCATGGGAGTACTCAGCCGCCAAAACTCCTCAGTCGGGATGCAGAGTGCACCCGTCGAGGCGTCAGGCGGACTGTTGGGGACGCTCTCTCAATTCCTTGATAGCAATCGAGACGGGTCGGTGATAGACGATGTCCTAGGACTTGGTTCAAAGTTCTTCGGCAGATAGCGATCAATCATTTTCTCGGCATTCTGCCCCGAAAAGCGACAGCAAAAGGAGGACACTATGGATCGTCTTGAAGAATTGAAAGCGAAATACAGCAGTGTGCTTAAGATGCTCGAAGGACAGGCGACTGTCAGCGTCAAGAACGTCCACGTCCAGGACAACAAGCTGCTCGTCCGTGCTTCGGTCGGAACGGAACAGATCAAGAATTCCATTTGGGACCGGATCAAGCAGGTGGATAAGACCTACGCGGACATCACGGCCGACCTGAGCATCGATCCGAGCCTGGCACCCAAGGCGGCGGCGCCGGCCGCGGCCCCGGCAGCGGCCGCCGCGAAGACCTACACGGTTCAGGCAGGGGATACGCTGTCGAAGATCGCCAAGCAGTTCTACGGCGACGCCAACAAGTACATGAAGATCTTTGAGGCCAACAAGGACAAGCTTAAAGACCCGAACATGATCAAGGTCGGGCAGGTCCTGAACATACCGAGCTGACAACCGCCTGCAAGCGCCGGCCACTGGAGAGAGTCATCCACGAAGACACGAACGGACACGAAGAAAGTGCGTTCTGAGTCACACGGATCGCCTGTCTTCTTCGTGTCCGTTCGTGTCTTCGTGGGTGACTCTCTCCAGTGACCGGCGCCCGCTTGTTTACTTCCTGCGCCGATGGTGCATCGTCATGAACTGATGCCATTTGCCGTCATCGCCAAGCGCACTTGACGAGAGCACCCGGTGGTCGTTGCTCTTCACCTCGATGACATCCCGGTATTTCGTCGTCTGCCCCGGTGCGGTCATACTGGGGCCCTCGGTATCAAGTGAGAGAACCTTCCCACCCGTGTCCAATGCGCCCTCGTAGAGAAACATGAACGTCATCATCGACCCGATGAAGGTGCCGACGTACCGTTTCTTGTCCGTGTCATAGCCGAGAGTCATCAGGGTAGTCGCCTTCTCGCGACGTCCGCTTTCGCAGGGGAATTCGCCCTCTCCTTCGGCCAATATCCAGAAGCCGCCGAGGGACCGCACGGTTTCGGTACCGGAGAACTTCTGGGGCGGCTTGCCCGGCTCCATGGTCGCCTCGCCCTCGAAGGTCCAGTCTCCGACCAACCGCGAGAGCCATTCATGTTCTTTTTGCGGCTCTGCTTTTGGCATCGTTTGCTGCTCTGTGTTGCTTGTTTCCATTGTCTTTTCTCCTTTTGAAAAATCGACCGGCCCTCGCGTCTAGTCGTTGGGGAGGCCCGGAACATCCATTACCGGCCGGACTTCGACGGTGCCCACGGTCGCTACCGGTATGCGCGAGGCTATGCCGATTGCATCGTCCAAGTCCTGCGCGTCGATGAGGAAGTAGCCGCCAAGCTGCTCCCTGGTTTCCGCATACGGGCCATCGGTTACGAGGGGCTTGCCGTCACGTACCCGGACGCTGGTCGCGGTGGACACTGGATGTAACGGGTTTGCCGCGATGTACCGCCCGCTGGAGTGGAGGTCCTGAGCCAGTTTCGTACTGTCTATGTAGCACTGCTGTCGCTGGTTGTCGTTCAGGAGCTGCTCGTCAAGGTAAATCAGGAGCATGTATTTCATTGCATTAGCCTCCACAGATGAGTCGAATGGATGGTGCCTGGATCGACACTCCTTGAGAAGATTATCCACGTTCCTGTCTGCTACTCAACCTGGGGACGGTTTAAACTGGGGCGTCGGTTCTTTTGCATCTTTGGACGAATATGACAACGGAAACGATCACCACGATGTTATGGCGCCGGCTGGACCGGCCCGGGCACGAATCGGCTCAACTCGTGAGCGGGGAGGCCGGGAATGTACTGAGCGGCTGTGCGGTGTTTACCCATGACAGCCGGGCTTGCCGGCTCGATTACCGTATCATCTGCGATCCCGACTGGCGGACACGATCCGTCTCGGTTTCAGGCTGGACCGGCGATCAGCTCATCCAGACGGCGATCACCGCGGACGGCAAAGGTCAATGGCAGCTGAACGGCACGGGGGTACCCGAGCTCGAGGGTTGTCTGGATATTGACTTGAATTTCAGCCCGTCAACCAACCTGCTTCCGATTCGTCGCCTGTACCCTCCCGTGGGTGGGCAGGAAAAGATCCGGGCGGCGTGGCTTCGTTTCCCCAGCTTCTCCCTGGAGGCTCTCGACCAAGTCTACCAACGCACGGCCGAGGACGTCTATCGGTACGAGAGCGGAGGAGGTGCGTTCGTCGCCTGGTTGAAAGTGAACAAAGCCGGCTTCGTGACGGAATATCCTGGTTTCTGGCGGGCCGAGTCGGTGTGACCTTTGTCCTTGGTCGTCCGGGCGCTTGCCCGCTTACGCCCCACAAGATAGAATTCGCACCTTCAGTTTTGGGCAGTTTCGGGGACACGAAACTTAATTCTTTAACTATCCCATGACCGTGGTAACGGGATGGGAATTAAGTATCATGTCCCCGAAACTTGGGGGAGACCTTGATTCAACGAATCCTGCTCATTCCGATCGCCTTCCTGCTCATCATCCACGCTGCGCAGACATCGGTGATACCGGGGGAACCGATCGCCACCAGCGGAACTGCAAGTCAGGCAACGGCCCCGTTTGATGCGTTGATGACGGATCTGCTCAACCGTTATGAGATCCCGGGAGGCGCTCTGGCTTTGTCCAGGGACGGCAAACCGATCGTGGCACGCGGTTATGGTTACGCGGATCGCAAAGCTAAGCGACTCGTTCAACCCGACTCTCTATTTCGTATAGCCAGTGTTTCTAAACCAATCACTGCAGTCGCAGTTCTCAAGCTTATCGACGACAACAGGCTAGCATTAGACGACCACGCGCTCGACGTCCTCGGGATGAAGTCCGACGCCGACCCGCGCATTGCCGACGTTACGATTCGGCAACTGCTGCTCCATTCGGCCGGGTGGGACCGCGCCGCCAGTTTCGATCCCATGTTTCACTTCGGGTTACCCCGGGCGGAACTGATCATCCGGGAGATGCTCAAACGCCGGCTCGACTTTGAGCCAGGCCAGCGACATGCCTACTCGAATTTCGGATATTGCGTGCTTGGCCGCATCATCGAACGCGTCAGCGGGACTTCGTACGAGGGATTTGTACGGGAGCACGTGTTGCGTCCGATGCAAATAGACGACATGCGGATCGGCGGGAAGAGCGGTAATGCGCCCGGAGAAGTTCACTACTATGGAAACTTCGCCTATGGGCTGATGCCCGACGTGATGGATGCGCACGGCGGTTGGATCGCCAGCGCCCCCGACCTGGTCCGGTTTGCAGACGCGGCTCTCGGCCGCGGGACGGCCGCCTTCCTGAAGACCGAGACGCTGGCCCAGATGACGGCGCGACCGGCCCCGCCGCTCTGGCCGGACTCCAATCGCTGGTACGGGCTGGGCTGGTCAGTCGTACCGGCGCAGTCGGGCGTCAACCTCTGGCATAACGGCGCGATGCCGGGAACGGCCTCACTCCTCGTTTGCGCGTACAATGGCTACACGTGGGCAGCGGTCTTCAACCAGATGCCACCCATCCGGGGGCCGTTTATGACCGAATTGGATCGAGGCCTATGGGAGGCACTGCGCACGGCCTGGCCCTCGCCGCCCAAAGTCAGCACGCGACGGCAATAACGCGCAACCGGAGGTCGACGTGTCAGCTTCACCTGCTTCAGCCCTTCGTCATCTCCTGGCCGAACCAGGCCTGCTTGTGATGCCGTGCTGCTTTGACGCACTGTCCGCCCGCCTGATCGAGCGCGCCGGTTTCAGGCTCACCTTTATGAGCGGATTCGCGGTGTCCGCCGCCCGCCTGGCGCTCCCCGATACCGGCCTCATTTCATACGCTGAGATGCTGGACCAGGGCCGAAGCATCTGCGACTCGGTTTCCATCCCGGTCATCGGTGACGGGGATACCGGATACGGAAACGCCGTCAACGTCCGCAGGACGGTGAACGGGTACGCCCGAGCGGGATTCGCGGCCGTGATGATCGAGGACCAGGTGGCTCCCAAGCGGTGTGGCCACACAAGAGGTAAACAGGTCGTGTCGCGTCGGGAGGCCCTGACGAGAATCCGCGCGGCCGTCGATGCACGTGACTCCGGCGCGCAAATCCTCATACTGGCTAGGACAGATGCGCGCGCGACTGACGGGATCGACGAGGCCTTGTGGCGTGCGCGGGCTTTCGAGGATGCGGGCGCCGACATCGTTTTCCTGGAAGCTCCCCAGTCAGAGAAGGAACTCGAGCGATTCTGCCGATCGGTCAACGTTCCCAAGCTCGTGAACATGCTCGAGGGCGGGAAAACACCGCTTTTGGATCTGACGGCGCTTGAAACGATGGGGTTCAAGATCGCCGCCTTCCCCCTGACCCTTCTCAACGCCTCCATTGCGGCCATGCAAAGCGCTCTGGGAAGCCTTCAGGAGGGGCGGGTACCCGCCCCTCCCCTCACCTTCGAAGCAATCAAGACGGTTGTCGGCTTCGACGAGTATTACGACCTCGAGCGGAGGTACACCGAGGACTGAGCGGCCGCAGTCCCCGGCAGGGATCGATCACGAACTAGTCGTGGGCCATTTCGACGCGCCATACCTCCCAGACCCGTCCGACCAGATCGGGACCGGGCTTCAATGTCATCTTTCCGGGTTTCCAGCCGGAGGGTGTGGCCTGGGTCCCCTTGCTCTCCCTGACAAGCTGAAAAGCGCTGATTTGCCTTAACGTCTCGGCGACGCTCCGGCCAACCGGGGGCGTCAGAACCTCAAAACCCTGCACGATCCCATCCGGATCGATGATGAACCTTCCACGGGTGTCGATACCCGCATCTTCATCGAAGATGCCGAATACCTGGCCGACTTTTCCACCCGCGTCCGAAAGCATCGGGAAAGGGACTCCGCCGGCGACCATCTTGCACAGTTCGTTGTCGTTCCACATCTTATGTACGAATACGCTGTCAACACTCATCGACAGAACTTCCACGCCGAGCGCCTGGAATTTGGAGTGATTATCGGCGACCGCCGATAATTCGGTCGCTCAGACGAAGGTAAAGTCCCCCGGATAGAAGCATAGGACGACCCACTTCCCCAAGTAGTCAGACAACTTGAAACTAGTGAACTGTCCCTTGTGGTATGCAGGGGCCACAAAGTCAGGGGCTTTTTTTCCTACTTGTATCATTCGGCGTTCCTCCTTGAACGGTTCGGGCGTTGCGGGCCCGGATGAAGGACTGGACTCCCCGACGGGTCCACCAGTCGGGCGAGCGCAGCCCACCATCGGCGTGTCTGCCATACGCTGCCTCCTTTCGCGGGTCAAATCGTGTCTCCCGCGATTGTTGTCAACTGAGGCAGATCATATCCCAGCCGTGCTGCATGGTCTAATCGCTGCTGGGAAGAAGGACTGCTTCTTGGCGGCACTGTTCATCGACGAGAGCAACCTCGTTGCACAGCTTTCATTCCGCATTCCGCACTCCGAACTCCGCATTCTACATTCGGAAGGCTCGTGACATAATTTCGGCTCAGGATATGAGATCCCTCCACTTGGCAGCCGTCCGGATTCTGCCCCCTTTCGGTTGGATCTGCCTCGGTACGCTCTTCGTGTTTTTCCTGACTCACAACGCCGTCGATATCGATGTCTGGCACCTGATGGCTCTCGGCCGCGAGACAGTCAACTCGGGCCATGTTCCGCTGCAGGATATCTTTTCGTACACACCGACGGTTTCGCCGTCGATACAGCATGAGTGGGGCGCCGGCCTCCTCGCCTACATGGCCTCCCAGTGGGCCGGGGCATACGGCCTTCTGCTCATCAAGTACCTGCTCGGCCTCGCCCTGGCCCTTTCCCTCGTTTGGCACATGCGCCAGACGGGCGTTCATCTGGGCATTTTCGCTTTAACAGCGCCGCTCGGTCTTGCCTTGCTGCAGCCCGGCCTGTCGACGGTGCGCCCGCAGTTCTACTCACTCGTTTTCGTCGCGGTCCTGCTGATCTTTCTTGACTTGGACAGGCGAGGCGAGAGGAGGTGGATTTATCTCTGGCTGCCGGCTTTTGTTCTCTGGCTGAATCTGCACGGCGGTTTTGTCGTGGGCCTTGGAATTATCGGAGCCGAGTGGCTCCAGCGGGTCCTTTCCGGACGCAGGCACGCCCATTTGCTCTTTGTCGGATTCGGGATGGGAGCGGTGGTACCGATCAATCCCTTCGGTTTCGACTACTACTCGTACATCGTTAAAGCGGTAACGATGGACCGTCCGTTCATCGAGGAGTGGCAGCCGATGTGGTTTTGGTGGGAAAGGTGGCCCTTCTTCGTGGCGTTTTTTGTGATCTCGGTGCTTGTCCTGGCTTATGCGGTCGCATCCGGACGACGGTGGGATATCGAGGGGCTTTTCCCATTGCTCCTCCTCCTGGTTGCCTCGCTTCTCTGCCTGCGCATCACATACTTCTATGCAATCGCGTGGATTTGCATGGCACCCGGATACCTGCAACGCACCTCCTTTGGAGCGTTCTGGGACTCGTTCTGGCGCCGCCGGCCGGAGGCGCTGCTTGTCCTCTTTACCGCAGTGATTTTTGCGTTCGGCGAAGGCGTTTGGCTGCACAGGCCGTGGGAACTCTCGGTGCCGGGCGGTCCGGATCCCCGCATGGGCAACCACGCAATTTACCCGGTCGGAGCGGTGGACTATCTGAAGCGGGTCGGCTTCAAAGGCAACCTGATGGTCTACTTCCCTCAGGGGGCTTACGTCTCGTGGAAACTTCACCCCGGCGTCAAAGTGTCGATGGACAGCAGGTACGAGGTCGCTTACCCGACCTGGCTGGTCGTGCAGAACATCGAACTGTACAGGCAGGCCTCATCCTGGCGCGAAGTTCTGGGAGCGTATCCGACCGATGCGGTGTTGGCCGAGCGAGTATCGCCGCTTGTCGAAAGGCTCGCCCAGGACTCCCGGTGGCGCCTCGTCTACCAGGATCGATATTTTCTCCTGTTCGCACGTCGTGGCGCTGACCTGATGAAAGAGGATCACACCGACGAGGTTTTTGCGGGCCGATTCCCATAGGGCGGTGTGGAACCCGCTTACTCCGCTGAAAAGCGCCGCGAGGGTGTTGAAAATGTTTAATATCCTGTGAGAATTCAAGACCTTTTCAACACCCTCGTTGCGTGCGCGGCTCTATTCGATCTCGGCCCTCCGCACGACATCAGCCCATAGCAAGTCCGTCAATACCTGTGGGCCGAACCCACTTCTCCGAACTTATGCGACACCCTCGCAGCGCTTTTCAGCGGAGTAAGCGGGTTCTGTCGTTCGGTGGTTTCTAGGCCCGTTCTACTTGCTAACAACCTGGAATGCATCCTGCCAGGAACGAGCATTTCGAAGCAGCTGATTGAGCGCTTCAATGTTCCTGACGCCCTCGGACAACAGCCATTCCTCCAGTGCGCTCCGCCCCTTTTCGGCGTAGACCGGGATACCGTCCTTCCAAGTGGCGCGTCCACAAAGAACACCCGCGAACGGGACCTCGGCTTCCAGCGCGAGCTCGATGCTTTCCAAAAACTGTGCGTTGCTTACGCCCGCACTGAGATAGATGAACGGACGTCTGGCGGCCTCAGCGGCAGCTCTGTACAGCTCTTTGGCCTTGTCGCGGGAATAGGCAGGCTCGCCTCCCTTGAAGGACCGGGTTCCCTTGGTGTACTGAAGATCGACAGGGATTTCGACCTTTAGAACATCGACGTTATAGAAGTCCTGTGAGAATTCGGCAATCGTCTCGGTGACGATGCCGGGCTTCTTGCGCGCGTACTCGATCCCTTTTGCATCCCCGGCCGGGTCATATCCCACGAATTCCAGAAAGAACGGAACATCGAGATGGGCGCACTCGGCTCCGATGCGCTCAACCCATGCTTTCTTGCGGTCGTTGATAGCACTGTTCTCCGAAGGCGTGTAATAGAGGAGCACCTTGATGCAGTCGGCACCCGCCTCGACGAGCAGGCGAACCGTCCAATCAGGCAGCAGGATCGGCATGCGTCCCGGCGCATTGTTCTCGTAGCCGGACTGCTCATAGGCAAGAAGGAGACCGGTGCCTTTGGACCGTGAATCGGCCGCTTCGAGTCCATACTCCGGGTCAAGGAGAACGGCACTGGCATACGGAGACAAGACGCGGACAACCGCGGTCTTGAACTCCGTCATCATTTCGGCCGTGACGTCGTCGGTCGACACGTTCTTGGCCTGTGCGACCGATTTCCGGAGGGAACCGCGCTGATCCATCGCGGCGGCCCGAATGACTCCCTTCTTGTCAGCCACCGCACTGATTCCGCGTTGTTTACCCGGTGTGATTGTTCGCATGGGATAGCTGCTCCTTTTTTCCGGTCCGCCGGACGATGCCGCTTTGGGGGAATACCTGCAGGCGAGTTAAGCGATTGCGCGACGTCCGCCTTTTGCTCTTATTCTAGGCTGTCGCGCAAACGAGGTCCAATTGTCAGCCGGGAGCAGACATCCTGCACTTCAGACAGGCGGGCATTAACTGCTATAGTCAGTTACAAATCCGCGGGAGGACGTGACCGATGTCGAAACAAATCTTAATCATCACCGGAGACGCCGGCGAGAGCTACGAGGCACTCTATGCACTTCATCGATTTCTCGAGGCGGGCTACCAGCCGCTCGTCGCGGCGCCCAGCAAGAGAGCCCTGCATCTCGTCATTCACGACTTTGAACCAGGGTGGGACACTTACGTTGAGCGGCCTGGGTACCTCGTCCGCTCGGATCTGACTTTTGACGAGGTGAAGGTGGAAGACTACGCGGCGGTAATGATCCTCGGAGGGAGAGCGCCCGAATATTTGCGCCACGATCCGAAGGTGCTCGACTTGATCAAGCAGTTCCATGCGAAGGGGAAGTGGATTTTCGCGATTTGTCACGGTATCCAAGTCCTCATAAGCGCCGGGCTGGCCAAGGGAGCGTGCATGACTGCTTACGAACACGTGCGCTTCGAGGTCGAGGCGGCCGGCGGCACCTACATGACGAGCCAGGCGTGTCGTGACGGGAAGTTCGTCACCGCCCAGAACTGGGGTTCGCACCCTGAGTTCTACCGGGAAATATTCACCTGTCTTGGCGAGGCCCAGGCCTGACGTGGGACAACTGCGTCGTCTTCTATCCGGGCGGGAGATCTACTGCACGGAGACCGGAGCCGGCCCGGCGCTCGTCTGCATCCACGGACTTGGGGGAGGCAGCTACTTCTTTGCCGGACTTGCCGCCGCTCTTCAACCCGGCTTCCGCGTCTTGTCGGTGGACCTGCCCGGTTGCGGTCTCTCTCCTGCCGCTCCCGCAGGTTTCTCGTTCGACGACTGCGTGGTCATGATCGAGGATTTGGTTCGAGGGACGACGGATAAACCCGTTGCCGTGCTCGGTCATTCCATGGGGGCGATCATCGGCTTGAAGCTGGCCGGCCGGCGAACTGTGCCAGTGGATCGCTTGATCTTCGTCGGAGGTCTCGACGAGCCCGTTCCAGACGCTCAGAAACGACTTCGGGAACGCGCCCGAGAGGTCCACGATCGGGGGATGGCGGGAGTCGGCGATCTCACCATGCCCATTGTCTTCTCGGCGGACACTTTACGCAAAATGCCTGGTCTGGTGGCGATGTATCACCGGCTGCTGGAGCTCAACGACCCGAACACCTATGCCCGGGCTGCCGAGGAGCTCTCGAATGCCAGCGCCGCCGACACGCTGTCGGGGATTTCGGTACCGTGCCTCGCGGTGACCGGTTCCGAGGACCGGTACGCCCCTCCGGCGGCGGTGAAGGCGTTCGTAAGCCGCCTGCGCGGGCCGGCCGAATACCGCGAAATCGAAGGCTGCGGGCACATGCCGTTCTTCGAAAAGCCAGAGATTTTTGAGGAAATTGTGCGCGGGTTCTTGAAGCGGTAGATTTTGAAGAGACAGCGCTGCGGCTGTTGAAAAAGCTCGGAGACGTAAGGCAACATTTTCAACACCCTGGGCGACGCTCCGATCATGATTCCGCCGAGTTGTTGTGAGAAATCCGTCCTTGGGGCCCGGCGGGGGTGAAACCAAAGAGAAGGCGGCGCAGGACAAGTCCCGCGCCGCCTGATTGGGGAAGGTTAGAACATGACTCGAAGCGAAAGCTGAATCCGACGGGCATCACGCGCTCCCGTCAAGGCACCGAAATTCGGGTCGATTTGCTTTCCTGTCGCATCGAACCGGGCGCCACTGTCAAACGCGTTGAACTGCGTGGTGTTAAACGCGTTGAACAACTCGGTC
>CAYQYP010000098.1:0-13288 GCA_964421755.1 uncultured Acidobacteriota bacterium
AGAATCAATGCGGGAACCGGAATATGCCAGGAAGCGGAATAGCTACTGCCTTTTCAGAGCCGCGTACGCAGCGAGGGTCGCGTACGCAGCGAGGGTGTTGAAAATGCTCACTCTTCTATTAATAGGCGGATAGCCCGGCGAGTTTCCGGTGGAGGGCGAGATCGCATGGAGCCGCGCACGAAAGATCTGTCGAGAAAGTTCTTAAGGCCTGAAAGGCCGGCACATATTAGCCCAGGGCGAAGCGCTTTGTGCGCAGCCCTGGGTTCAAGGTAGAGGCGGAGACAAGCCCTGAAAGGGCGCCAGAACGGCAACATTATCAGGACCTCACGCCCTTACAGGGCTTCGCGGTCGAGACAGTTGACCCAGGGCTGCGCGCAAAGCGCTTCGCCCTGGGCTACTATGTGCCGGCCTTTCAGGCCTTAAGAACCTATTCGGGCGAATCTTACGTCAGGTTACCTGGTCGACTGGCCGAGGCGATCGAATGCTACTGAGCCCGAGTTTCAGGAATTCCGGACCGTTATGGTCTTCGAAGATCGGCCGGCGCTGGAGCAAGAACGACCTCCGGCTTCGGAAGAGTGCCAGGAGAAGCAGAACGCCGATCATCAGGGTCAGCAGGTAGCCGCGAGGCCGGTTCGCCATCGCCACGCACAGGGTTGAACTGAAGAACAAGTACCCTGCGAAGAGCACCACGTACAGGGGCCAGCGGCTCTTCAAGTCCGCGCTCCCCGGCAAATAGGAACAGGTGAAGGGGATCTTCGGAAACCGCAAGAAGAGCCACTCCGCAAGGACCAGTGCGCACAGCGTTTGGAGCAGCCCGAAGCGTAGCGCGCTCCACCAGCCCCAGCACAAGCTAAAAACGACGAGCGTCACGATGAAGACAGGCGCCAAGACCACCGTCCACACGGCGATGCGGGCGCCTCTCCAGAATACGTCGTGCCTGAACGGGGGTATTCTGAAGACCCAGTTGGCGCCAAGTTCCGAGGGAAGCGAAAACGAAAAGCGAACCCCGCCCAGAAGCAGAAGATTCAGGATCGCCGGAAGGCACAGAACCGTGAGGTTAACCCGGTGCATGCTTGCCGTCCCGTCGCGGGTCACGAGGAGGAAGACGGCCGACAGGCAGAAAGCCAGCGCGACACCGAGGCAACTTCCAAGGACGATGCGGTGCCGGGCACTGCGAGCCAGGGTGGCAGTTACGAAATCAAAGGCCGCGCCCTCCTCCGGTTCTCGCGTGACGATCCGTCGAACTCGTCGGAGCAGGGCCGTTCCGAGGCCCAGGCGGCTGTCCGTCCTTCCTTCCGGCTGGCTGAAGAACCCGAGGTGCCGATGATAGGTCAAAGCGTAGAAAATGCCGGCCAGGCTCAGGGCGGTCACGAGGGCGACGACGGCAAAGCGCCAGGACACGTGCGTCGCGTGTATCGACCGGATCCCGAGGAGCCGGTCATACAGGGCAGTGAACCAGGCGGGGACGAACATCACCTGGTACAGCTGCACCTGGGTGTTCCTTACGGCCACAATCAAGTCGGACATGATCAGGAAGGAGGAGAGCACCAACACCAGAAGCGAACATTGGATCGTTACCGATATCTTCTTCAACAAGCGGCGGCTCAGGAAAGCCATGCAGGCGCCCTGCATCCCAACAAGAAAAAGGAACGTGAAAACGCTCGCGGAGAAGACACTGACGAAATGGGCGCCCAGAAAGCGAAACCCGTCCGCCGCCGTCGCGTGGCTTATGGTTGCCGCCAGCGGGAACAGGACACCCGAAGCGCCGTTGGTCAGCACCGCGAACAGGGTCATGAACAGGATCAAACTGGTCACTTTGGCGAGGAAAAGCGTCCGTAGCTTGACCGGCAACACAGCAAGGTTCGTGTAGTCTTTACGATCCGGAAAGAGAGTGTCCCAGTTGAGCAAAGTGGCCAGCGCCATGACAATCATCGCAAACGAGATAAAGAAACAGCGATCACTCCACGAATCGACCGCAGCCCAGGACTTCACGTGGGCGATTTTGAACGTGTACTTCATGCACAGGTAGTAGAGCGACAGGATCAGGCCCGGGAGGGGCAGAAACGCCATGACCTGCGCGACCGAGAAGGCCATGTCGCCCCCGGGGGACACGATCTCATTATCAAAGAGACGGCCGAAAAAGTGCCTGGTCAGCAGGACAAATGGACCGTTGCTGTACTTGTCCGAAAAGTTCAGGCTGCGCATCTGCTGCCTCCGCTAGGCGTTTCGGGGACACAAAACTTAATCCTTCGCTCACGGCCACCGACCGCGAACTGATCGAAAATTAAGTATTATGTCCCCGAAAGTTCACTGCACTTTTATGACCTCCACGACCTGCCGGGCGATCTGATCCGTGTCTTCGGCGACGACCAGCTCCGTAAAAATCCGCTCCAGGGACGGGAGGCTCAGCAGGCTCCGAAGGTTACTAACCGAATCGTCGGCCACCACACGGCCCTGGTCGATGATTACGACCCCCGAACAGAGTTTCTCCACAACATCCAGGACGTGAGAACTGTAGAGAATCGCCTTCCCTTCGTTGACCAGAGCCCGGACCAGACTCTTGAATACCAGTGCGGATGTCACGTCGAGGCCGGAAAGCGGTTCGTCGAAGATCAGCAGATCCGGATTGTGTAGAAGGGCGGCGGCAATCAGGATCTTCTGGCGCATTCCCTTCGAGTACGAGCCAATCGCCGAGCGCCGTTGTGGATGCAAGGAGAACAAGCGAAGAAGCTCATCGATCTTGTTGCGCAGTTGCGGATCCGGAAGGCCACGCAAACGACCAACCAGCTCCAGGTACTCGACTCCACTCAAGTATCCGTAAAGCTCTTGGGATTCGGGGACATACCCTATCCGTCTCTTGTAGGCAATCATGTCGCGCCGGATGTCGACCCCGTTGAAGAGGATCTCTCCACCGGTCGGCTCAAGCAGACCGGTAAGCATCTTTACGGTTGTCGACTTCCCGGCTCCATTGGGGCCCAGATAACCGAGGATCTGACCGGCATTGACGCGAAAGCTGACACCGCTAACGACCTGCCGGATTGAAAAAACCTTTGTGAGATCGCGCACCTCAAGCATGGCGGTTTCCTTTCCCGATGTGCCCGTGCCGTTCCAATTCCTAGCTAAACGTAAGAATTACGCCGGTTCAGGCCTCCAGGTCTTTCAGATAGTTCCTCAGCTCGTGACTGATCTCCCTCGAGCGTGAGCGCGACCGGCCTCTTCGCCAGGCGACAGCCAGGAACGCGGTCACGATGCCCATCCTGAAAACGTTGTCTCTGCCCGTGGCAACGCCTGGGCCGAAAACCAAGAGCACAACCGCTGCTGCCGCCAGAATCAGCATCACTCCCTGCGTATAGATCTCGATGCGAAGCCGGGCCTCGACTTGGCGGTACTCGCGGGAAATGAATTGAATCATGTTGTCCGTTGCCGCCTGACGCAGTCGCCTTACCAGCAGGACAAAGCCAGCGACTCCGTCGACCAGAAGCGCGGCCGCGAACATCCAGGCGACAACCCGGCCGGCTCCCGGCGCCATCACCACAAACGATGCTGAGACCGCAACGAGCCCGAACAAGAGCGAGAAGATCAGTCGCGACAGCTCTTCAGACCGCTGGATGTCGCGCGCGGCACTGATCCGCAAAAAGCGAACCGAGCGGGAGGCGCCGTCCCCCGGAGGAGAAAGCGAGTAACCTTCCATCCTCCGTTGCTGCCATGCCGATTTGAACCCTTCGAGTTCCATATCACCCTCCGCAATAGCGCTCCACAAAAGCCTTTTTCAGGCGATTGATTCGCACTCCGACGTGGCTCTCGGTCAACCCGGTTACTTCCGATATATCGCGATAGCTCAGGTCCTCCAGGTAAAGGAGGAAAACAGCCCGATCGATCTTTCCGAGCGACCCGAGGAAGTCTTCCAGAATGAGCACCTGGCGCTCCGGGTCTGACGGCGCGTGCGGCAACGCAGTCGCCTGGACAGAAAGGTCCTCGGCCGGCTCGATCCGGTGCCTGTTTCTCCGCCTGAACGTAATGGCCGTATTCAATGCCACCCGATACACCCACGTGGATACCGTCGACCGCCCCTTGAAACCACCGAGCCCCTTCCACATCTGCAGGAGAATTTCCTGGCAAAGATCCTGACGCTCGCTCGGAGGCGCATAGCTGCGCGCGATCGCCTTGATCCGGCGTTCGTTCGCCGCAACCACCTCCTCGAATAGTGTCTGTCTGGGATCACCAGGGCTCATGGCGATCGCTCCTGTGTCACTTACTATTAGTAACCGGAGCGTGCCAAAAATTACCGAAGCGCAAGAAAAAAAGGGGATTTATCGAGCGGTTCAAGCCTGAGATCCGTCGGAAGACCTGAATTTGGCCAGAATCTGCTGTTCGCCTTGCGCAATTTCGGACAAGTCCTGGGCCATTCGGTTGGCCTGCTCGAGATGGGCCAGCATTTCCTCGGTAGAGGCTGTCACTTCCTCAACCGACGCGGCGTTTTCTTCACTGATGGCTGCCTGTCAAAGTGACTAATTCGATTATTACATTTACAGTCGTGTCTATTCGCTTCGCAAGTTATCATTGATGAATATGCAAAGCGTGACAGGACTCCACCACGTGACCGCCATAGCCGGCCCAGCGCAGGAAAACCTGGATTTTTACGTCGGGGTTCTGGGACTCCGGCTCGTGAAACGCAGTGTCAACCAGGATGATCCGGGGACTTATCACCTCTTCTATGCCGACGCCGAGGGCCATCCGGGCACGGATCTGACTTTCTTTCCGTGGCCCGACCTTCCGCCGGCTCGAAAAGGCCACGGGCTGGGCGTCGAGGTCTCCCTTGCAGTCCGGCCCGGCACGCTTAATTACTGGGCGACTCGCCTGAAGCGCTATGGAACGAACATCATCGGGCAGGTAAGGCGTTTCGGCCAGCAGGCTCTCCAACTGGTCGACCCGCACGGCCTCCAGATCGGGCTGGTAGAGAGCGCCGACGCTGTTCGCCGAACCTTTGCACCGTGGGACGCCAGCCCCGTGCCGGCCGACTCGCAAATTGTCGGCCTGGAAGGAGTCCGCCTCTATGAACGTGAATTGGAAACCACGGCGGAATTCCTCACCAAGGTGCTCGGCTTTCGCCATCTCGCCTCTGAAGCCGGCTGGCATCGCTATGGATTGGAAGGGAGCACCTCGGGTCGAACAGTCGACCTGCGCGCGATACCCGACGAGAAGCGCGGGACGTGGGGTGTTGGCGGCATTCACCACATTGCCTGGCGAGTCGATGATGAAGAGCGTCAAAGGGACATTCGGGAACGAATTGCAGCCGCCGGAAGACGGCCTACCGCCGTGATTGACCGCTTCTGGTTCAAATCCGTCTACTTCCTGGAGCCTGGCGGCGTCCTTTTCGAATTGGCGACGGATGGTCCCGGGTTCTCGGTCGACGAGGATACGGCGCATCTCGGCGAGTCGCTCGTGCTGCCGCCGTGGCTCGAGCCTCAGCGCCAGGCGATCGAGCGCGCGCTCCCCCCGCTGGAGCTGCGGACCGTAGCGACGAACGACTAGTCCGCATTTCTCACAACTCTGCAGCTGCTTTTTCCGTCAGAGCCGCGCGCGCGAACGCCGGTGAGCGGCTTCTTTTGATTTCGCCTCTGCATGATCCGCACTATCGGTGCGAGGGTGTCGCATAGGGTCGGAGAAGTGCGTTCGGCCCACAGGTATTGACGGACTTGTTATGGGCGGATGTCGTGCGCGGCTCCATTCGATCGCGATTCGATCGCGCCCTCCGCCGGGAACTCGCCGGTCTATCCGCCTATTAATAGAAGAGTTAACATTTTCAACGCTATCGCCGCGTGGGCGGCTCTGACGGGGTCTTCTTCGCCGCCCCTTGCTTCGTCCTCCACACGCGGTACGCGAGAAGTAGTCCAAGAATCGCCCCGTACGCTAACGGCCGGCTGCGATCCGCCTTGACCAGCCACAAGTAGTGGATGACACCCCCCAGGGCACAGATGTAGACGATTTTATGGAGACGTTGCCACCGCCTGCCGCCCAGGCGGCGGATCATCCCGCGCGTTGACGTGAGGGCGAGCGGCACGAGGAGGACCAGGCTGGTGAATCCGACCGTTATGAAAGGCCGCTTGCTGATGTCTTTGATGATCTCGTCCCAGGCGAAGAACTGGTCGATTACGAGGTAGTTGAGGAAATGCAGCGACGCGTAGGTAAATGCAAACAGCCCGAGCATACGCCTGTAGCTGATCAGGCTTGACCAGCCGGTCAGTTGCCGGACTGGCGCGACGGCGAGCGTTATGAGAAGCAGCCGAAGCGCCCAGATGCCCGTTCGATCCATGAGGTCGTCGATCGGGTTGGCGCTGAGCCGATCGAGAGACAGGTCGACAAGCAGCCATCCGAGCGGCACCAGGCAGAGCAGAAAAATGAGCGGTTTCAAGCGTCGGACGACCATCGGCCGGGTGGTGAACAGTGTGTGAACGTGGCTCAGTAGTTTTTCCGCAGGTCCATACCGGAATAGAGATTTGCCACTTTGTCCGCGTAACCGTTGAACGGCAGCGTCCTTCGCCTGAAGAACTCACCGATGCGCCGCTCGCGGCTCTGGCTCCAACGCGGATGGTCGACCTCCGGGTTTACATTGGCGTAGAAACCGTACTCCCGTGGCGCTTGCTTTGCCCAGGCGGTGACAGGTTGTTTCTCGACGAATCGGATCCTGACAATGGACTTGATGCTCTTGAATCCGTACTTCCATGGGACCACCAGCCGCAGGGGCGCGCCGTTCTGGTTCGGCAGCGGCTTTCCGTAAAGTCCCACAGCCAGAATTGTCAATGGGTGCATGGCTTCGTCCAGCCTCAAGCCTTCGACATAGGGCCAGGCCAGCTGGGACGTACGCTGCCCGGGCATCTGGTCCGGCGCGTACAACGTCGTCAATTCCATGAAACGGGCTTTCGGCCGGGGTTCCAGTCGCTTGATCAGGTCGGCGAGAGGGAAACCCAGCCAGGGAATCACCATCGACCACCCTTCCACGCAGCGCAGCCTGTATATCCGATCCTCGAATGTAAGCCCCTTCAAGAGATCGTCGAGATCGTAATTCCCCGGTTTCTCCACTTCCCCGTCGACTTTCACGGTCCAGGGCTTCGGTTTCAGTGTCTTCGCCCGTTTTGACGGGTCGTCCTTGTCCGGCCCGAACTCGATGAAATTGTTGTAGGTCGTGACATCTTCATAGGGGGTGAGGTCTTCGTCCGTGTCATACGGCCCCTTTCCCTTGGGCTTCCAGTCCGATTGCCCCGGAAGCGCCACAGTTGCCGCCGGGCCGGCAAAGGGCAGCGTCGCCAGGAATGCCCGCCGGTTCAGGTAGAGCTTCTCGTCGGTTATTTCGGAGGGGTGAACATCGTTGGCCTGCCTGATCAGCATATAGGATAAGACGCAGGCGAAGCGGCAAAGGACTCAAGGGGATCCGACGGATGGGACGGATCGGTCGGATCCGTCCCATCATGTCCCTGGAACTCGTTCAACGTCCTCCAGCCAGGCGGACACGAGCGGGAGCTCCTCCGGCGGGAAAAGCTGATTGGCGATCAGCGCCTCGTAACAGCGGCGCATGTTGGCACCCACGTGGTTTATGCCAGGCGTAAGCGCAAGGGTGGTCAGGAGCTCGCACAGTTTCGGGTTATTCAGGTAGCCCGGCACCTCGTCTTCGAAGTCCCTTAGCAGGTTGTGCGGATTTCGCTCCTGCACGGCTTCCGGTGGATGGAAAACGACCCCGACGCCCAACTCCCAGAGGCATCTCTGGGCTACGAAACTCCGCCAGATATCGGTCATCCGAAATGAACAATAGCTCGGCAGGTACAACAGAGGGTAAGCCGCCGGCCACCACCAGGTCCATTGGCTGTTGAAAGGGCACCAGGTTCCCGGCGCCAGATGCACGGCCTGGCGCTGACGGAAGCGGATCGGCCGGTCGAGAACCAGGCGCCAGACGGCATCGACGTCGGGGGATTCATCGACCAGCCCCTGCTGGATCGGCGCTTCTATCTGCTCGATTTTGCGCGCAACCTGCGGTGCGCCTGGCCGCCGAATTTCGGCCAGCGGAAAGCCTCGAGGCCAGAGGAGGTCGTCAGAGAACAGGCTGTAGACATTGAACCATCCCCGGGCGCTGATCGTCTCGGCCTCTATTAGAAGCGCCCTCGTCGTCCACCGATCGGTCGGCCCATTGTCGTCATCCGTCTCGAAAATCGTGGGCGCTCCCTCGTTCATGGCGACCAGGTAGCCAAGGTTCTTCCGAGCATAGTGGCCGACGGGGAGCAATCGAGCGAGCCTGAAAGGCATCTCCATCTGGACGCTGAGCGGGAAGAGCCGGGCCCCAGGCAAGTGAAAATCGACGGGTCCTTTTTTGTCTCCGATAACCAGAAAGTTGCCGGACGTCCGCGCAATGGCGTCGGCCAGCAGTTTCATAGAGTTGCCCGGCGGATTGATAGTGGTTACCGCGCAATAGAACTCGGCCGTCATCGGCCGGCTCCATTGGAGGACTTGCGCTCGCGCCGGAGGGCAAAGAGGATACGCAGGGACTCAAGCAACTGGCTGCGCCCGACCGCGCTGCTCGGCGCCGAATAGTCGATCGGAACCTCGACCCAGTTCCAGCGGTGCATCATGTAACGGATTTCGGTTTGAAAGAAATGAGCGCGGCTCTTTACTCCGCGGTCAATCACGTAACTCAGTGCCTCACGGGTAAAACACTCGAACCCGCTCGTCATATCGTGCATGCGGGTCCCCAGGAGGGAATTGGTAAGTACGGTGCCGCCTTTGCTAACCGCGTATCGGTACCAGCTGCCCGAATGAGAGCCTCCGGGTATGAAGCGGCTTCCCCCCGCATAGTCAGCCCCCGCCTGCATGGCTTGGATGAAGCGGGAAATCTGCTCAGGCGAGTGACTCAGGCCGGCATCCATCTCGAGAATCCAGGCACATCCTGCCGTAACGGCTTCCCGATAGCCGCGGAAATAGGCATCAACGACGCACCGGTTCTCGGGAGCCCAGATCAGCTGGACCCGCCCGTCTGCCCTGGATGCGGCCTCCACCAGCACCCTTGTCCCGTCGTGACAGGCATTGTCGAGGACGCAGAACACCCGGTCATTCGCGGCCAATTGGGCAAGCACACGTGAAAGGAAGTCTTCAACGGTCGTCTCCTCGTTCGCCATCGGAACGACAACACCCAGACGAAGCGCGTCCACGCGGCTGTCTTTCCCTTTCTCGCTCATTTCTATGTCCACCGTCGGGACATGGTATCCGATCGGCTACGACCGGCACAACCAGTCGCTTCGCAGCGCCTTTCAGCGGGCCGTCGAAAAAGTGGACCCGCCGTCCGGACTCGGCGGGAATCGCGCCGCATGCGAAATTGCAAGGAGCCGCGCACGAGAGCGAGCAAAGCGAGAGAGAGAGTAAGCGGACCACTCAACATGACGACTGCTCATTGATTTGTCAGGATTTAACGGATCGGTGCGTGGTCCGCTTACTCTCGCTCGCTTCGCTCGCTCTCGTGCGCGGCTCCTTGCGATCGCGATTACGCTCCATTCAGGCTCAGCGGATGGATGCATTCTCGGCTCGTTCGCTCCGTGCGCGGCTCCGAAAAAACGACTGGAGGTAGGCGGGAAATTCTAGCCGAGGAACTGTTTTACTTCGGGAACTTTGGCCAGGATCTTGTTCGTCAGGTCTGGGCCTGCCTTGGACTTGACCAACTCAAGCAGCATCGATGCCAGAGGCCCAGCCTTATCCGTGCCCAGCCCCGCTTTCTGGAACTGAGCAAGAAGATCAAGGGCCGAGCCGCCGCCACCAAAGGCGGAAGAAGCTTTTCCCATCAAGCCTCCCAGCATGCCGCCGCCTCCCGCATCGGCCTTTGGAGCCTCCTTCAGCAGATCGCCTGCCCCCGAGATCTTGCCAAGCAGTTGGCTGAAGTCGCCGCTGTCTGCGCGCTTTTGGAGAAAACCGAGAATACCGGCGGTCGCCGATCGGGTGGTTGATTCAGACACTCCCAATTTGCCCGCTGACATGGAGATAAACTGCTGCATATCTGTCATTTGGTTGCTCCCTTGTTTATGCGAGTCTAGCAGACCAGCTGACAGGTTCAAATGATCGGTGGGGGCAAGCTGTCCAGAGCTGAACCAGATATGGCTCAAGGGGTGGTACTCTGCCCGCCCGAGTGGGACAATCGCATGCCAGAGATGCAATCATCGGCACGAACGTGGCCGATACTCCTGGTCGGGTTGCTCAGCCTCCTGGCTCTGATCGTTTTTTCTGCGATCGCGGCGGCCAGGATGGCAGATCAAACCTACCGGGAGATGGCCGCCATCCACCGGAGTCACCAGGCTTCCGAGCAGGTGCTCAACCAGATCAAGTCCGACATCTTTCTCGCCTCTATCTACCTTCGAGACTTTCTGCTCGACCCGTCGAACGAAAACGCCGGTTACTATCGCGAGCAACTGCGTCAGAGCCAATCCTCGGCCGAATCCCACCTGAAGGAAATCACCGAGCAGACCGGCCACCTCGAAAAAACCCGTCTCGCTGAACTGGCGAGCCAGATGCGGACTTACTGGGGCTCACTCGAACCGGTCTTCGAGTGGAGTGCCGAGGAAAAATCCCGCTCTCGTTTTGCATTTATCCGGCGGGACGTCCTGCCCCGCAGACAGAATCTGCTTGCGATCGCCGAGGACATTCAGGCGCTGTACTCCCGGGATTACATGCGAGAACGGGAGAGGGTCAATTCCAGCACGGCCAGATTTCAAAGGTACTACCGCAACCTCGTGCTCCTCACCCTTGGCCTCGGTTTGGTGGTCACTGTGCTGACAGTGCATCGGACGGTGCGGCTGGAGCGCCGGGCGGCCGACCAGCAACTGCGGACCGAGCGTGCCGAGCACGAGCTGCGACGATTGTCTCAACGACTCGTCAAAGCCCAGGAGGAGGAGAGGAAGAACCTCTCACGCGAGTTGCACGATGAGGTGGGGCAAATGCTGACCGGACTGCGCCTCTCCCTTGGACAGCTCGGAGAACTGCGACACGGTCCTCAGGAGCAGTTCGATCAACATCTGACGGAGGCAAAGGGAACGACCGAGCAAACCTTGCGGATTGTTCGCGAGCTGGCAATGGGGCTCCGCCCCTCGATGCTCGATGATCTGGGACTGGCTCCAGCCCTGAAGTGGCAGGCGCGGGAAGTGTCCAGGCACACCGGTATTGATGTCGACATCAGAATCAATGAACCACTGGACGGGTTGCCGGACGAACACCGAACCTGCCTTTATCGAGTGGTCCAGGAATCGCTCACCAATTGCGTCAGACACTCAGGCGCGCGGCATGTCACCGTCAATCTGGGATCTGAATCTCCAACCGGACCCATCTGCCTCACGGTCCAGGATGATGGGAGCGGTTTCGTTCCGAACGATTCCATGGCGAAGGGACTGGGTCTTATCGGAATGGAGGAGCGGGTGCGGGAACTGGGCGGATCAATGATGATACAGTCCGTGCCGGGGACAGGGACCACCCTCCGGGTACGGCTTCCTCTTGCGGGTGCGAGCGGTGAAGAAACAGAGAGTCTTGCTGGCCGATGATCACGCTGTCGTGAGACAGAAACTGGACCTTCACAACACAGCGGAGTTGGTCCTCTACGCCGTCCGCAAGCGGATCATCAGCTGAAGAGCGCCACGGATCACGCCGGTCAGAATCCGTAACCCGTGGCCTATTCCCCCAAGCAGACTCATTCGGTGAGTGACCGGGATCTCGGATCATCTGCCGGATTGACGTAAGTCAGTCCCCAGGGCCCGATGGCATAGACCTGGATGATCGTTTCCCCCGTCGTCCAGGCGAAATGCGGTTGCTCTTTCGGCATCACCATAAAACTTCCAGCCGACATCGCGTGGCCGTTATCCGTCGTGAAGTTTTCGCCCATTGCCATGTTGAATACGCCTGAGAGCACGACGACGTGCTCCTCGGCGGGATGGAAGTGCGGCATGATCCGAAAGTCACCAGGCATCTTGACACGGAAGGCGAAGAGTTTGTTCGCAGCGTTCAGATCCCCTTCAATGACCGCGCATTGAGCCCCTGGAGGCACTGCGGGTGGGCAGAGCCCCCAGTTGACGTCGTTTGGCGCGAGCATGATCGGTTTGCTGTCCGCCGTTCCCGTCGTGTTCTGATCGCCCGCTTTTACCACCGTGCCGACAGACAAAACGACTGCCAGCAGGATCATCGTTCCTACCAGCCGCGGATCTTTTCTCATATGGTCCTCCTCTCCCGGCGTGAGGTCGAGAGACCCTGAAAGTTTACGAATCTGTTTACAAGTGGTCGTCTATTGTCAATTCTATGCAACGCCCCTCTCATGGTAAAGAGAGGGAGACGCAACGTTGGGAGCACTTCGGCCTTTCGGCCTGGACGGGTGGGTTCGATTCATGTTTTGACGACGGGCGCCGGCGGATCTTCCGTTTTTGTGGACTTGCGGCGAAGACTGAGCTATCCTCCCAACGGCCTCAGCAGCTTCTGCATCCGTCAAGCTGTCCCGTTCAGGGGCGGCAACGATTAGCTCGGCTGAGCCCGCACTGTCTGTTTTGGGCTCGGCATCGAAGCGATAGACCCACTGAGTTGCCAGCTGTGTTAACATTTACGACTTCTCGGGGCAGAATGCCGCGGGGGTGAATAGAGAATAGTCATTGCATATCCTGTTACACGTACCCGACAACCAGATAACCAACAACTTCCTCCCACAGCTCTGGCCGTTCCTTTTGGAAACGCTGACGCCCAGCGAACACAAGGTGACCATCCTCGACGGAAACGTCGTCCACTGGGACGAGCAGCAGATGGTCCAGTTCGTGCGTGACCAGAAGGTCGACCTCGTTGGCATGGGCTTCATGACCCGGATGGCCCAGAAGGCCTACCGGGTGGCACGGGCCATCCGCACTGAAACCGGGGTACCGGTCGTCTTTGGAGGTCCTCATGTGACCGCCCTGCCGGAGGAGCCACTCGGCCAAACCGGCCAGCCACAGTGCGCCGACTCCGTTGTCATGGGGGAAGCCGATCAGCTGTGGCCTCAGGTGGTGGAAGACGTCGTTCAAGGCCGGCTCAAGAGGATCTATCGCGCCGGGGAGGCGGCGGGCAAGCCGTCTTTGGCCGACTATCCGGCGATTCAATGGGATAAGGTTAACCTCGATCTTTTCAACCTGATGCGTTGCGTCCCGGGGAGCATTCGTCGCCTGCTCAAGGCCATGTCGGTGCCTTTCGACAGGGCGTATGTTTTCCCAGTCGAATCGGGTCGCGGCTGCCCCTATGGGTGCGAGTTCTGTACCGT
>CAYQYP010000099.1:0-20251 GCA_964421755.1 uncultured Acidobacteriota bacterium
TCGGTCCGTTTGTATCTGACCGGGAAACCCGAGTCGGGCGAAATCCAGATGACCACCTGGACGGGTGGCCGACCGGTGGCGGCCTCAAACCCTCTCACCCGCACGACCTCGCTGCCGTTCAGCGTCTCGGTCGTCGATTCCACCTGTTCCAACGCCAGCACCGAGGCTGGGTCGATGAAGAGCTTCATGCTCGGTTCACGGATATCCATATCCTCCAGACGGGCAGGGGCTTTGCCCTCGTGGCTTCGGCTGGGACTGGTATAGAAAACGCGCTGTCCGTCGATCACCAGGAGGTCGGTGCGCTTGCCCGAATCGAACGTTTCCATTCTGAGACGATTCGGGCGTGCCAGGACCACGTCGGCCGTCTGCCCTGACTCCTTGCCATCTGCGCCCAGACGGACGATCTGCGCCGACAGCGTTTGGTAATCGGCGATCGCCTCCTGGTAGGTCTCAAGGATGAACCACTCGGGTTTTTCGCGGGTGATCGGCTGGCACGCCGAGGTCATAAGCCAGGCAGCCGCCAGGAAGGCGGCCAGGCAGGTTCGAATGTTCACTTTCGCTCCTGACCGGTTATTTCTTTGTAGATGGTGGTGACGAGGTTGACGATTTCCGGCTCCTGTTCGAGTCCGCAAACCTGCCGGACGGTCGCCTCGATCCCTTTCTGGGCCATACATCGTTGGATTTCGGCTGCCTGCGGAGCGTTCGAATCAGCCGAAAGAAATGCATGTGCCACTGCAGTCGCCAGGTTCTGCGGAACAATACCATGCGCTCGGCACATGAGGGCGGTCCCGGTTAACGGGCCGTCCTTGGACACATCCTTGATTGGATGGGTAGCGAGATAGGCCGTCCGGTAGCGCACAAACGGGTTCCCGGCATCAGAGAGAACCTGGGCTGTCCACTTGTCCATTTCTTCCTCGGTGAAGCCGTGTTCAAGTACTAACGCCTGGCTTGCTTCTCGAAGCGCTCCACAGGCAACCCGGTGGATTGCCGGATCCGCAAGTGCCTCGTGAGCATACCAATGGCCACGACTTCGACCCATATACCCGAGTAACGCCTGCAGCACGTCGTAGGTGCCTTGTTTGCGTTCCCGTTCAGCGGCAATCTTTTCGGTCAGCAGGAGTCCATCCACACCCGGTGGTGGAGGCGCCTTGAAACCCAGTCGATCAACCGGCATGGAAGGGAAGCCGTTTGTGACGATGGTCAGCGGCTCGCGTCTCGTAAGATCCACACTCGGTTCGAACATTCGGATTACTACGGTGTCGATAAATCCTACCTTGTCACGAACGTAGGAGCGAGTCCGGTCGGATAAAAAGTCGTCCAGGCACTTTTTGAAGGTTGCGGCGGGTCGTCGCAGGTTGCCGGTCAGCAGGATATCGAGGGGATCGTCCGGGGCGCTGGCGGCGCGAAGCTGAAGGCATGCCGCTATGCGCCTCGCGACTGAGGCAAAGGCGGATTCCGGCACGCAGACGGCGAGCAGGGAGATGGCCGAGAACTCCTCGACGAGAACGGGGTCGCTCGCGAGGAAGGACCGATAGCGCGTCACCTTTTCGATCTCGCCCGATCCGTCCGGATGGGTCTTTATGATCCGGTACTCGGCCTCGGCGCGCAATCGACTGATCAGCGCCGGGTCCGTGTCGACGAAAATCAGCTCGTAGCCCGCTCGCTGGAACAACTCGGCGATGAAACCGCGTCCGATTTTGCCCGCTCCCCAAATGGCGAGTTTTCGATCTCGGTTCACCCTTTGCCTCTCCTCAGGTGGACTTGGCCGGATCCAAACAGCAAAGTGAAGGCCGGCAGCCGAATCCGGGCAGGATAATGTTAGTTCCGGTCACATCAACAGGACAGTGATTATCCGCACCAAGGTTCGATCAGGCAGACAGATGCGCATGACGGATCCGCGCATCCTGAATGCAGCCCCGCCATTGATGTCGGACGGTCGAGCCCCTGAATGGTAGCCCATTGCCACTATAAAAGCACGCCTCAAACGTTTTCACTTGACCGGCCTGCGCAAATTGATCTAGTATTCCATTGTACTAGTTAACTAAGACAATATGGGAAGGAGAGCGGCGATGGGTACCTCACCCTTCCAATTGGATGGTGCCAGCGGTGTTCCGTTCTACAGACAGATCATTGACCAGGTTCTTGCTCGTATCGCTTCCGGAGGGCTGGAGCCCGGCGATCGGTTGCCGACGGTCCGTTCGCTCGCGGTGGACCTGGCGGTCAATTTGAATACGGTGGCCCGGGCCTACAAAGAGCTGGAAATCCGCGGTGTCTTGACGACGCAGCAGGGGTCCGGGACTTTCGTGTCCGCTCAGAAGGTGGATACGTCGGAGGTCGAGCAAAGGCGCCGGCTCAATCAGTTGCTTGATGAGTTTCTGGCAAGGGCGGCGGCTCAGGGACTGACCCTCGAGGCGATCCGGCGGGCGCTGGATGAGCGCCAGATGTGAACGACGGCAACTGACTTAGGGAGCGTGATTACTTTGCGCAATTTGCCCAACGGTCACACCGTTGCGGCAAGACTTGCGCATGTACAGAGGAGGGGGACACATCATGGTAACGATTCCTATCGTTAAGAAGGCGGCGAAGAGCGAGGCTGTCGAAAATCAATTACCCAGTGGGGCTCGGATCTACAAGCCGGTCAACCCCGTGTCGCTCACGGTTGCCATGTTCTTCTGGCTGCTTGCCCTGCCGGTGGGACTGGTCATGGAGCAAAGGGGAGCGACGGACGCACAGATCGTCATCATGGTCGTATTGTTGAGCCTGGTCGGTCTGTTCTTCCTCATTTCAATCAAGATTGCCAACCAGTGGGAGAGGGCGTTGGTCCTTCGGTTCGGCAAGTACCGCGGCCTGCGCGGACCGGGCTTGTTCTTCATCATTCCGATCGTGGATTTGGTCACACAGTACGTCGACCAGCGCGTCCGCGCGACCGACGTCACAGCCGAGTCGGCGCTAACTCGGGACACTGTCCCGGTGAACGTCGATGCGATCGTCTTCTGGCTGGTTTGGGATGCTGAAAAGGCGGTCCTGGAGGTGGAGACGTTTTACGGCGCCATTTTCCTGTCGGCCCAGACGGCTCTCCGCGAGGCCATCGGGCGCCACTATCTCGCTGAAATGATCACCGAGCGGGAGAAACTGGGCCAGGAGCTCCAGCGAATACTGGACGAGAAGACGAATCCGTGGGGGATCACCGTCCAGTCCGTTGAGATTCGCGACGTGAAGATCCCGGGCGAGCTCGAGGACGCGATGTCTCGGCAGGCCCAGGCGGAGCGCGAGCGTCAGGCCAGGATCATCCTCGGAACGGCGGAAACCGAGATCGCGGGCAAATTCGAGGAGGCCTCCCTTGTCTACAAGGGGAACCCGGTGGCAATGCACCTGCGCGCCATGAACATGCTCTACGAGGCGATCAAAGAAAAGGGAAGCATGGTCATCGTACCTTCCTCCGCCGTGGAAACGATGGGCTTAGGAGGTTTGTCGGGTATTACCGCGCTCGCCGGCGGGGCGGCGCCAAATCTGGTCACGCCAGGCGAGGGGCCCCCGGCGCCACAACAGCCGCCGGAGCGTTAGTCCGGCTTGGACGGCAAACTGAACCAGAATATCGGGAGCCAATTGCAAAAATCGTGAAGTTTTAGTCCTAAGGCCTGAAAGGCCGGCACATATTAGCCCAGGGCGAAGCGCTTTTCGCGTAGCCCTGGGTCACAAGGTACACAGGGGCGTCCAGCCCTGTAAGGGCGTAAGACTCTGAGAATGTTGGTGTTCTTCCCGCCCTTTCAGGGCTCGGTTTCGTGCAGCCTCCGTGACCCAGGGCTACGCGAAAAGCGCTTCGCCCCGGGTCTAATATGTGCCGGCCTTTCAGGCCTTAAGAGCCGAGATTTACGATTTTTGCAATTGGCTCTCGGATATCGAATGTCGACGATATTATGCTTGCCTTCTCGGTCAGCTCAGCTTTTCGGCCCCGTCGGCACGCGCTTCGCCCTCAGGCAACTGTGATAAAAGGGTTTGGAATGGGTGCACCGCTTTTGGCATACCGAACAGGCCGTTTCGTTCTTCTCGCCGCGTGTTTGGTTCTTCTGGGATTTCGCCCTGCAGGCCTTCCGGAGGAACGCACGCGATCGGCGGTTCTCTCCTTGCGCGTTATCGACGCCCAGACCGGAAAGCCGTCTTCCTGCCGACTCCTGATTCTCGATCCCGGCGGCAATAGCCTCCTTAACGACCCGTCACTCGGCAAAGGCATTCGCAGCAACGGGGATTTCGAGAAGGAGCTCCCAGCCGGCAGGGTAACTCTTCGGGTCACGCGAGGATTTGAAACCAGCGGGGTCACGCGCGAGGTCATCCTGAAGGAAGGTGAGACGACCAGCGTGGAGGTCAAGCTCGCCCGTGCTATCGAATTGCGGGCCAAGGGCTGGTATTCCGGCGACAGCCACGCGCACATGATTCACGGGGAGCGTGATATCACGGTTTCCTTTGAAGACGTGGCTCTTGCGGCCCGCGCCGAAGACCTTCAATACCTTTCGCTTGCTCAGACTTGGAACATCCCGGACCAGCGGCCGGAGGCTCTGCAGGCGGCTGTGGCGAGGGTGTCAATTGCCAGCTCCCAGTTGGCCTGGAACCTCGAAGCCCCCAAGAATTACTACAAGGGAGATGCGACCCGTTGTCTCGGGCACTGTTGGAATCTTGGCCTGTCGGGCCGAACGTCCGAAGGAGCCGATGTCATCAGTGTGTTGCTGGAGGCAAGCGCTCACGACTACGAAACCACCAAACCCAGCTACGCGAACTTCGAGAGCCATCGTCTCATTCACGACCAGGGAGGAGCCGTCTTCTACACGCACCCGACCCGCTGGTGGTTCGGCGAGTGGGGCGGTCGGGCCGGCTATCCCAAGCAGCAGAAGGCTCGCGTCTCGAACATGGCGGTGGAGCTCCCGCTCGATGTCTTGGTCGGGCCCACGTTCGACGGGATCGACCTCATCACGACAAACGGGGAGTACGAGGGTGACCAGGAGTCTTTCTCCCTGTGGGCGATGCTGCTGAATCATGGCTATCGGCTTGCTGCTACCGCGTCGTCAGATGCCTGTTTTGACCGTCCGGGCGGAGGCTATCCGGGCAGCGCGCGGACCTACACGTACCTCCCCAACGGCTTCTCCATGCAGGCCGTGACCCAGGCGACTGCCGAAGGACGCACTTTTGCCACGACCGGTCCGCTACTTCTGGCTTTGCTGGATGGCCGGCCGCCGGGTTCCGAGATTCCTGCCGATGGCCGCCCGGCGCAGATGCAGATCGAGGCGTGGGCTTCGGGAGAGGATCCGGGCAATCTTAGTCGGCTGGAGCTATTGCGCAACGGGGAGATCGTCAAGATCTGGGAGCCGAACGATCGCCACTATCGGGCGACTTACGAAATCGCCGAAAAGGAAAACGCCTGGTATTGTGTCCGGGCCTTCGGCACTGCCCGGGAGAAGCAGCGGGCAATCACGGGGGCTTTCTACTTCGCAGCCTCGCGAGTGACTCCTCGGCCCGCCTCCTTCACGGCCGAGGTCACTGTCGTTGACGCCGACACCAACGAACCGCTGGTGGCCGAGCTTCAGGAGGTGGCCTACGCAGGCACGATTCCCCGGCCGGGTTCGGCAAAACGGGTCGAGCAGCACGCTCGGATCGCGGTTCCGGGGACAGTGCGCTTACGCGCGACGGCCCCCGGCTATCGGCCGGATACGTTGAGCCCCTTTCTGGACAACCCACCTCTGGTCGAGTTCATCACGAGTCTGGAAGATGCCAGTTTGCTTCGCTGGGAGACGTTCGAACGAATTCGCGCGCTCATGTCCGATGTGAAACTCACCTTCCGTCTGAGGCGGGAAAATTGAGTTCCGTGCTTTCCGCTCCTTCGTCCGTGTAATCCGTGCCCCGGATTTGAACTTTGCCCCCTTCTTGACGATACTGAAAAAAATCGCTCCTGGGCGGCCTGATTGATTCAGGTCCGCTTCACACTCTCCTTCAAGAATCGGAGTAATCGATACATGCGGGATAAGGACACTCGAAAACCCGGCGACCAGGACCAGACGATCGTCCGACTGGTCAATTGGCAGCCGGGTGACCGGATAGGGCAGTACAAGATCCTTGAAAAGCTTGGCGAAGGCGGCATGGGCGTCGTTTATCTTGCCGAGCAAGTGCAGCCGATCAGGCGCAAAATCGCGCTGAAGATCGTCAAGCTGGGACTCGATCTCGACCAGGTGGTCGCGCGGTTCGAGTCCGAGAGACAGGCACTGGCGATGATGGAGCACCCCTCCATAGCGGAGATCCACGATGCGGGCGCCACGCCAGAAGGTTTGCCCTACTTTGCCATGGAGTACGTTCCAGGGACCTCTCTAACGCGGCACTGCGACGATCACAAGCTGTCGCTTCGCGAGCGGCTCGAGCTTTTCATCCCGATCTGCGAGGCGGTCCAGCACGCTCACCAGAAGGCGATCATCCACAGGGATCTGAAACCATCGAACATCCTTGTCACCACCCAGGATGGCCGCACCGTTCCCAAAATCATAGACTTCGGGCTCGCCAAGACCTTGGCGCAACCGCTTACCGACAAGACGATTCACACCGGCCTCGGACAGCTCCTGGGTACTCCCAAGTACATGAGCCCCGAGCAGGCGGATCTGACCAGGCAGAACGTCGACACCCGGACCGATGTCTACTCGCTCGGTGGCGTCCTGTACGAACTGCTGGTAGGGGCCCCGCCGCTGGAAGCACAGTCACTCTCATTCGAGCAGTTGCTCAAGGTCATCCGCGACCAGGAACCGCTCAGACCGAGCCGCAAACTCGCCGAGATGAACCCCGCCGACGCCGAAGAAGTGGCTGCCAGGCGGAGCGCTGACGTGGTGACGCTGCACCGCCAGCTCCGGGGCGACCTGGACTGGATCACCACCAAGGCTCTTGAGAAGGACCGCAACCGCCGGTACAACTCGGCCGCCGAAATGGCAGCCGACATCGAGCGTTATCTTTCGGACCGGCCGATTGTCGCCCGACCACCGACTTTCCTCTACAAGAGCCGTAAATTCACCCGTCGACATCGTCTCGCGGTGGGAGCTCTTGCCTCCGTCTTGATTCTGACGGTGATGTTCGGCTTCTTCCTGGCCAGGCAGGCGCAGCGGATCGTCGCGGAGCGCGACCGCGCCAATGTCGAGGCGGAAACCGCGCGCCAGGTCGCCCAATTTCTCACCGATCTCTTTAAGATCTCCGACCCCATGATCGCCCAGGGATATCAGCCCACTGCGCGCGAAGTGCTGGATCGCGGCGCCGATAAGATCGGGGCAGCGCTTGCCGATCGCCCACTTGTTCAGGCGCGCCTGCAGCGGACGATGGCGTCCGCTTACGAGAACCTCGGTCTATACGGGAAGGCGGAACCTCTGTACCGTGCAGCGCTCGAAAACCAGACACGTCTGCTGGGTGCCGGCCACATCGAAACCGTCGATACCCTGAGCGAACTGGCGGGGTTGCAGTGGCGGCGGGGGCAGTTCAAGGAATCGGAGGAAGGACTCGTCAAGACGCTGGACGCGAAAACAAAGCTCCTCGGATCGGAGAACCCTTCGACTCTGCGAGTGGTCAATAACCTCGCAAACCTCTACATGGTTCGAGGAATGTATAAGAAGGCGGAGGACATGTACCGAACTGCCTGGGAGACCAGGCGCAGGGTGCAAGGCGAAAGTCATCCGGATACGCTTGGCGCGGCCAATAACCTCGCGAACGTGATCGCCAATCAGAACCGAAACGAAGAAGCGGAGAAGCTTTACCGTTCCACGCTTGAAGGCAGGCGTCGGGTGCAGGGCGAGAACCATCCGGACACGCTCGGTGCTGCGAGCAACCTGGCCGAGCACTACAGCATGCTTGGCCGTTACCCGGAGGCGGAGAAGGTTCATCTGGACGTTCTTGAGCGGCGGCGCAAAGTCCTTGGGGTCGAGCACCCCGACACGCTGACTTCGATCAGCAATCTTGGGGAAGTGCACCGGCGCTCCGGACGACTGGCAGAAGCCGAACGTTACCTGACCGCCGCATGGGAGGGGCGCCGCAAGGCGTTTGGGCCAGGTCATCCTCAGGTTGTTCTTTCCACCTACTACCTCGGCAGTCTTCGTCGGGCTCAAAACAATCTTCCGGAAGCTGACGAGCTCCTGCAGCAGGCCGTGGACGGATGGACCAGCCTTTTTGGTGGTGATCACCCTTACGTTTTCAAGGCGAGAGACGGTCTGGCGCGAGTCAAGTATGCCCGGAGGGACTACCGAGGCGCCGAAGCGATTTTCCGCGACATTCTGGAGGGACAGAAGAAGACCGAGGCGCCGGAGGACAGCGTTGATACCCTTTTCAACCTGGCTTGTGTCAACGCGCTTCAGTCGGATCGCGAAGAAGCGCTTGGCTTTCTGAAGGAAGTCGTCGCCGCTGGTTTTAATCAGCCAGATGCATTCGCCGATCCCGATCTGGCCTCCTTGCGCGACGACCCGCAGTTTAAGGATCTGGTTCGGCAGGTTAAGGGGACGGTTAAGGCGACGGAGCAAGCCAAGGCGGAGTAGGAAAGACAGACAGGGAGACAAGGAGACAAGGAGACAAGGAGACAAGGAGGCGGCTCGTCCTGGAGCGCGGACGTCCCGTCCGCACTGGGATCGCGGGCATCTTGCCCGCGCGCCGGGCGTCCCGCCCGGCGTTGGGGCGCCTCCCGCGTGCCCCGGAAGCTTGCCGGAAATGTTTCTTGACGACAGGTCTGCTGTCTCGACTTAGCGAATGATCGGTGGTCCGCTTACTCTCGCTCGCTTCGCTCACTCTCGTGCGCGGCTCCTTGCGATCGCGATTACGCTCGTCCCGCCGTCGACTCCCGGATGATCAGCTCGGTTTTCAAGGTGACGTGGATCGGGCCCGTTTTGGTAACGCGACCTTCGATCCGGTCAAGCAGCAGTTCGACCCCTTTCTTTCCAATCGCATAAGCCGGCTGGGAAACGGCCGTCAGGTGAGGACGAAAGGCGTACAGAAACGGGAGATCATCGAACAGGGCGATGGCCACATCCTCCGGGCAGCGCAATTTCAGGTCTTCGACCGCCCGCAGTACGCCCATAGCCATCGTGTTATTTGACACGAAGAGGGCGTCGGGACGCTCACTCAGAGACAGCGCCCGTCGGCCCAGCTCATAGCCGCTGTCGGCACGGAAGTCCCCTTCGAGGACCAGTTGTTCATCGTAAGGGACGCCTGCCCGAGCCAGGCCCAGCCGGTAACCCTCGAGTCGTTCCCGCGCCGTCTGTAAAGTGGGGGGGCCGGTAATTATCGCGACCCTCCTTCGGCCAACCGAGAAGAGGTGCTCGACGCATTCTTTGGCAGCTGCGCGATTGTCGACCGAAACGGAATCCACTTCGAAGCCTGCCGGAAGGCGGTCCAGGCACACGATCGGGATGCCCGACCGAAGCAGGTTGCCGAGGTGCGAGCTGTCCCCCTGGTCGGGCGCGACAACAAGAAGCACTCCGTCCACGCGCCGGCTCCGCAGGACCGAGAATATCTTGCGTTCGCGCTCGACACGGTCGTCCGAGTTGAACGTGATCAACAGATAGTCATTTTCGACAGCTACGTCCTCGGCGCCTCGCACCAGTTGAGGGAAGAACGGGTTGGTGATATCGGAAATGACCATTCCCAGGAGACGCGTCCGGTTCATCTTCAGGCTGCGCGCTATGTCATTCGGATGATAGTCGAGCTCGACGATCGCCTGCTCCACCCGCTCGCGCAAGGCGGGGCTGACAGGGACGGCGCCCGTAATGACGTTGGACACGGTTGCTATAGAGACTCCCGCCCGCTTGGCGATTTCTCGGATAGTTGGCATGTGTCTCCTTCGCTCCTGGTCATCTGATGCCGAGCAGTGGACTCAATAGAACAGCAACCCTGTAATCAATCGTTTTCGGGGACACAAAACTTAATTCCTTCGCAGGCGGCGAGACCCCGCCAACGGGTTGGGAATTAAGTATTATGTCCCCGAAATCGCGCGCACCTCCGGCGGCACCTAAAAGCTGTCTGTCTCCCTCCGCGCGTACAGTCCGAGCGCGTAGTTCCGACGGATCCTGAAAAGATCCAGGAACATGCGGGGTGCGTCGCTCGAGAAGCGCACCTTCGTGCCGGGTGAGTGATGCCACCTGACCGGAATCTCTTTCAGCGACAGACCCCACCTTTCGGCGATAAACAGGATTTCGACATCGAAAGCAAAGTTTTCCATTTTCTGAACTTCAAAGACGGGGCGACACGCAGCCATTCTAAACAGCTTAAAGCCGCACTGGGTGTCTTTGAAGGGAAGGCCGGTGAGAATTCGTACCAGCCGGTTGTATGCTTTGCCTGCGTGTTCCCGGAACCACGATTGGTGAAGGTCGATCACGGACCCGGGCAAATCGCGTGACCCGAACGCGACGTCGCACGGACCGCCGACCAAGTCCCGGTGGAGCTTCTCGAATTCGTCTACGGGCGTGCTCAAATCCGCATCGGTCATCAGTGCGACTGGGCAGTGGCAGGCCAGCATGCCGCGTCTTACGCTGAAGCCCTTGCCCCGGTTGGAGCTATTGGCCAGCAGCGCAAATCGGTCGCCGAGAGAGTGCTCGCGGGAAAAATCATAGGCAACCCGCAAGGTGGCGTCGCTGGAGCCGTCGTCGACCACAATCAGCTCGTAGTCGAGATCGTGCCCCTCGAAATACTGCCGGATTCGGCCCAGGGAAGCGCCGAGGCGATGCTCTTCATTGAATGCCGGAATGACAACCGAAACCGAGTCCCTCATCGGATGGATTCCAGCACCCGTGCAAGGCGGCTGACAGTTTTGTCCCGGCCGAGGTTCACTATGACGTCGAAAATTGGAGGGGCTGCCGTGCGTCCCGTCAAGCCGATCCGGACAGCGCCGATGAGCTCACCCGGCTTGATCCGGTACTTTTCGCTCAGCCGGCGAAGGACCGCTTCGGTCGTGGCGATGTCGAAAGGTGACAGTTTGCTGTAGTCGCTGATCAGATCGCTCAGCGCGGACTTCAGGGCCTCGGCCTTGGTCTGGTCGGTTGGCTGCAGGTACTTGGCGATGCCTTCAGGCTGGTACTCGAACTGATCGGTGAAGAACGGCCGTCCGTAGTCCGCGAAATCGACGGTTCTTTTGCACCTGGATTTGAGCAGGTCGATGGTTGCGAGCAGGCGAGCCCGATCCGCCGTAAGCTGCGGATCCCAAAGGCCCTCCTCTTTGAGCGCCGCCTGGACTTCGGGAAGCAGCTGCTCGGCCGGGGTACTGGCCATGTAGTGGCCGTTCATCCACTCCAGCTTCTGGATGTCGAAGACAGCATTGGCTTTGTTTATTCGCCGGAGGTCGAAAGCACGGATCAGCTCTTCGTCCGAAAAAAGCTCCTGGTCGGTGCCGGGCGACCATCCGAGAAGGGCCAGGTGGTTGCGCATGGCCGATGGAAGGAAGCCCATTTTCCGGTACTCGAGCACCGAGGTGGCGCCGTGTCGCTTGCTGAGCCGCTTCTTGTCCGCGCCGAGGATCAGGGGCAGGTGCCCATGAACCGGGGGTGTGCGTTCAAGCGCCCGGTAGAGAAGCAGGTGCTTGATGGTATTGAGAAGGTGGTCAACTCCGCGAATGACATGGGTTATCCCCATGTCGATGTCGTCCGCGACGACAGACAAGTGGTAAGTGGGCGTCGCATCGGAGCGGAGCAGCACGAAGTCCTCGACGTTTTCTCCCTGCACTTGAACCGTGCCGTACACCACATCCTGGAATTCGATCGACTCCTCGCGTGGCACGCGAAGTCGCAAGGCGTAAGGCTCTCCCGCCCTCAGACGTTTTTCGATCTCACCTTCCGGAAGGTGACGGCAGACTTCGTCTTGTTTCCAGACCTTCGGCTGGTTCGCTTCCTCTTCTTCGTCAACCTTCTCTTCCGGCTGCTGTGAACAGAAGCAGCGATACGCGTGGCCGGAGTCGAGCAGCCGCTTGGCCGTGGACCTGTAAAGTTCCATCCGCTGGGACTGGAAGTAGGGCCCTTCGTCCCAATTCAGGCCCAGCCAGCGCAGGCCGTCGAGGATGCCGTCCACCATCGCTTCACTGGAGCGCTGGAAATCGGTATCTTCGATGCGGAGGATAAAGGTTCCTTTTCGTTCCCGGGCGAACAGCCAGTTGGATAGAGCCGTGCGGGCACCGCCGATGTGCAGGTATCCGGTCGGACTCGGGGCAAAACGAACTCTTACGCTCATGATTCTTGGTCCACCCGAAAGGCACATTATACTTGAGCCTTTTTTGGTAATTCCGAATCTTCTATAAAGATATGGGGAGAAACTGAAATACTAAAACCAGGTTTGGAATGAAGATACTGGATTTGTTCCTCGAGTTCCGTTGGCACGACCTAGTCGACATCCTGGTGGTCACCTACATCGTTTCCTGGCTGTACGCCTGGGTGAAAGGGACTCGTGCATTTCGTATCCTGCTGGGGCTGGCCTTGCTCGGCCTGATCTATTTCTGGGCGCAATTCCTGGGGCTGTTCTTGACGGGGCGGGTTTTCGAGTGGCTGGGGCAGGCTTCGCTGATTTTCGTCATCGTGATCTTTGCGGGCGAGATCAGGCAGGTGCTCGAACGCCTGAATCCTCTCAAGATCCTCAGCCACAACGGCAGGAAGACCACCGACTACATCAACCAGGCGGTGAGCGCGGCCGAGTACCTGGCGAGGAATCAGATCGGTGCCTTGATGGTTTTCGAACGATCCGACCGGCTGCGCGAGCTGGTCCGGCCGGGAATCAGCCTTCAGGGGGAAATCCAGCGCGAGATTCTGATCAGTCTCTTCCAGAAGGGATCGCCAACGCATGACGGGGCGGCATGGATCCGGGAAGGCAAGATCCTGGAGGTGTCGGTCTTTCTGCCTATTTCCCAGGTCGACCTTCCGCTGAAGTACGGCAGCCGGCACCGGGCGGCTGTTGGCATTACGGAATTGTCCGATGCCCTGGTACTGGTTGTTTCCGAGGAACGAGGCGAGGTCTCCCTGGCAGAACACGGTCAGCTGAGACGGGTCGACGACTACGCGGAACTGTCCGCCGAATTGAAAAAGAAACTCCACGGGCCTGCGATGCTAAGCCGGCCAAGCTGGGCCAGCCTGTTCGTCAAGGACTGGAAGGTCAAGCTGCTAGTTCTGTTGGTTGTCACGTCCATCTGGTTTGCACTGGCGGGCCAGCAACGTTCCGAAGAAACGATCCTGGCCTCTGTTTTCTATATCAACATCCCCGAAGGCACCCGGCTCGCTTCTCGCCCGCTTTCCGAGGTGAGGGTGAGAGTGTCGGGGTCCCGCCGGCTGCTTGCATCCATAAACAAGGAGAAGAGCGTCAGGCTGAGGATTGATCTCAGCCGCGCGGCCGAAGGGGGCAACGTGTTCGCGGTGAGAACTGAACAGGTGCTGGTTCCCCCGGGCGTGGAAGTTCTCGAAGTGCAACCCGAGATGCTGCCGGTAAGCCTCGAGCGGGCCCCATCGGGGAATTAGGGTAAGCAGGAGGATACCGTTACCATTGGAATTAAGTCTTGTGTCCCCGAAAGTCCCTGCTACGATTACCGCATGATTCAACGACGCGAATTCGTCGGCGCCCTCGCAGGAGGCCTGTCCCTTATGTCCCCTTCTTTTCAGACGACCGGTGGTCAGGCGACCCGGCGTGAGGAGCTGTATACCCTCCTCGGCGATTTGCCGGATCGCAACCGCCCGATCTCCTCGCGCCTTGTCAGCACCGAAACCCGGGACGGCTATGTGCTGGAGAAGCTGGTTCTGGATCTCAACGGGCTGGAACCAGTCCCCGCGTATTTCGTCCGTCCGGTGGAGATGACGGGGAAGAGGCCGACAGTCCTGTACCACCATGCACACGGTGGCGACTACAAGCTCGGCAAAGATGAATTGACCGCTGGGCGGAGCCTGATTCAGAACCCTCCATATGCCAGGCTGCTGACCTCGATGGGATACTGTGCCCTGTGTGCCGATACCTGGGTTTTCGGAGAACGGGCAACCCGGACCGAGATCGACGCCTTCAAACACATGCTTTGGCACGGCCGCGTGCTCTGGGGCATGATGGTCTACGACTCCCTCCGGGCAGTGGATTACCTTGTGTCCAGGCCCGAGGTCGACAGTGCGCGGATCGGGACGCTGGGCCTCTCGATGGGCAGCACGATGGCGTGGTGGCTCGGCGCGCTCGATCAGCGGATCAAGCTCGTGGTCGACATCTGTTGCCTGACCGATTTCCAGGCCCTGATCGAGACGGGCAACCTGAAGGGGCACGGAATCTACTACTATGTCCCCTCGCTGTTAAAGCACTTCACCGCGGCCGAGATCAATGCCTTGATTGCTCCCCGGCCTCACCTCGGTCTTGCCGGGAACCTGGACGCGCTAACACCGCCGGCCGGTCTGGACCGAATCGATGCTGAGCTGAAGAGAGTCTACGCGCAGGCGGGTCACCCGGAGAACTGGAAATTACTTCGCTGGGACGTCGATCATTCCGAAACGGCCGAAATGCGCGAGGCCATCGTGGAGTTTTTGAAAGAAAAGCTGTGAAAGCCAATGGGAGCGCCAGAGAGGCTATCCACGAAGGACACGGTGCGGCTACGCCGCGCTGTGTCCTTCGTGGATAGCCTCTCTTAGCTGACCCCTTGCCCGACTGCGTCCCGAGCCTCCGCAAGCACCCGTACCAGCCCCTCGATGTGATCCGGCTGGGTATCGTAGTTGGTGATGCAGGCGCGAAGTACGGGGCGGCCGCCGACCTTGGCGCCCGAGATCCAGGCCTTCCCGGTTGCAAGAACGCGAGCCAGGATCGACTGCAGATAAGGCTCGTCCTCACGCCCGCTATCGACGAAGCAAACGACCGGCAGGACCGTTCGATTGACAGCCTGCCAACCCTCCTGACTGAGCCTCTGCCTGAGCAGATTACCCATGGTCACCTGGTGACGCAGGGCCTCTTCGTAACCCGGCCAGCCGGCGACCAGGAGAGAGAGAAAGACTTTCAGCCCCGTGAACCGCCGCGACCACTGCATGGAATGACTGTACGGATCGACCACGTCGAGCCCGGCTGCTTCCCGGGGCATGTAAGTATTTCCGGTTCCGAAGGTCCGCGTGAGGATGTCCGGGTGGCGGGTTAAGAACATCCCGGCGCCCATCGGGACGGACAACCACTTGTGGGCGTCGAAGGTGATGGAGTCGGCCAACTCGCACCCGGCCAGAAGCGGTCGCAATTCCGGGACAAGCACCGACGCGCCGCCCCATGCTGCGTCCACATGGAACCAAAGACCCTCCCTCCGCGCGAATTCAGCCAGGGCAGGAAGTGGATCGACAATGCCGGCGCCGGTCGTTCCGGCTGTGCCGACTAAAAGGAACGGCGCCGACCCCGCCGCACGGTCCTGCTTCAGCTGCGACTCGAGCGCCTCGAGATCCATCCTCAGACTCTCGTCCACCGCGATCGTCCTTACCGACCGGATGCCGAGCCCGCACGCCCGAGCCGCCTTCACGAAAGAGTGATGGCTTTCAGAAGAAAGGTACAAAACCGGGCGCTTGTCAGTCGCGACGATTCCCTCCGACTCGAATTTCGGGAAATGATCGGCCAGTGCAGTCAAAACCGCCGTGTGGTTGGCCTCGGCCCCGCCGCTGCAAAAGGTCCCGTCCGCACATTCCAGCGGGAATCCGAACCGCGCCCCGAACGTTCTCACGAGATGTCTCTCGACCTCGGCGGCGAACGGGCTGTGGCTCCATGCGGCTAGTTGCGGATTGAAAGCGGCCACGAGTGCATCCGCGGCGATGCCCACGGAGGTCGGTTTAGGGTTGAACAATCCAAAGTAGGCCGGGTGAGGCGAGTGGACCTGGTTCGCTGAGAGATTCCGGGCAACAATGTCGATGGCTTCACATGGCGGCAACGGTGCTTTGAAATCAAAACGGGACAGCTCGTCTCTGAGACCGGCAGGGTCGAGATGGGGGCTGACCCTCAGACTGCCTGTGTGCTCGAGGTACTTTTCGACTGCCTCGATTGTTTTCTGCCAAAGCACTTCGCGTTCGGCCTTGGGTAGTCCCAGCACGCGTGTCGCCTCCTCTTCGGGTATCGTAGGTTCGACTTCCAAGTCGGACATTTCGTTAGCCTGCAAGATCGAGCCAGCCGGCCGCCTGCAATGTCCGACTTCGGAAGTGGATTGTCTCGGAAATTTTCCTGAACTCCGCTAGCTGCTCCTGGTCAACTGGCCGTAAAGCTCGGGTCGCCGGTCGCCAACGGTATCGATCTCGAAGACTCCCGGAACGATTTTCAGCCTCTTCTCCCGTGCCTTGAGCGGATCAAAGCGAGCCTGGATCACTGTCTCCTCGGTGGTTTCGGCGACCGCCAGTCGTCTGCCCGCCGGGTCGACTATCTGGCTCTTGCCGATGAATCGGGTACCGCGTTCGATGCCCGCCCGGTTGACGGCGACCACGAAAATACGGTTCTCAACGGCGCGGGCCGGGGCGGTGTAGTCAGGAGAGGCTTCAGCCCCCTCGGGCCAGTTTGTCGGAAGCACCAGGATGTCAGCGCCGGCCAGTGTCAGGCAACGAGTCGCCTCCGGGAAGCGAAGGTCGTAGCAGATGAGCATTCCGATTCGCCCGAGAGGCGTCTCATAAACCTCGTAAGGGCCGGGTCCGAGGCGGGTCATGCGATCGACTCCCAGAAACGGCAGGTGGGTCTTCCGGTAGACGCCGACGACCCCTTCCGGACCGCACAACGCCGCGGAGTTGTAGAGCACCTCGCCCTCTGATTCCAGCATGCCGACGACGACATAACACTCAGCCTCCCGGCAGGCGGCGACGATGAGCTCTGTGGACGGACCGGGGATGGGCTCGCTTGCGGCCCGGGCTTCCTCCGGGTCGTCGAACACGTACCCCGAAAGCGCGCACTCCGGGAAGACGATCAGCCGGGCGCCGCTGCCCCCTTCTCGCCTGATATAGTCCACTGCCCGGTTTCGGTTGTCGACCAGGCATCCGATTTTGGCATCTAGTTGAACACCGGTTACTTTGATTTCGGCCATTTCTTACTCCCGGGGACATGATACTCAATTCCCGGTCGGCCCGGCGAGATCATCAAGTAACTGACCCCACTGCGCACTGCGCACTGCCCACTGCGCACTGCGCGCTAACTCATTAGTGGATTCTGGTTTTCAAGGCCAACGGCCTGACTCATTTGAGCCTGGGGCTTCGCCCCCGAGCTCTTAATGATCACGCCGTTCGCCTGAAGAACCGGAGTCGCGGAAATAGGTTAGCGCTCAGGCCTGCTGCGCACTGCCAGCTGCCGTCTGCCTGCTGCCCTCTGCCCGCTGAGCACTGCCCGCTGCCGAAAAGCGCGCTTACAAAGCGACATCGTCCATGTGTCGTGTTAAGTCGCTTTTAACTTTTATTAGAATGCTTTACATGTGACAATTCAGTAGACCTTGGCGAGATTCGCCAAGGTCCGTGTTCCTTCAAAAACGAACTGCGAATTTCGAGTTGGGGGTCTGGCCACGCACCTGTGCCTCACCTCATACCGTGCAGGTGCTCCCCCTGTCCGGACCCCCATAATCCCTGGTGAAGCGGGAACCTCTGTCGAGGTCCCCGCTTTTCAGGGGCGTCATTCATTCTCCCGCGCTCTCCGGGTTACTGCTTCCCTTCTTGTCTTTTTTTTCCGTTCATGTCATACAATTACGGCGCAAAAGGGGGGAAAAGATGGGGCCGTTGTGGAAACTGGTTTCCAGCTGCTGGGGGTGGGTGCTGGTCCTGTTCCTCTGGTACGCGTTCGGCCAGAGTTCCGAGGCTGTCGGAGCAGTTTCTCCCAACCACTGGTCAGTGGGTCTCATGGGAATCCTCCGGCTGTTCGTGGAGCCCCTGATCCTGGTTGCCGTGGCCCGGCGGGCCTTGGCGGGTCAGTTCTGGCTTCTGGAGGAGGAAGGTCGCACGGGCCCGCTTCGCACGGCTTTTCGTCTTTACCCACGCGCTTTTTTCATTTCTTTCCTGCTGACGACGCTGGCGGTGCTCGCCTACTACGGCTTCGACATCAGTCTGGACCTCGCCGGGCAGGGCGACCTGCTTACCCGGCTGCGTGACACGGCGCCCCGGATCCCGTTTTCGATAATCAAAGTCCTCTGGATAGCGGCTCTCGTGGTGGAAGGAAGGGGAATCTTCCGAAGTGGCGGACGGGGCATCAAGCTCTTGGTCAGCTCGCGTCCCGTGATGCTGGCAGTCATCGCCTGGACTGCGGTTCTCCTGATGGACGTTCTTGTCTCGCCGATCGAGCTGCGGGCCGCCGGGTACCCGGCTTGGATTTCTTGGGGTGTTTTTTCGGCCGGTATGGGAACTCTGGTCGCGTTCTTCTTCTACGCGGTCGCGCTTCGCGAATACCGGGTTCTCTACGGGGTTGTGTCTCTCCCTCTTCCGGTAGGTTCCGAAACTGCTCTTGCGAGCGGCGTGATGCCGGTCCTCGGCCAGGCGCGAACTGTCTCGTTGTGGCTGGTTGTGTTCTCATTTTTGCCCATTGTCAGCGTTGTCGCCCTGTTTCGGGGGCGAAGCGCCGGCCGAGCCCTCGGGTGGCGCTCGATTCGGGCCATTCTTGCCGTATCCTGCGGTGCTTTTTCTACGGCAGCCCAGCTCCTGATTTGTATCGGTTTTCTGGTCTCGTTCGCGCGTGGTACTGGCGACGACTACTCCTTCCTCGCCCAGGGCGACCCCTCCGTTGGGGACCACGTCCATTTGCTCCAGGCCGGACGTTTTATGGAAGTTGAAGAGACGCTGCGGACCCCTGAGTCGGCGTCGGAGTCGTGGGGGCACCTCGCTGCCCTTGGGATTGCCCAAACCAAGCTAGGATATCCCAGCGAGGCTCTGGTGAACTTCGAACGAGCTTCGAAACGGGGGGCGAATCGGGGGGAATTTTACGAGCTCTATGGACGCTTGCTCCTGAGCCAGGGCCGGCCGTCAGAAGCCGCTGACAGGCTTCGACAGGCCTCCAAAGGCGGCCTGTCGCCTCAGCGTACGGCCAATCTGTTGGCCCTGACCCGCAGCGGCTATAAACCGTCAAAGGTGGTCGGCATCATTTGGTCGATCGGAATCCTGATGGTCCTCTTTACCGTCCACGAATTCGCGCACGCCTGGGCGGCCTTCAAGCTCGGGGACGACACGGCAGCCCAGCAGGGCCGTCTGACCTTCAACCCCATCGCGCATCTCGACATCGTCGGCTCACTCCTTCTCCCCGGCATTCTGCTTTGGCGACAATCCGACATGGTTTTCGGCTGGGCCAAGCCGGTACCGGTCGACCCGGAAAAGTTCTCCAATCCCAAACATGACCACATGCTCGTCTCGTTCGCCGGTCCGGCAGCGAACCTATTGATGATGTTCGTCGCAGTTCTCCTCTTTTTCGCTTCGCTGGTTTTCATTCAAGTCTGGTCGCCCGACGTAGTGTCCGCGGATCTTGGCAACCCTTTCTCGAACGTGCTGATCGCCGGCGCAGCGCTTCCCGCCTGGGTGGCGCCGGTGATTGCCTTCCTCAAGCAACTGATGGCGACCAGTCTGATCCTGGCCTTCTTCAATCTGATTCCGGTGCCGCCACTGGACGGATCGTGGATCCTGTCGGGAATCCTCCCGGAGCGATTCCAGGGGATCTTCGAGGGAATCAGGCGTTACGGATTCATCGTCTTTCTGGTGCTGGTTTTTACCTCGGTTCTCGACTACCTGTTGGTGGTACCTATCCTGGGAATGTGGGTGGGAACCACCGCCGCCTGCATGCTGATGGGATTCCAGTAACCCTTAAGGCTTGCAGTTTATACATTTTACCGACGACTGGCGACCTGCCGAGACAGCTCGCCAACCGGGCCGTAAAGCGGCGGATTCTGAACCGCGAATCCGCCCTACGACCGATCGCTTTCGCACGGCGAGTAGTCGTAGGGCGGATTCGCGGTTCAGAATCCGCCGCTTTTGGGCCCGGTTGGCGCCATCTTGCGGGACGTCCGTGCTCCAAGCTACGCCCTATCTACTCCTTGCGGGGGGCGGGCACCCGGTGCTCGAACTTCCGCAACCCCATCCTTGGGCTTTCAACTGTGTAGTCAGCGGGGACCTCGAAAAGGGAAGGGTCCGGTTCTGCCCTGACGACATTCGTCAGCCGATAAGTGGTCGTCCCGGCCATGGGGTCATCCCGCCTGCTGAACACGATGACCTGGAGCTCGGGGGAGTACCACGACTCGTTGGTAACCACGATGGGTTGTTCATTCCCGATCTGCCCGGCAGGGATTGTCACCGTGGTC